>JAHJSU010000134.1 GCA_018829985.1 Elusimicrobiota bacterium | reverse complement strand
ACCGTCCTCAGGGTGACGGTGAGTATGACGGCGTAAGCGCCCATGGACCCGCACAGGAGCTTAAGCGCGTCGTAGCCGGCCACGTTCTTAACGATTTTGCCGCCCAGCGTTACGACCGCGCCGTCGGCCAGCGCTATGTCCATGCCGAGTAGCAGGTCCCTCAGCGGGGGCCAGGTCTTGGCCGCTATGGCGCCGCCTATAGACCCCTCAAGGTCCGGCAGGGCTATTTCAAAGCCGTCGTTTTTCAGCCTGCTTTTTAATTCGCGGACGGAGATCCCCGCTTCCGTTTTTACCGTAAAGTTCTCCCGGTCCAGGTCCAGCACCCGGTTAAGGGCGGAAGTGTCCACGAGTTTAAGGCCTTCCATTATGCGGTTTTTTTTAAGCTTGGTGCCCAACCCGGTCACCGCGCTTTTAGTCCCGCTCCGGGCGCGGAACAGGAGTTCGTTTACTACGGCCGCCGCGGCGCCGCCGAAAAGAGCCGGGTCAAAATGCCGGAGTTTGGCCTGGCGGTCACAGGCCACGGGCAGGATCTTGTCCGGGTTGGCGAGGTCCGCCGGGTCAAAAGCCTTTTTGATGCCGTCGAAAAAGTCCAGGGTCCGGGCGTCGTACATCCAGTTCATGGCCACTCTTTTTTCCACGCCTATGCCGTGCTCGCCCGAAATGGAGCCGCCGAGCCTTATGCAGCTTTTAAGTATCTCGTAGCCGGCTTTTTTGACCCGTTTGCTTTCCTGTATGTCGCGCTCGTCAAAGACGATATTGGGGTGCAGGTTCCCGTCGCCCGCGTGGAACAGCAGCCCGGCCCTGAGCTTGTATTTCGAAAGTATTCCCCGGGTTTCTTTAAGCGCTTCCGGGAGTCTGGGTCTCGGCACCACGCCGTCCTCCACCAGCACGTTCGGGGCCAGCCGCGCCATGGCCGGGTAGGCGCCTTTCCTGGCCTGCCAGAGGGCTTCGCGCTCTTCGGCGCCGGCGGCCGTCTTAAAATAAGCGGCGGCTTCGGTCCTGCAGAGATATTCTATGTCGCGCAGTTCCTGGTTTATTCGTTTATCATCGCCGCCGTCAAGTTCTATTATCAGTATGGCTTCGCTGCCGGCGGGATAATCGGTTTTAAGGTTTTTTTTGGCGGCGGAAAGCGACACTTTATCCATGGCTTCAAGGGCCCGGGGCGCTATCCCGGAGCTTATGATCCCGGTCACGGCCTTGATGGCGTTTTCAATGGAGGGAAAAGCGGCGACCGCCGTTTTTACGATTTTCGGCTTTTCGATTATCTTCAGCCAGGCTTTGGTCACTATGCCGAGCGTTCCCTCCGAGCCTATAATAAGGCTCATCAGGTCCGGCCCGGGGTCGCGGTAAGACCAGCGTTTCACCGAACCCTCGGGGGTTACCACCTCAAGGCGCTCGACGTTGTTGGCGGTGACGCCGTATTTCAGGCACAGGGGGCCGCCGGCGTTCTCTCCGATGTTGCCGCCTATGGTCGAGACTTTCTGGCTGGACGGGTCCGGGGCGTAGAAAAAGCCGAATTTGTCAAGTTCCTGCTGAAGTCTCAGGTTGACGACGCCGGGTTCCACCAGCGCGACTTTGTTTATGGTGTCTATCTGATGGATCCTGTTTAACAGCGAGAGATTAAAGATCACTCCGCCCTTAAGAGGTATGGTGCCGCCGGACAGGTTGGTGCCGGCGAGCCTCGGCAGATAGGGGATGCCGGCCGCGTAGAGTATTTTTACCGCCGGCGCCACCTGCTCCGTGGAGGTGAACCGCGCCACCGCTTCCGGCCGGGCCCTTGCCAGGCCGGCGTCGTAAGAATACATCAGCAGTTCGGCCGCGTCGGTGAATATATTCTCCGGGCCGAGAACGGCTTTAAGGTCCCTTCGTACGGTTTCAAACCGGCGTTTTTCGAACATAGTGTGAGGGGTTCAGGTGTTAAGGGTTTTAGGGTCTAAGGGATGAAAACTTTTAACAATCGTCAACCCCTTAAACCCTTAAACCCTTAACCCCTTAAACCCTTAACCCCTTAAACCCTTAGACCCTTAAACCCTTAACCCCTTAAACCCTTAACCCCTTAAACCCTTAAACCCTTAGACCCTTAAACCCTTAGACCCTTAAACCCTGTTTCTGTTTTACCGGCCTGAGTTTAGCCGAGAAATGGGCCAGCACTTCCGGCGCTTCGACTAGCTCAAGGCCTTTTATAGAATTTTTATTCCCGGCTATGTATTCCAGCACTTCTATGACATAGTCTATGTGGCTCTGCGTGTATACGCGTCTGGGCATGGCCAGGCGCACCAGTTCCATGGCGGCCGGCAGGAAACCGCCCCCGGCGTCGCGCCGCCCGAACATAAGGGACCCGATCTCGATGCCCCGTATTCCGCCTTCAAGGTACAACCGGGTCGCCAGCGTCTGGGCCGGGAAATTCCGCGGGTTTATATGCGGAAGGAATTTTTTGGCGTTGATATATACGCCGTGCCCGCCCGGGGGATTCACTATCGGTATGCCGCGCTTTAAAAGCCTTTCTCCCAGGTACTCGGCGGAGCGCAGCCTGTACTGAAGATAGTTCTCTTCCAGCACTTCCCTGAGGCCTATGGCTATGGCCTCAAGGTCCCTTCCGGCCAGCCCGCCGTAAGTATTAAAGCCCTCGGTCAAGATCAGCAGTTGCCGCGCTTTGGCGGCCCATTCAGCGTTGTTCATGGCCAGAAATCCGCCCATATTGGCCAGGGCGTCCTTTTTGGCGCTCATCATGGCGCCGTCGGCCGTTTCGAACATCTCTTCGGCTATTTCCCTGACCGGCGCGGAGTTATAGCCTTTTTCGCGGAGCTTTATGAAATACGCGTTTTCGGCGAAGCGCGCGCAGTCGAGGAACACCGGGATGCCGTATTTCCCGCACAGGTTCCGGGCGCCCTTGAGATTTGCCATGGACACCGGCTGGCCGCCCAGGGAATTATTGGTGACCGTCATCACGCAAAGCGGTATGTTCCTGGCGCCTTTTTCCTTTATGAAACGCTCCATCGCGGCGAGGTCCGCGTTGCCTTTGAAAGGGGCCGGCTTGTCAAAATCAAACGCCCCTTTGGCGGGGAAGTCCGCGGCCCCGGCGCCGGAAGCTTCCACATTGGCGCGGGTAGTGTCGAAATGGGAGTTCGAAATTATATAGCTGCCTTTTCCGCCTATGACCGAGAAGAGTATTTTTTCGGCCGCCCTGCCCTGGTGGACGGGGATTATCTCCTTATAGCCGGTGAGATCCTTTATCTCGTTTTCAAAGTTGTAATAGCTGCGGGCTCCGGCGTAGGATTCGTCGCCCAGCATGATCCCCGCCCACTGCGCGGCGCTCATCGCGCCGGTGCCGCTGTCGGTCAGCAGGTCTATCAGGACTTTCTCGGCCCTGATGTTGAAAAGGTTGTAATGGGCGGACTCAAGTATGCAGAGCCGCTCCTCCCTCGTGGTGAATCCCAGGGGTTCCACGCTTTTGATCTTAAAAGGTTCTATGATGGTTTTCCATTTTTGTTCCATGCTAACGCTCCATCCCGCCGGTAAAAATTTTGCGGCAAAAATTTTTAATTATTTTTCAATCCTTATCCTCGCGTCAACCGCAACGACCTTGTCTTTCCCGCCTAATAAAGGATTAATGTCCATTTCAAAAATTTCGGGGGCGGCCGTAACAAGCGCCGACAGCCGTATAATGATATCCGCGAACATTTCTTCGTTTACGCCTTCCTGTCCCCTTGCCCCTTTAATAATGCCGTAACCTTTCAACGAGCGGATCATTCTTAACGCTTCTTCTTTTGTAAGCGGCGCCAGTCCGGAACTTACATCTTTCAAGACTTCGATAAAAATTCCGCCCAAACCGCAAAGAACCAGATGGCCGAACTTATCTTCCCTTTTAGCGCCGGCAAATAATTCAACGCCTGAAAGCATGGGCTGGATCAATATGGCCGCAGTGCCGGGCAGCTTAATCAATCTGTCGAATTCGGCCCCGGCCGTATCGGGGTTTTTCACATTCAGGACGACTCCGCCGGCCTCGGATTTATGAATCGGGCCCGCTGCTTTCATTGCAACCGGATACCCGAGTCGTTGGGCGGATGCGAGCGCCGCTTTCCTGGTTTTTACGACGGCTTCCGCGGCGCCTGGAATTCCCGCGGCGTCTAATAACGACCGGACCGCCTCGGGCGGCAGATATCCGCCGGCCGCGCTGTTGATAACGCCGCGGATTTTATCGTCGTCCATTTCAGGCGGTTCGATTTTTTCGGGGAGCGCGGGTTTCTCCGCGTAAAAAACTTTTGCCAGTCCGTTTCCAAGCGAAACTTCGTCGGGAAAATTTATCCTTCCTTTTGCCAGAAAATCCTTTATTTCCTTTTCCGCGTTTATTACCGAAGGTAAGACGGGGAAAACGGGTTTTTTGCAGGTCTTCATCTTTTCATCCAGCAGCCTGTAAACGTCAGATACCTCAAACAGGCCGGGGCTGCCGAAGATTACTATCATCGCGTCGATATTCCGGGATTCATTTTCACAAAAGTCCATAATCCCGCCCAGTTGCCGGGCGGTTCCCGTGGCTAAAAAATCTATGGGATTGGCGGCCGACGAGCCCGGAAAAAGATTCTCCAAAAGCTTCTTCGCTTCCGGCCCTTCAATACGGGGGATTTCCATGCCTCCGTTTGAAAGGGCATCGGTGAGCATAATGGCGGGGCCGCCGGCGTGAGTGATGATCGCGATGTTTTTCCCGTTAAGTTCTTTATGCATGAAAATCGAGGCCACCGTCGTAAGTTCGTCCCTGCCGTAACATCTCACAATTCCGGCTTTGCGCAGCAGCGCGCCGACCGCCGCGTCAGGGGCGGCCAGGGCCCCCGTATGGGAGGAGGCGGCGCGGCCGCCCGCGGCGGATGAGCCTGATTTTATCGCGGCGATCCTCGAGCCCTTGCGGATCAGGGAAGCGGAATGCCTTAAAAGCATATCGGGTTTTTTGATGTTTTCAATGTAAAGCAGCTTTACTTTTGAGCTATGCGCCGGGTCGAAACTTTCGTCCAGGTATTTTAAAACTTCCTCCACTCCGATCTGAGCGGAGTTGCCGACGGAGTAAACGCTTGAAAAAGTCAGTCCCTTGGGAATGCCCGACTCCATAATAAAAACGGCGGTGGCGCCCGAGCCGGAAATAAAATCGCAGCCCCCGGGGTCCAGCCCGGGTACGGGGGTCGTGAAGACGCCGCTGTAATTGGAATTTAAAAAACCTATGCAATTGGGGCCTATCAAACTCCCGTTGACGCCGTCGATTATTTCAACGATTCGCTTTTCAAGCCCGGCGCCTTCTTCGCTCTCCTCGCTGAAACCGGCGGAAAGAATAATAAACGCTTTCGTGTTTTTCAGTTTTGCCAATACTTCAACGGTTTCAACGCAAAACTTCGCGGCAATTGCAAGAATGGCGAGATCAACCTGCGGCAAATCATGCACCCCGGCAAAAGTTTTTATGCCCTGCACCCCGGGGTCCTTCGGATTGACGACATATAAAGCTCCCTTAAAACGGCCGTCTTTAAGGTTGTATAAAATCTTGCCGCCCGGTTTGCCGGTATTATTGGAACCTCCGATTACTACAATGCTTCTGGGATTGAGCAGTTGGGTTGTTATCATAATAATCCGGCCTTGTCGGGTTAAAGGCATGAGGCCGGAAGTAAGGATAAAGATACTTCCTTGCCTCCTTAAAAGGTAACTACTCAGGTAGATAGGCTGTAGGCAGTTAGACTATTAGGTAAGAATTCGATTTGACTAACAGCCTAATAGTCTACAGTCTAAACAACCTGAGTAGTTACCTTAAAAGCGCCTCCTGCGCGGGTGTCTGCGGCCTGACTGCTGTTATATTTTAATACTTATGGGGCAGGCAGGGGAACTATCCCGCCGTTCCCGCCGGTTCAGTTGGAGAGATAATACAGCGCCAGGTAAGCCAGCAGGAACGTTATCACCCACAGAACGGTGGAGCCCACGGGGCGGTATCTGTGCGGGTCTCCCGGGTAGACGTTTCTGGCCGCCTCAAGCCGTTCGCGCAGTACGGCCTCCCCGCCCGGGCCGCTGAAATATAGGCGGCCTTCAAGCAGGAGTATGCGCATAAAAGCCCTTGGGTTGGCGGAGGCCAGGGACAGCTTTTCCGGGAGCCTGTCGAAAAAAATCCCGTGGAGCGCGGCGCAGAATTTTTCAAAAGGGCCGTTGAGAAAATTCATAAAGGCGGCGGCGCCTTTGCGGTAGAACCAGTCGGTGTCCAGGCTCAGCCCCGGTTCTGGGTCGAGGCGGCGCAGGAACATGAAGAACCCCAGCGCGGTGAAGCCCAGTATGCCAAGGGAGGACACTATGTGCGACGCTGTGTAAGGCCGGTAGTCGCAGGGGAAGGGGAGCAGGGAGTAGAGCGCCTGCGGGAACAGGCCTATAAGCAGGCAGAGAAGGGCCGCCAGGGCCATGGCGGCAAGCATGTTTTGCGGGGGTTCCTGCGCGCGGACCCCGGAATCTTTCCAGAAAAACATGTAATACGGCAGTTTAAGCCCGGTGTGCAGAAAAGTGCCGGCCGAAGCCAGTGTCAGCAGCAGGAAGGGGACGGCGGCCGAGCTTTCCCCGGCCGCGGAGACGACCATGGCTTTGCTGACGAAGCCGCTGAACAGGGGGAACGCGGAGATCGAAAGCGCGCCGACCAGGTAAAGCGCCATGGTGGCCGGCATGCTCCTGTAAAGCCCGCCCAGCTCGCTCAACCGGCTTTTGCCCGTGACTTCCAGGACCGCGCCTGCGCCCATGAACAAAAGGCCCTTGTAGATTATATGCGCCGAGGCATGCGCGGCCGCCCCGTTAAGCGCCAGCTGCGTGCCTATTCCGACGCCGCAGACCATATAGCCCACCTGGCTGATAATGTGATAAGCCAGGAGCCGCCGCGCGTCGTTTTCCAGCACCGCGTAGATCACGCCGTAAACCGCCATCGCCGCCCCGAGCCAGATTAAGAGCTCCGCGCCAGGGAACCCGCGCATAAGCGCGTAGACGGCCGACTTGGTGGTGTAGGCCGTCAGCAGCACCGCGCCCGTCACGGACGCGCGCGGGTAGGCGTCGGGCAGCCAGGCGCCCAGCGGCGGGACGGCGGCGTTAAGCAGGAAGCCGGCGAGGATGAGATAGCAGGCCGGAGAGCCGCTCAGGGCCGTCATGGATTCAAAAGCCACGGAGCCGGTTCCCGCCGCGTGCAGGAGGATGCCGGACAGCAGGCAGACCCCGCCGAACAGGTGCACCAGGAGATACCTCAGCCCCGCCTCGCCGGATTCCGGTTTTTTTCCGGCGAAGACCAGCGCGGCGGCCGAAAGGGCCATCAGCTCCCAGAAAACGAACAAGGTCAGAAGATCTCCCGCGAGGGTGACGCCCAGGGCGCCGCCGAGATACACCAGGCCCGCCGCCTGCTGCCTGGCGTCGTTCTTGTGGAACGCGTAAACCGCGCCCAGGACGCCCATCAGGGAGAAAACGCAGGAGAAGAGGGTGCTGAGCCTGTCCACCCGCCACGGGGCGAGCTGCTGCCCTAAAAATTCAAATTCCGCGTAGCTGCCGCGGGAGGCGGCGGCACAGAGCGCCAGGGCCGCCAGCGGCAGTGCCACCGTGAATATTTTTTTCGCGGTCCCGCCCAGGAGCGGGAGAAGCGCGGCTCCCGCGAGGAGCAGCAGGGCGGGGTGGGCCCACTCAGTCATAGTAATCCTCTTTTTTCGAAATGAAAAGCTTGCCAAGGAATTTTGACGCTAAAATTATCACCACGCAGGAGAAAAAGCCGTACAGGCTGCCGAAAGCCGGTATTTTTTCAAAACTAAAGTAAGGATGCCCGAGGCCGAAATAATAAACCGTCAGCGCCTCGGCCAGGATTATAAGAAGGAGGGAGAACCTGAAGGCGGCGCGCAGGTTGGCGGTGGCCAGGGAGAGGATCTTCCTGAGTCCCTGGCCGGCCGTCTTCTGCAGGCCCTCGCTCATTATCTCTAACCCCAGGAGGAAAACTCCCAGGCCTCCCAACAGATAAAAGAAAAGTATTAATGCTTCCATTTGTTTTCGCGCCTCCCGAATATTTACCCAATATATAGTAACTATTCAGCCACTAAGACACCAAGGCACAAAGAAAGTTTATGGATCAAACGGTTTGTTGTCTGATTTCTTTCGTGTCTTTGTGACTTTGTGGCTGAGTAGTAACGATTTTTATGATTAAACATGATCTGCGTCCCTCATATTCATCTGCGTCATCTGCGTTCTATGTATTGTTGCTGAGTAGTTACAATATATATAGCTTTTTTACCGTCTTTCATAAAAATCATCAGCTGTCTTCTGAAAAACAGGCGGCGCACAGCGGCCTGACGTCATTCTCGCTGAAATAAACCGAAAAAATGCCTTCGCCGCACCCGGAGCACCGCAGCGGTTCAAGCGCTTTGGTAAGCGGGTTCCAGTAAATTATATGAACTCTGCCGGCCTGCCTGCGAAAAACTTCGCATTTTACCGCAAGCACCGGCATATCCAGCCGGACCAGGAGATGAGGGGTTATCACGGCTTTTACAGCATACCGTTCATCCAATTCCGCTGTTTTCCTGCGCAATTCCAGCTCCACCGCCCTGCGTTTATCCTCCTGCCCGCGGAGGGGGGAGTCTTCGCGTTCGCGCGGGGTTTTTGCGTCGCGGAGAAGCGCGTGATAATAGGCCCGAATCCGTTTCCTGTCGCGCTGGAGGCCGGCTTCCAGCCTTGAAATAAACGGCGCCGCCCTTTCCTCAGCGTTAATCATCAGTCTGCGCGCCGCGTATTGAAAGGTTGCGTCCGTGCCGGGGTCTTCGTCTCCGTTTCCGCGCGGACGGGGCGGACCCGGCGGCCCGCACAGCGACATGACCTCCGGCCCCAGCGTAGCGGGCAGAATTACCTCCGCTCCCGACGCGGCGTTGACGGTTATTGAAAACAATTCCTCCCAGCGCTCATACGAATCCAGGGCGGCCTGAAAATGCCAGGTATGATATTCAATTCGGTCCGGCTCCGAGCCGGTTACCTTCACCCTGGCATTCTGCCAGGTAAACGCCCTCGCCACCGGCTCCTCCATCGCGGCTTTTTTCAGGTAGAGTTCCGGAATATGAAACAGTCCCGTGCCGGGCTCGGCGGCCAGCAGAGGACGGAGGCGTTCCGGAAACTCCGCCGCCAGATTTACGGCCAGGCAGTTTTCGCCGGGCTGGTACGACAGCCGGAGAGTTTCCCCGCCGCCGAGCGCGGCGGCGGCCCCGGGGGGCAGTATCGCCAGGCCTTCCGGGGCTGTTTCCGGCCAATCCACCAGCGCTCCGCGCCGTTCCAGAACGGTTTTGGCAAACTCCCTCAGGCGCGGCTGGATATTGCGGCTCATTCGTAATCCTCGCCGAAAAGGGCTTCGTCCAATTCCCGGCTTTTGACATATTCTTCCTGCGCCTTCACCAGCGATTCGCCGAGCCTGTCAAATTCGGAGTCAAGCCCGGCTTTATCCTTTGTCCGCAGCCAGAGATTGAAAACCAGCGACTCAAACTCTTCGCCGCCTTCAAGATTGCCGAGTATTGAGCCGACCTCGCCGACCACAAGTTCAAACATATGGATTTTGTCGTCCAGTATCCGGAGAATGCGCTCTTCCATGGAGCCGGCGGTGCAAAGATTGAAAATAAACACTTCGCGCGTCTGGCCGATGCGGTGGAGCCGCCCGACGCGCTGTTCTATCCTCATCGGATTCCAGGGCAGGTCAAAATTGACAAGTGTATTGGCGAACTGGAGATTATGGCCTTCCCCGCCGGATTCGCTGCACAGCATTACGGGGACGTCCGAGCGGAACTCTTCCACGGCCTGTTCTTTTTCCCGCGTTGTGCAACTGCCGGAAAAAACGGAAAAACGGATGCCGGCGGCCGCCAGTGTGCCGCCAAGCCTGGCCAGGGTCGCCCGGAAATTGGCGAAGACGAGCGTTTTGCCTTCGGGGTTCCGCGTCAGAAGTTCCAGAAGCTTGCGCTCCTTGGCGGACGGCGCGGCCCGGCGGGCGAGTTCCATAAGCGGCGGCGCTTGTTTGCCGGAAGACGCGATTCTTTCAAGCGCTGCGGCAAGAGCCGCCGGATGGCTGCCCGCCGCCAGCAGCAGCGAATTCAACTGCATCCGCGCCAGCCCCGCGGAACCGGGGACGGCCTCGCCGCTTCCGGCCGGGGCCGCTGTAAAAGACGAATCATCGTTTTCCGCGGATTCCGGCGTCCGCCTTAGGCGGACGCTGTTTTCTCCGGCGCCGGTTTCGGGATGATCTTTTTCAGCTGCCGGTTTTAGCGCGGAACAGCGGTCTCTCAGCCAGGAATCCAGCCCGGAGTAAAGCAGGGCCTCGTCCGCGTCGGGCTGGAGAACAAAAGTCTGGGCGTAGCGCCGCGGCAGCCTGATATTCACAAGGCTTCTGGTATTGCGCACCATTACTTCGCCAAGCAGGGAGCGCAGATTATCCCTGTTGAGGGGGTCCCGCGGAGAGCCGCGCCTGATGTAGGTTTTTTTGAAGTCTTTCTCGGTTTTGAGGTGCCCCGGCTCCAGCAGCGTCAGCAGGTTATAGAGTTCCAGCAGGTCGTTCTGGACGGGGGTCGCGGTAAGAAGAAACAGATAGCGGCGGCGCAGCGCGTTGACAAGCTGCCAGTTCAGGGTCGCGCGGTTCTTGCAATGATGGGCTTCGTCTACTATCACCAGGTCCCATGGGGTTGCGGTTACGGACCTGAAATGCCTGCGCCCCTTAGCCAGGGAAATGGACGCCAGCACCAGGTTGTTTTCACTCCAGAATTCCGCGCCGGCGGCCGCGCCCGGAACGGAAAATTCCAGGCTGAACTTGGCTGACAATTCCTCCCGCCATTGGCCTGTCAGCGGGGCGGGAACCAGAATCAGCACCCGTTTCACCAGCGCGCGCAGCAGATACTCCCGCAGAAGAAGGCAGGCCTCTATTGTTTTCCCCAGCCCCACCTCGTCCGCCAGCAGCGCGCGGCCGCGGAAATGGCGCAGAACCTTTCTGACCGTTTCAACCTGATGGGGGAGCTGTTCAACCCCGCGCAAGCCCTCAAGACAAAGCAGCTCCTCAAAGCCGCGAAGCAGCTGAAGCCTCGCGAATTCAAGGCGGAGGCGCAGACCGGCCGGATCCGCGGACGGCTCACCGGCCGGCGGCGGCAAAATCCGCGTCGTCATCGGAATTCCTCCCGGCGTGGTTCCGTTTATGATTTCCCAGCCGCCGGTTCCTGTTTTTATCGGCATAGAGGTCAGTGCCCGCGCAGGCGCCATCTGCCTGCTTCTCCAACTTGCGGCTAACTTCTTCCCGCCCGCTTCACGCTAATGGCTCGCGAGCCCTTACCTCCCCTAACCGTTGGATTTGCCATAATCCGTCTCCGTCTTCTCGCGCGCGGTCATTATTCCCGGCGGCGCGGGTTGTACGCCGCGCTCCCGCAGACGCTGCCACAGTGGATCCTTTTCCAGAGTCTGCCGCGTCCTCTCGCGCTTCTGCTTCCACGTCAATCCCGCGTCCTCCCGGTCGATTTCTTCGCGCCGCAGCCGCATGAACGCCACAGCGTCAAATGTCTTTTTCATTGTCCAACACCTCCCGGGGGTGCGTATTTCAATAAGCCCGTAGCCCTGCTCAAGATTTACCGCGTTAAACAGCTGATTTTCAAGCCTATGGCAGTGCCGCACCAGGCGCTATGCGTATCAAGCGGCCAATCATGAAGACTTGAATCAGCGTCACCTATCTTCCGGTTAGTCAACTGGTCAACAACGTCCCCTGACGTGGAATCCGGACGGTAAAATTGTTAAGTTCATGATCGGATTCCAGAACCAAACTGGGAATGGCCGCCAAAGCCCGCCGGATGCCGGTTCCTATTCCACGATAGGGTAATTCCTTGGTGGCGAATGAAGAGATCAACGGGTTACGCATGTTAGACACGCCATTCTTGACGTTCTCCACAGTCAGATTGTTGGGCAACGCTCCCGGGCTGATCAATTCGATCCGATTATCGAAGAGCATCACCCTCCACGGCGCAGAGATGAAATAGTCCCGGTGCAACAGCATATTGACCACCAGTTCCTCCAACGCCGAACCCGGCACCTCCAACTCACCCTCCGTATTGAAACCTTTCTGCCCCTGAATCCGGTGGAGATTGCGTAAGATGAAAGACATGGTCCGGGTGTGTATATCTTTCAGGCATCCGCCAAGATCCTCGCTGTCACGAAACTTTTCGCCTGCCGGATCGTTGCCGACAAAAGAGACGGCCTTGACCAAAAACGCAGGCCTGTATCGCTGTGGATTGCTCCCAAAAAGCAACAGCCCGGCCAGATTGAGCGTGCCGTCCTTTGCCAGACCGAGATTTTCCAGCAACTGCGGCAAAGGGAGCGCGCCTTCGTTCAAGGGCTCCCCGTATTGCTTCTCAAAAAACGTCCTGAAGTGGCCCAGGTCAACGTCCGCAACCGTTGCCCCCCCGACCGGAACTGCATCCGCATGAACGATGTCGGCGCCCTGAAACATGCGCTGGATTTCCTCCCGCGATGTCACGCGGCGCTTGTCCGACCCGCACTTGACCCAGAACACCCCGCCATTGTCGGCATACGGTTTTGAGATGCCTTCAGGGACGGTCACCACCATTACCAGCCGCTCGCCCGCGGAGACATTTTCAGTTTCGGGATTGATCGAGGGGCGGACGAGATTTGTTGCAGTGTTAGCCAACAACTGGTTGATTCGCCGGACATCGCCGGCAGACAGGCCCGTCACCTCGCCTTGGTCGTTGACCCCGATAATGATTCTGCCGCCCTTGCTGTTGGAAAAAGCCGCCAATTCGCCTGCCAGCGATTCGGCGTTTGTCACGTCCTGCTTGAACTGCAGACGGCTGTCCTCGCCGCGTTCAGTTAATCTGATGAGTTCTATTGCTTCCATAACTGGTATATCTCCTCGCGCCTGGTACAGGCTTATGCCGCCTTTTTGTCCGGAATAAAAAGCAGCCTGTTCCTGCTTTTAATACCGCCCGGGTTGCTTTGCATTTAAGCGTTTAAGCAACGTCCCGCCCGTCGTCTTCATTTCCCTGTTTCAGTGTAACTGCTCAGCAGTAATACATGGAACGCAGATGACGCAGATGAATATGATGGACGCAGATCATGTTTAATCATAAAAATCGTTACTACTCAGCCACAAAGTCACAAAGACACGAAAGAAATCAGACAACAAACCGTT
>JAHJSU010000133.1 GCA_018829985.1 Elusimicrobiota bacterium | reverse complement strand
TGATTCAAGCTTCCCGGACGGGACGTTCCTGCACAACCGTATACTTGAAACATACGGCACGGGGGATGATTTTACGCAGTACGATAACTATATTATCGACAACGACGGCAATACGGCGGGCATCGCGGACTTCGCGGGCGTTACCAGCGGGCCGCAGTACAAGGAAGCCCTGCTGAAGTGGAACTTCCAGCAGGTTATCACTTCAAGCTTTTTCGGCGGCCGCAAAATAGACCTGGTGGTGGAGCCGAAAATACTGATCCAGTCGGGGCTGGTGCAATGAGTAGGCTGCCAGTGACCAGCGGCCCAGTCACCAGTCTGGAGACTGGCAACTGGAGACTGGAAACTGGCAGTCTGGTAACTGGTGACTGTAGGAAGAGATGAAAATTTTAAGGATACCAACAATTTTGTGCCTCCTGACGGCGGTTTACTGCGCGCCGGCTTTTGGGGAAGCGGTCAGGTGGACGGGGAAAGGGGAGACCGACAAGGCCTCGGACGGAAAGAACTGGCGCGCAGGCAAGGCGCCCGGAAAAAATGACTATGTCCTTTTCGGCATTCTCTCAGCTAAAGACTACTCCTGGGACCTCGACATCACACTCGACTACTTCGCCATGACGACTAATTTTAAAGGAAGCGTCAGGTTGCAGACCTCCAGGCTTAAGGTGACCCGTAACGTGAATATTGAGGGTGGCATGCTGGACCTCCAGACGGCGTCCCTGACCGTCGGCCGCCGGATATATGTGGGGCGCCGCGGGACATTTGATCTTTCCAACGGCACGCTGACCGTGGGCCCCACCGGCATACTGGTGGACGCCGGCGGGACTTTCTTGTCCACGGGCGAGTCCAAGGCGCGGATAATGTCCGCCAAGCGCAACAAGTATTACAGGTTCATCGTGGGCAAGGGCAATATAGCCCTGTCAAATCCCGCCGGGACGGAAGTTTCGGGCTCCCAGGGCATGACGCTGTATTCCCTGGCGAAGGTTATCCAGGCGGATTTCGTAAACGTGAAACGGCTTAAGCCGGGAAAGGCCGCCGTAAAAGTGTTCAGGGCAAAGGGAAAGGAAAAGGGAGAGAAACTCGAACTCACTGGCTGGACTTTTGACGAAACTGTTAAAAAGAAAGCGGGAACGAGCTATGCCCGGTTTATAACCCCTGAGCCGACCCCGGACGCCGCGGTTGCCGCTGTGTCGGCGATACCTCAGCCCGTGCCGACTTCTGAAGCCCCGGCAACTGTGATAACACAAGTCTCAAGCGAGCAGGGGAAGGTAACCGGTGAGCAGTTACCAGTTACCGACAGTAAACCCTCATCCATCACCGCCGAAGCCGCTGCCGCCGAGGAACCGGAAGAAACCCCCTTTGCGGGCCTGGAGGAGTATGAAAAGGCCGTAGCGCAGGCTAAATTCCAACCCTACCTGGCGCTGCAGTTCAACGGCGGTCAGCATTTCTTCCAGGCTGAGCAGGGCAGCCTCTCAGGCAACCTGAACCTGCTTGCCTCCCTGGCGATAAAGCATGAAAGGCTGGGGCCCAAATGGACGGTCGTGCCGGTGCTCTCGTCGCAGTACCAGGGAACGAAGCAGGTGACCGACCTGGTGGGCGGCGGCACGCTCTTCCAGGAAAGGATGTCGCACTTTTTAGCCGTCCGCTCGGTCTACCAGGTTTCCCCGGAATGGAAATTTAAGCCCTCTATCGGCTACAAATGGGAATTCCTCAAAGAAACCCGGGACGAATCATGGGGAAACGGTCTTTTTGATTACCGCCGGCCCGGCTTCTCGCTGGAGGCGGAACGCGCCTATAAGGGGCCTTTCACTTACTCCATCGGCTATGATTTTTACCATATAGGGTTCGTGAACTACGAGTCCCTTGAATCCATAATAAAGGATGCCCAAGGCAATTCCATGGCAAGAGAACTGGCCGGAAGATCGGTCCTTGATTCCTACAATCACGCCCTTTCGTTCGGCGGGACATTGGAGGGGCCGTGGCGCAGCTACGCGGAGGGGAACCTGGCAATGACCCTGCGCCTCTTCCCGGACCAGCACGTGGTCGCCCGGACCGGGGAATATAAAAACGCCACCCGCAGGGACCTTTCCAATTATCTCTCCGTGGCCTGGAAGGTTCCGCGCGAAATTTCCGGGGGCTGGAAAGCGGTCAGCGGCGCCAGGCTTGCGGTCGGCTATAACTCCTCCAACCAGAACAGCTATGACGCCCAGAGGTTCAGGTACCTCGCAAATTACTACGATACGCTGTCGCTAAGGGCGGGCGTTGATCTCAATCTTTACCGCAAACTGCCCGGCCGGTCTGGCGGTGTTGAAGAGCGGCCGCTGGAATTCAGCCTCTCGGCCACGCTTGGCCGGGTGAGCTACAGCGGCCGGCTGACCCAGGCTGAGTCCGGGCTCTACCGGGGAAGCAAGGTATATCAGAATGAGGCGGTCATCGGCGTCGGCGCAAGCTATCCCATCGCCCCGCACTTCGTGTGGACTTCGCAGTTCGGCTATGGCCGGCAGACTTCAAACCAGGATTTTGAAAAGCTTTACAGATACAACTTCACAACGACGAACTACAGGATAGGATTTAGTTATGAGTATTAGTAGCGAATGGCGCGAATGGTAGCGAACATGACGAATGGTAGCGAACAGGACGCTATTCGTCTTATTCGTAATCGTTATTCGTCTTATTCGCAATTAAGGAGATAGCTATATGAAACATTTATTCAGGAATTTAAAATCCATTCTTTTCTGCCTCATCCTGGCGGGATACGGGGCGGTCTTCGCGCAGGCGGCCCCTCCACAAAAGGTCAACTTCCAGGGAAGGCTTACGGACCTTTCAGACAATCCCCTGAACGGCGCCTTTGACCTTACCTTTTCCTTATATGACGCGGCGACTGCGGGGACGGCTCTTTGGACAGAGACCCAGACCGGGGTTTCCGTCACAAACGGCGCCATGGAGGCGATCCTGGGTTCCGTGACG
>JAHJSU010000132.1 GCA_018829985.1 Elusimicrobiota bacterium | reverse complement strand
GAGATGATAAAAGCGCTGCGCCGCAAGCAAACAAAATAAAAGGGCGTAGCGTAGAGGGGCTAGCGTATAGGGTTAACAGATCCTGCCCTTTACTCTCTTGCTTTACCCTAGCCCCTATACGCTCGTCCCTGGCCCCTAGAGTATTCTCCTCATCAAGTCCAGCCTGTTTATCCGCCTTAACGCTTTTATTATGAGAGGTCTGTTCTCAGGCTTAAAATACTGAAGGAGCGCCCTCTGCATGCGGCGCTCCGCTTCTTTTTTCGGGACGTAGACCGGCTTAAGGGTGAACGGGTCCAGCCCGGTATGGTAGATGGAGGTCGCCAGCTCCATGGGCGCCGGCAGGAAATCGTTTATCTGCTGCGGGCGTATGCGCCTTTCCCTCAGGAACACCGCCAGTTCCGCCATGCCGGCCAGCGTGGAGCCCGGATGCGCCGAGATGAAATAGAGTACGAGGTACTGCTCCTTACCCGCCTTTTTTGACTCCGACAGAAATTTTGCCGCGAACTCTTTGAAAACTTCCATGGACGGCTTTTTCATTACGGAAAGCGTTTCAGGCGAGATGTGCTCCGGGGCCACCTTCAACTGGCCACTGGTGTGAAAGCGCGCTATTTCGGAAATGTACTCGCCGCACTCCAGGGCGAGGTCCATCCTTATGCCGCTGGCCACGAAGGCTTTTTTGAGGCTTTTAATGGAACGTATTCTGCGCATCAGGGAGAGCAGCGGTTTATGGTCCGTGCCGAGGTTCGGGCAGATGGCGGGGTAAAGACAGGAGGTCTTTCTGCATTGTTTGCAGACTTTAATGTCTTTGCCTCCCATCCTGTACATGTTGGCGGACGGGGCGCCCAGGTCTGAGATATTCCCTGGATGCCTTGGCGTCTTAAGCAGTTTTTCAGTTTCCCGGAATACGGAATTTTCGCTTCTGGATTGTATGAAGCGGCCCTGGTGGAGGGTGAGCGAACAGAAGGCGCAGCCGCCGAAACAGCCCCGGTGAATGACTATGGAGTCTTTTATCATTTCCAAAGCGGGGACCGGCTGGTTATACGAGGGATGGGCTTTTTTCGTGTAGGGGAGGCTGTAGACCAGGTCTATTTCCTCAGTGGTCAGCGGGAAAGCGGGGGGATTCTGGACTACGGCGCGGCCTTCGCTCTTCTGTATCAGCGTTTTGGCGTTATAGGGGTTTGATTCTTCGTAGCTGATGCGGGTGGCGGTTGAGAATTTTACGCGGTCCGAGGTCACTTCTCCGGCGGTGGGGAGTTCGATGGCGTCGGGGATATCCAGCTCGGCGGTTTCTTTGGCGCCGGGGGCGTAGGCGGTGCCGCGGATGTCGCGCAGGGCGGTTATCTTTTCGCCTTTGGCAAGGCGCCGGGCTATTTCAATTATCTGATGTTCGCCCATGCCGTAGACGAGCAGGTCGGCTTTGGAGTCCAGCAGGACGCTTTTGCGGACTTTGTCGGACCAATAGTCGTAATGGGCGAAGCGGCGCATGGTGGCTTCTATGCCGCCTATTACGACGGGGGCGTCGGGGCAGGCTTCTTTGGCCCGCTGGGCGTATATCATCGTGGCGCGGTCGGGGCGGAAGTTGGGGAGGCCGCCGGGGGAGTAGTCGTCGTTGGAGCGAATTTTGCGGTTATGGGTGTACTTATTTATCATCGAGTCCATGTTGCCCGACGATACTCCGAAGAACAGGCGGGGCCTGCCGAATTTTTTGAAGTCTGTGGCCGAGGTCCATTTGGGCTGGGCGAGGATGGCGACGCGGTATCCCTGGTTTTCCAGGACGCGGCCTATCAGGGCCATGGCGAAACTGGGATGGTCGACGTAAGCGTCGCCGGTGACCAGGACGATGTCCACGCAGTCCCAGCCCCTGGCTGTGACCTCTTCCGGCGTCATAGGAAGGAATTCGGTATGCTTCATGTGCTCCTGTAGTGGCAAAGCTTGCTTTGCCTTTTTTCCCGTAGCGGTCGCATTTATGCGACTCTTTAAAACCCCGCCAAATTATAACATTTTGAGGTTTTAGTATAAGGTAGGCTGTAGCTGTTGAAGGTGAGCTGGCAAATTTTCCCTGCGCTCGGGACCGGGTTTTTGGGGAAGACGGCCGGGGTCTTTCGCCGGCGTGCGAACTCGCCACGCACACAGTGCGTGGCTCAAACATTCACCGCCGTTTCCAATGATAGAAATTCGCTCCAGACCCCGGCCGTAAACCCTATAAGGAGCGCAGGAAAAACCCGCCAGCTCACCTTTTTAATAACATTTCCCCGCCCAAATGTCGGTACATCCAATTTACCCGCCCGGCGAAAACAAATATCCTTAAAACAACGGTAAATTATAACATTTTGAGGTTTTTTGTGAGGGTATGACCGCGACACTATGCTGTCGTGTTCATCTTCTATACTATTGCTATGCTATTAGCTGACTATTGCAATTTCCAGCTAAATTCAGAGATTTTAAAGGTTATGGATATTTTTTTGACAAATAGGAATAACTGTAGCGTACATTCCGCACATCTCGAAAAGTTTTCTCTTAATTATACCCAATTTCAGTGCCGTAACATCGTCGTGGTTTGAGTCTGTGCGGCCTGGATGGAAACCGCCTGCATACGCATGAGGATTTTTTTGAGTTTACGGCGGTT
>JAHJSU010000131.1 GCA_018829985.1 Elusimicrobiota bacterium | reverse complement strand
AGGATTAAGGCTTAAGGCTAAAGGACAGAGGGGAAAGGAGACAGGGGAAAGGCTAAAGGATTAAGGCTTAAGGCTAAAGGACAGAGGGGAAAGGAGACAGGGGAAAGGAGACAGGGGAAAGGCTAAAGGATTAAGGCTTAAGGCTAAAGGAAAATTGAGGATTCTATGGAGGAGAAAAGGCTGGAAAATCGGATTTTTAATTTTGCCGTTAGTGCGGCAAAGTTTGTGGGAAGGTTTTCTCCCCACGGGATCAATGTCGTCATTTACAGGCAGTTGCTGCGTTCCGCGCTTTCTGTGGGAGCTAATTGGCAGGAAGCGGTGGGCGGGTTGACTGACGCGGATTTTGCTCACAGCGCAAACATCGCTAAAAAGGAAGTAAGGGAAACAGCCTATTGGCTGAAAATTATGAAAGAACTTAAAATTGGAGAGCCCGCAGAGTTAAACGCACTATATGCCGAGTCCTGCGAACTTGTTTTGATCCTCACTTCTATTGTGAAAAAGGTCCAGGATAAGAGTAGGGCAAGAGCACCTAAAAAAATCCTGACTCTTCTTCTGTCCTTAATCCTTAATCCTTTAGCCTTTAGCCTTTCTTTTTCTGCGGACTGGCCGATGTTCCGGGGCAATGAGCAGAGGACGGGTTACACGAGGGAACAGGCATACCCGCCGCTGACCTGGAAATGGGACTTCCAGATACAGGGGGATGTGGTCTCGTCACCCGTCGTGTATGACGGGATAGTTTATGTCGGGGCAAGGTCCGGAAGCATTTACGCTTTGGATGCCAAAACCGGGGAGCTTATCTGGGACTATTCCACCGACGGCTGGATAGACGCAAGTCCGGCGGTTTCCAGCGGCGCTGTTTATATCACAAGCAGGGACGGCAATTTGTACGCGTTAAACAGGCTCAACGGCGCCCTTCTGTGGCAGGCGGCTCTCGGCGCCCCTTCAATCTCCTCCCCCCTTGTTTTCGGAGGGAAAGTTTACGCCGGAACGGGGGCGCCCGGCAACAGGCTGAAGGTTTTTGACTGCGCCGCCGGAAAATTTCTTTGGGAATACAAGGCGAAGCAGCCCGTTGAATCTTCGCCGGCGACCGACGGGAGCGGGGTCTTTTTCGGTTCAAACGACGGGAGAATGTACGCCCTGGACATGGTATCCTACGCCGGAAAATGGGGCTCTCTGGGGCAGACCGTAGGAACATACGGCATAATGACGGCGGCCGTCTCAAGTCCCGCGGTATACGCGGTTCCTTCCGGCAATACAGGCGAGATCTACAAACTGGATCCCTCAAACGGGAACGAGCTTGGCAAATACGAGCCTTACGCTGCGGATTACGGATTGATGGAAACAGCCTCCCCCGTTCTGGCCGGGAACCGGGTATATTATTCCGCCGGCAATTCCCCCCACACTTTATACTGTCTGGATTCAGCCGATCTGGGCTTTATCTCAAGCGTCCCGGCGCTCGGGAACACTTCCGCGTTCGGCATGCCTTCCTCTCCCGCCCTGGCCGGCGGGGTTATTTACGCCGGAACGGCGGACGGGAGGCTTGTCGCCGTAAGCAGTTCGGGAGCCGTCCTGCAGGAAATAATATTGCCTTCTCCCTCCCACTCTTCGCCCGCCGTCTCCAACGGCTATGTTTTCATCGGGACTATGGGCGGGAAGCTCTGGGCGTACAAGGCCGATAAAATCGCCTCCATTTCCACCCCCGGGGAGTATGAGCTGGTCAGGGACACTATAACCATAAAGGGCTATATTAAAAACCCGGCGCTCAGCGGCTATAGTCTTGAATATGGCGCGGGCGCGGAGCCTTCTTCATGGACTTTTATAAGTTCGGCGGCGGCGGCCTCTGAAATTGAAAACGGGATACTCGGATACTGGAGCACACAGAGTTCCCCTAACGGGCTTTACACGCTCAGGCTGAGCGTCCTCCCCTCCTCGCAGGACGACAGCGCGCTGACTACCGTCAGGGTTAATTATCCGCCGTTGCCGCCCTCGAACCTGGCGGCTTCCGACGTGCTCAATGACGCCGGCAATAAAATTCAGCTTAACTGGACGCAATCGGCTTCTATGGTAACCGGCTATAAGATTTACAGAAGTTCGTACGGGGTTTTCAATCTTCTCTCCGAAGCCGGCTCAAACGCCGTTTCTTTCACGGATTCGGCCGCGCCAACCGGCGTTTTGTTCACCTACCTGGTCAGGGCTTATGACGGTTATCTGGAATCGGCTGATTCAAACCACGCGGCGGCGGCTTCGGTAAACGACAATCCGCAGGGTGACGTCATCCCGCCGGCAGGGATAACGGATTTGAGCGCGGCGCAGGGCGCAAAAGGCGGCAATATTGTTTTAAGCTGGACCGCTCCGGGAGACGATAATAATGTGGGCATGGCAGCCAGCTACCTAATTAGATACTCGACAAATTCCGGATTTGACTGGATTAATAATTTTGACGGCGCGGTTTTATGGAAAAGCTCGAGGGCCGTGACGGGGGCCGCTGGAACGGCCGAAACCGAAACAGTGACAGGCCTTTTCGGGGGCGTAACATATTATTTCGCGATAAAAGCGGCCGACGACATTCCGAATTTAAGCCCGGTTTCAAATGCGGCAACGGCCTGGGCCACGCTTGACTTCATCGCGCCCGGCGCGCCTTCCGGGCTTGCGGTTTCCGACACCGACGGGGACCACGGCGGCCGGCTGACGCTGGGCTGGACCATCTCTCCGGACGACGGAGCCGGGGAGAACGACGTCTATGGCTACAAGGCATACAGGAGCCGGGTTTCCGGCCAATATATCTCAAGCGCGCCCTACGCCGTGGTCCCGGCCGGCGAGACCGGCTATCTGGACACGGACGCCCCGGTAAACCTGAAGTTCTATTACACCGTGGCGGCTTTTGACAGCGCCAACAACTCCGCGCTGACGGCGGAAGCCTGGGGTATTTCAGCCGACAACTGGAGGTTTTTCGACGCCTCGCAGGGCGGGTCCGTGCGCCTGGAGGACGGTATGGAAGTAAACATACCGCGCAATTCGGTCAATCAGAACGATAATATTATGATTACAAAACTTAATCCGGCCGCCTACCAGCCGCAGTTCACCGTAAAGGCGAACACCGGTGCCAACCCCACCGGCGTGGTTTATGAGGTCAAATTTGAGAATCCGGCCACAAAGCTGTTAAAGAACGCCGCGCTGTCTTTGCCCTACACCGACGCCGATGCGGCGGGCATGGACCCGGAGAACCTGCGGATCTACACGCTTTCCGGAGGCGCCTGGATGCTGCTCAATACCTCAAAGGCGTATCCCGGCCTTCACAAGGTGACGGCTGAGACCAACCATTTTTCGTACTTCCGCATAATGGAATATGTTCCTTCCGGGGCGCTTCTAAGCAAGGATTCGGTGTACACCTACCCCAATCCCGCCAAAGGCGACAGCGTCACGTTCAAGTTCTATCTCGCCTACAAAGCCTATGTGAAAGTGGAAGTCTATAACGTGGCCGGAGAGAAGGTTGCCAGGCTTGAGCGGCCCAACTGCCCGGCCGGGAGCGTTTCCGAGATCGTATGGAATATAAAAAATGTCGCCAGCGGAGTGTATCAGTACAGGGTGGAAGCCACAAGCGCTTCCGGGTCGAAGCACCTGATAAAGAGGCTGGCGGTGATACATTGAGGAAAGGCTAAAGGATGAAGGCTAAAGGCTAAAGGGCGGAGGGGAAGAAGAAAGGTTAAAGGCTAAAGGCTAAAGGCGGAGAGATGGGAAGGTTTATGAGAAATTATTTTCAGTTAAGAAAATTAGGGCGAAACTCCAAAAAAGTGTTTGGGTCGCGGTTCTTTACTTTCTTATTCTTTTCCTTCATCCTTCATCCTTTAGCCTTTAGCCTTGCCGCGCACGCGGCCCGCATTTATCCTTCCGCCGGCACGACTTCGGCCACTTTCCTTAAGATAGGCGTCGGGGCCAGGGCCCTGGGCATGGCCGGGGCGTTCACCGCCGTGGCCGACGATCCGTATTCGCTTTACTGGAACCCGGCCGGCCTCACCAGTCTCGGTGGCGGAAATTCCTTGAGCTTCTTCCACAACGATTATTTCCAGGGGCTTAAACAGGAATTCCTGGTCTATACCGTCCCGGCCGAGAAAATAAAATTCCTCAGGCCCGTAAGCCCCGGTTCCGGGGTATGGGGATTTGGCCTGGACTATTTCCGCGTTCCCAAAGACATGGAGCGCAGAAGCGGGCTTAACGAAAGCGATCCGCTTGCCCTATCGCGTTCGGAAGGCGATTTCGGGGCGTACGATCTGGCGCTTTCGGTCGGCTACGGTTACAAGACCGCCGGGGAACTTAGCCTGGGCGGAGCGGTGAAGTTCATCAGGCAGAGCATAGATGATGAATCGGGCAGCTCTTTTGCGGTAGACCTGGGGGCTTTGCGCGATTTCAACTGGCGGGGCGAGAAATTCACCGCCGGACTGACGGTCCAGAACATCGGCCCAGGCGTGAAATTTATTTCCAAACGATACGGCCTGCCGCTCAATTTTAAGGCGGGCATAAGCCGCAGGTCCGCAGATTCCGGCGTCCTTCTGGCGCTGGACGTGAACAAGCCCGTGGATAATTACCCGTTCATTACGCTGGGGGCGGAGTATCCCGTCACGAATAAGCTTTGCCTGCGGTCCGGCTATAAATACAGGCTGTACGGCAACGAGCTTGGCGCCTGGTCCGGTTTCGCAGCCGGGATGGGACTGGCTTTCAACAGGTTCGCTTTTGACTATGCGTTTACGCCTTTCGGGGAGTTGGGCAATTCCCACCGGTTTTCTTTCTCGCTTAAATTCGGTAAGAGCGAAAGCGAGACGCTTAAGGCCCCGGCTCCCGGGGTCCGGGCGGAGAAGGACGCCCTGGCGAACGGCAGGATGGTTTCCTATCAAGTCGCGCTAAAGCCTATGATGATCTCTCACCGCGGCGTCCAATACGAGATCCAGGCGGTTTCAGCAGACACGGACCTTTATTCCTTTACGTTTAAAACTCTGGTCCGCGGCCAGGCTGCCGCGACTCTCGCCATGACGGAAGGAGAACTGTCCCCGGAGATGCTGCATGAGTTCCCTGCCGGACCCATACCCGTTAAAGCCTGGCAGTTTGCCGCAAGCCCGGGCAGCATACAGGGCAATATCGTCTTTAAGCTGAAATTAAAAAGGACCGCGGAGCCTGTGGAAGTAACGTTCTTATACCGGACCCGGAAAGGCTGGGAACGGGGGAAGCTTGAGTTTAAGAATGCCGACGGGGAATTCGCTTATTTTGAGACAGCGGCCCCGTTCAGCGCGTATTACGTCGCGGCCCAAATTCCCTGACGGGAATTTGGAAAGGCTAAAGGATGAAGGCTAAAGGAGAAAGGAAAGATACAGAAAATTCTGAAGATTTTTTCCGCCCCTTAGCCTTTATCCTTAATCCTTTATCCTTTCCGGTTAATATCCTCCCAATGTACCCATTCTCCGCGCCCTTTCCAGCGCTTTGCCGAAAGCCCAGACGCTGAACGGCGCGAGCGCCGCGGTGAAAATGAAAAGTATCGTCAACTCGCTCCTTAATTCATAAAGCCCGGCCCCTCTGTGCAGGGCAAGCTCGAACGCCCTGACCGCGTATGTTACGGGCAGGAGCTTCGATAAAGGCTGAAGCCATAACGGAAGCACCGCCACCGGGAAGTATACCCCGCCAAGCAGCCCCTCGAAGTTATTCAATACCCAGGCCGCCGGGTTGCCGCACTTGAAAAGCAGCACAAAACAGGACGAGAGTATGCCCAGCGCCGCGAACGAGACGGAGGAAAGCAGGAAGACGACGCAGACCGACGGCAGGTTCGCGTTCGAAAAGTCCAGCCGGAAGACGAACAGAGCGGCCAGGGCGTAGATGAGCAGTTCAAACGAAGCGAAGATGAAATTCCAGGCGCTGAGCGAGATAAGAAAAACCGCCGGCCTCACGGGCGCCGACAGCTGGGCCTCAAGCGTGCCCTGCAGTTGTTCGGTACGCAGGCGTTCGGAATACGACCCGGCGCCGGTGCCGATATAGCCGAAGAAAGCGCTGGCGGTGAACACATAGGCGAAATAGCCTATTCCATATTCGGCCAGGTAAGGCGTCAGCCGGCGGCCGAAAAGTTTGTCGGTAAAATAGAACACCAGTATCCCGGAGAAGGTCGCCAGCACCCCCAGCGCGAAAGAGACCTTATAACTCTTTTCGAGCAGGAAATCTTTTTTTATAAAGGCGAGTATCTGTTTAAGCATAACTTCCTAAGCGGAGCGATTTCAAATTAAGGTGTCAAAAACCGTAAATATTCGTAACTACTCAGGTCTGTCGTCGTAGTGGCAGAGGTTACTCTGCCCAAAAAGGCAAAGCAAGCTTTGCCACTACAAAAAATACGTGAAAAATACGGAGAACCTGAGTAGTTACAACGTACATTCCGCACATCTCGAAAAGTTTTCTCTTAATTATACCCAATTTCAGTGCCGTAACATCGTCGTGGTTTGAGTCTGTGCGGCCTGGATGGAAACCGCCTGCATACGCATGAGGATTTTTTTGAGTTTACGGCGGTT
>JAHJSU010000130.1 GCA_018829985.1 Elusimicrobiota bacterium | reverse complement strand
TTCTCTCGCGCTTTGTTCGAGATTGCTCGGCAGAAACTGTTGAAGAATTTTCCAGGACTCGTCGCCAACGTTTATGTTTCGCATGCATACAATAATAAGAAAAATACCCCTATAAGTCAAGGCTTAGGTTAATGCTTATGACCCCCCCCCTCTATCCAAGCACCGCCAGTCGCCCAAATCTCTTTATGCCCTCGCAATCTGTCATTTTTTGTTTCTTTAATGTATTGCATAGGATATAAATCTATCGCTTATTCATGTCTCTTACCTCCATGATTTCCGAGATTGACGTACATAAGTAATCACAACCAAAATCCCAGTGGGCGAGTCGGCTCTTACCCGGCTGGGGGTTTCACCCACGAGCACTATTATTTTTCCAGGGCGCGCCATCCAGATATTATCACCATATATATGGATTAGCAAACCGTAATTTCAGGCCAAAGTAACTAACCGCTTTATCAACCCCCCGTGTTGAGTAATAATAATCGTCAACACTGCCCTGCAAATGCATAGGGGGAACCCGTACCTTATAAGCCGTGTATTCTACGCTGAAATACTCATTTAGTGAAAAACTGACGCCATAGCGGAATCGCTCCACCCGTAAACCCGACTCCCAGACGATGGAAAGCTTCTTCGAGTCAGGATACCCGTCTATACTCACCCCCGCAAGCGGGTCATATGTAAAGAAAAACTCCAGATTTCTTTTACCCGCCACATTGAACCCCGAGTATAATGTAACCGGGAGAAATGAGTAATATCTTGATGACGATGAGGTTTTATCGAAAGAAAATGCTAAACACTGACTTGATGAACT
The DNA here is from genome assembly GCA_018829985.1 of Elusimicrobiota bacterium. Lineage (GTDB taxonomy): Bacteria > Elusimicrobiota > Elusimicrobia > Elusimicrobiales > UBA9959 > JAHJSU01. The sequence continues at coordinate 16,123 of JAHJSU010000130.1, read as the reverse complement.
CCCCGGAGGAGTCCATGAGGAAGTACACTGATATTGGTCTACACTTATTTTAAAATCAGGATTTTTATCAATCTCATACGCAGTTACAGAAAACCCCAAATGCACTTTTTTATACCCCATTCCAACTTTTGATAACGCAAACCTATACGGACTATTCCCAGATTTGCCGCCATAATAAAGTCCTCCATCAATAACTGTAACCATCGTCAAGTATTTCTCATCCCGTTCAGCCCGTTTTTGGGCTGCCGCATCCTCCTCCGCCTTCTTTGCGGCCTGCTGCCTCTGTCTCTCCATATCTCTCACTGCTGCCTCTCTCTTGTCACGTTCCTCCTGCTCTTGCCGCCGCCTTGCCTCCACTGCCTCATTCCGCCGCATTTCCTCCCAGGCCAGAACGCTCCGCTTATCCGGCTGCATTATCACTCCACGGCCTGCGTTCAAACCAACCTTGGCCCGCTCACACTCCCTTATTGCCCAGGAAAACTGCTCAGGCCAGTATCGCGCCGCGGAGCCATAATACTCGAGAAAAAGGTTTATTTTCCTTGCCTTAAGTTTTTTAGTCCGGTCATATCCGACATATTTTGCCACGCTGGAATAATCTCGCTCCAAAGAAGAAAGAGCTTTCGTCCAAGCCATGTAGTAGCTCTTCCACTCATTACAGGCAACCTGAGCCTCTCTTGAGTACGGGTTTCTGCTTTTCACACCAGCTAACGAACACCAGGCCGACGCTATTTCCTTGGGGGTATTGGATTTATCAGCCAGCACCTTAGCAACGGAATCATATTTCTCCTCTGCTTCGTCCCCGGAAACATCCACGTCTGCAGCAGGGGGAAGCTCCATACTCGGAAGGGGGAGGCTCAATCCCCCTACAGGTTGCTTTTGAACCCGTGTTTTTAAAGGCCTGGATTTAGAATTCGTTCCGCTTTTTTGCGCAGCAAGAGCTGGGCCCATAAATATGATTAGGCATAAAACTATATGTACAAGATATTTCATAAAGGACACCCCTTGGGTAACAATAACAATTCGAACCTCACGATCATCATTTTTATTTCCTAATAAAAACGGCATAGATCTTTGGGATTTCTGCTTTAATTTTTTCGAGTGCGTCCTCCATGGCGGCATTTTTCATCTGCTCGTCGTCCGGGAGGTTGGCCGTTTTCTCATAAATCCCAATAGACGGATTGCCGTTGCTCAGGAAAGAATCCTCCGCCCTGAATTTCCCATCAAAACCGAACTGCTTAATCACCTGTGCATCAGATACTCTAATCACGCGCAAAGCAACGCGACATTTAGCCTCTTTGCTTTCGGTGCCTGTTGTATATGGCCAGTCCCGGTCAGGATGAACCTGCGAAGGAGTTACTGCCAACTCTGTCTCAAGCGTAGATAATCGACTTCTATCAGTCACGTCTAAAAATTTCTTGGCAATCTCGATGTCACGCGAATCTCCCTTTAAGGTGTCCCCCCACTTGCCTTTGCCGGCTAAAGCTTCCCCAACACGCAAAAGAAACTGCAACCAGGTAAGCTTATCAGCTTTTTCTCTTGCTTTGGCACATAACTCGAGTATTTCCCTTTTCTTTTCCGAATACTCCCGGTTATCAACCCAGCTATCCTGGTCCGTATATCGCTTGCTTTCATTGGAAGTAATTGTGCGAGGAATTACATTCAACCTCGAAATATTGCACCTAAGGACATAAGCAACCCCCCTCTTCCTGGCAGCTTGAATAATATCCGCGTCAGAACTCAGAGCGTTAAGTTGGTCCTCGCCCAACAACTGATCGATAATTTCCCGCTCAATGATTGTCACGCCATTATGGTTTGCATCCAGCATATACTCAAGAAGCCTATCGTACATCACAGAATCCCCGGCTTGTTTATTAAATGGGAGAATTCCGACGCGTATACCCCCGCTCTTAAAACTTGCGGACTTCGCGGGCCTTGCGGACCCCATAGTCCGCCTATCCACTATTTTTTCCCCACCGTACCCTTTCATGTCAGCTTCTCTCACCCACGCGGGACTTCCCTTATAGCGTATCTGCAACCACCCCGCAACTTTCGCATAGATGCGGTATTCCTCGCCACGGTTTACGCTGCCGATAGCCGCATTCTCAAAATTGGGGGTAGGCATCACGTCAGCATTAGGCTTAGAAACAACTGCGACCTCCTGGCCCGGGGCATCTCCACCTCCCGTTTTATTCAAGATTCTGCCGAAAAATCTCCTCAATCCACCCTTATCCTCCTCCTGTGGAACACCATCAGCATCTTCAACTTTTGAGTCTGGCGATTCAGTGCGGTAAAGCGCCTGCCTGTCCTCAAAATAAATTGCCTTCTTCGCTTCCGCGTCTCCTTGGGCAGCGGCTCTACTCCACCAATTCCGCGCCTCAGAGTCGCTCTTCTCCACACCCCAGCCATTCTTATACATCCAGCCTAGGCTACGCTGGGCGCGGGAATCGCCCGCTACCGCAGCCTTGTTAAGCCACTTTGCGGCCTGGGGGTAATCCTGATTGACACCAATACCATCTTTATACATAAGGCCAAGTTGATATTGAGCTCCCACATCTCCACGCTGTGCGTACTTCTCCCAGCAATTAACGCACTCCGGGCACTCGCGCCTTTTTGGACTCTCGCATATTTTTTTCCAATTTCTGCCGGCTTCTTTGTCGCCCTGCTCCGAAGCCTTGCAGTACCATTTGACCGCTGTGGGAGCGTACCTGTCTGCCCCTTTTCCCGCTTTATATAAATTAACAAGACTTTTCAGTGCATTCGGGTCATCCTGTTCTGCAGCCTTTGTATACCATTCTACGGCCTGGGAATAGTTCCTCTCAATTCCAAATCCGTTTTCATATGCCCAGGCAAGTTTGGCCTGAGCTTTAAAATCCCCAGCCGAAGCGGACCTGGTATATCCTGCAACCAAAGCTTTTTTCGCTTCCGCATTTCCATGTGCGGCCGCTTTCTGGTAATACCACATGGCCTTGGAATGGTCTTTGGGAGTGCCGAGACCATTTTCATACATCTGCCCCAGATTGTTCTGCGCATCCGCATTATCCTGGGCCGCCGCCTTTTTGTACCAGTCAAACGCTTCCTTGTAATCTTTAGATACTCCCCTTCCTATCTGATACATCCGCCCCAAATTGGACTGAGCTTCCGCATTCCCCTGCTCGGCGGATTTTCTGTACCACGACACCGCCTCCTGATAGTTTGAACCAATCCCCAATCCTTCCTCATACATCTTACCCAAGGCGCACTGTGCATCATGGTCCCCTCCCACGGCAACTGGCACTGTTTCCATAAATCTATTGTCATCAGATTCCGCAAAGGAAGGCGGTAAACCAATAAGAAACAAGTATCCCACTAGTGTAAATATTAGTTTTGACATAACCCTCCAAAAATAACTCTCGACTGCTTTTATTTCAGAATACCACTAAAAGACTCATAAGAACTGCAGATACTTCGAAACAAACTTTGTTGTTCAGAAAATCAATCTACTTTGTCCTGTTTTAACCCCGTCACATCCAAAATCAGCACATCCCCAGGTTCGCTGCTATAGATACCGTCTTTAAAGGCGGCAGGGGCACTCAGGAACGGCTTCAGGATAGGATTGGCGGTCCAGTCCTGGCCAGCAGTGAGGACTTTTTCAAAGCCTATCTCCGGGCTGAATTTGTTGGGCCCAAGGAAGCGGTATTTGTGGGCGGGGGCGCCGTCGGCGGAGGGGCCTTCCACACTCCAGCCCACAATTACGTGGCCTTCGTCCAGCAGGAGCGCCAGCAGCGGGCGGAATTCCATTCTTTCGAGGATGCTGGCGAAGAGGACGGAGTTGTCTATGCAGTTGCCGCTCTTGCGGAGGGTTTCGGCGGGGGTCTGCACTATCTGCGAGACGCCGGCCCTGTAAGTAAGCACCAGCGGGGTGCTTTTGTAGGTGGGGGCGTAGAGTTTCTGCAGGGCCTTGTAGGCGAGGCCTATCTGGGCCAGGTAGTCCTTGTCTTTTTCTTCCAGGGTCCGCGTATCCTTTATCCCCCTGAAGGCGGTAAGCGGCTGAGCGCCGACGATATTAACCCGCGGGTTTTCTTCGCGGCCGAGGCGGCTGGCGGCATCGACTATTTCCCCCACCTCGGGGCTCTGCGGGTCCACCCAGTTTACCAGCGTGGCCAGTAAATCCAGCTTTTTGCCGGAAGCGTCCTCCAATACCGGGAAGAACCGGTTTGCGGGATGGACGCGCAATTTGAATTTGCGGGAAGAAACCTTGCGATATGATCCGTCCGGCAGGGCTTGGTCAACATTGACAGTGTATTTTGCTGATTTTTGAGAGGTTAAGCGTTTTTCCAGGTTGAACTCCGGGAAAAGGGACAGTTCCCTGGTCAGGCCGGCAGGCACTGATACAATTTCTTCCTCTTCCTCGCCGAATTTGCTCAGCTCATGCCGCACCCTGAAACGCGCCTCGCGGCCTGTCTTATTCTTTATGGTCAGCAGGGCGACGGCAACGCCCTGGCGTTTAAGGTCCGCCAACTGCCCGGTGGGCAGGTCTTCCAGGAACTTATAGCCCGTTTCAAACTGCTCCTCCGGCCTTGTGGCGGCGGTCAGCACATAGGCCCTGTCGGCCACCAGCACCAGCTCGTTGGAGCCGCCCGGGATGAGGTCGGAAACAAGGACGGCGGCCTCCCTGCCGCCGGACGGGTACTCGTAGCCGGCTATCGGCTTAAGGGCGTTATTAAGGACCAGCAGGACGTTGTCGTCCGTCAGCGCGAAGAAGTCCGGTTTGCTGGTACGGGTGAAGTCGTTGCCTGCCATTACCGAAACGGCCCCTGTGCTTGTATAAGCGGCCAGCGGCTTAAGCTGATGGTCGTACTTGCGCACTATACCCTCGCGCCCGCCCACGGCTATCTCGGCCAGGCCCGTTCCCACGGAATTGGTTACCACCAAACCCTTGTCGTCGAAGGATTTGGCCGCCTCGACCTTGTTTTCAATTTGCCCGCTAAGGCCGTTTATAGCGGCCAGCAGGCCCACATCAGTATCCCGGTACTGCCAGGCAGTGTACCCGGAGAAAACTATTTCTTCGGTATTATCGCGGTCTATATCCTGCACGGCAATGCGCGCGCCGGAATGATACACGGGCATTTTTAGAGACCAGTTGCGATTGCCGCGGCCAGCCAGCGAATACAGGAAACTGGCAAAGTCGTGGCTCCTGTCTGGGGCGATATTCTTATTGCCCAGTGAATAGCCCATGGCAAGCACATCGGGCGAGGCGTCGCGGTTTATATCCTGCATCAGAACCTGCGTTATGCCGGGTCCCACCGGGTAATACCATTTTATTTTGCCGGTTGCGGCAGCCAGCGCAAGCACGCCGCGGGGCATGAGATCGTACCCTGTGGACAGGGCTATCACCGCCTCCTCGCCGCCGTCGCCGTCTATGTCGCGCAGGCCATAAATGGCCGCGCCGAAATTGTTTGACTGCTTGGCATCCAGCGGGGTTATGTCAGTGGCTTTAAGATCGAAGCGCCTGATAGTTTTGCCGTCGCCGCGCAGGAAGAGTACCTGCAGTTCGTCCTTGACGCGGCCGGCCAGAAGCAGGTCGTCTATTTTATCGCCGTCGGCGTCCTGCAGCGCGCCCAGGCGCACTTCGCCGCTTACGGCCGCGCTGGATATCAATTTACCCTGGCCGGAATAGACCGAAACGACATTGCCGGACTGCGCCACAAGCTCCAGCCTACCGTCGCCGTTGACGTCACCGGTAAAGGCGGCGTCCGCCGGGACGGACCACTTGGTGACCAGCTCGAAGGGGCCTTTTGTCTTTTCGGGGGACGGGAAAGGATAAAAGCTGCCGCCTTTCAGGTCGCATTGAGGGTAGCGCCAGCCGGTGGGCCGCCCCGCCTGCGCAAATAGGCTGCCGGCCAGGCAGGCCTGCAGGGCCAGGAACAGGCTGATGAAACGGTTCTCATAGTCTCAAAATTACCGGCCCGCCTTTTGGAGCGCGGCGGCAAATTCTTTTTTCACTCCGGGTATCAGTTCTTCCGCTGAACCGCCGGTTTTCCCCGCCAGGCGGGCGGCGTAAAGACTTATCAGGGCCGCGCGGCCGCTGTTTTCAGCTTGCATTAAGCGGGTCTCCTCTTCGGGAAGCGCGGCGGAGGCGTTAAGCAGGCCTTCGTCCCCCTCGGAAACCTTACCGGCGGTTTTCAGCGCCTCTATCTTTGCCAGCCTTTTGTGGCGGGACTTGAGTGTGGCGAATATCTCGTCCGTAAGCGCGATATCTTTCAGCCCGGCATTAGAGAGCGCCGCGGCAAGCTGGTCTTCCTTGCCGGCGCCGCGGAAAACCAACTGCCGTTCAGGCGGCGGGGCCGTTCTAAGGGCGTGCTCAATGGAGAAAATGTCATTGTATGATGGAACCGGCGCGGGGGCCGGTGCCGGTGCCGGTTTAAGCGGGGGTGGTTTCTGTTCAGGCGCAACGGAGGGCGCAGGCGCCTGGCCGGGGGCAGGCTGCGGCCGCTCCGGCGGGGCATTTCTAATCACAAGGACCACAAAAGCGGCGGAGGCCAGCACCAGCACCGGGATGCTCCAGAACGACCGGGAGCGGGCGGCCGGGACGGCGGAAACGCTTTCTTTTACTTTGGCGAGCAGCTCTTCGGGCACCGGCGGGACAGCGCGCAGCCTGCCCAACGCGCCGGCGGACCAGTCCAGGGTTTTGCAGTATTCCCGGCATTCGCCGCATTCGGCAAGGTGGGTGTTAAGCAGTTCCTGCCCCGGCTTATCCAGCGCCCCGTCCAGTTGCCGCGAATAGGCGGCGCGTGCTTCTTCATGTGTCATACTTTTTCCCCGTAAAGTTGCGTATAGGCCTTGCGGAAAGCGTCCCGCGCGCGGAACAGCCAGGCGGCCACCGTACCGACCGGCACGTCCAGCAGCCTGCCTATGGCCTCGTAGCTCAGCTCTTCCAGATGGCGGAGGACCAGCACCCGGCGGTAAACCGGGTCAAGGGAATCCAGCGTTTTTCGGACGGCGGAAAGCTCCTCGGCGGTCTCCAACTGCCGCGGGGCGTCCGGCCCGGGATCGGCCGGTTGCGGCGCGGGGGCGTCGTCATCGCCGATCTTCGCATCGAGGGAAACTTCCCTGCGCCTGGACTTGATCCGTTGAGTGTCGTGGTAAAGGTTCAACTGAATGCGGTACAGCCAGGTGGCAAAGCCGGACTGCCCGCGGAATTTGCCGATATTCGACCAGGCTTTCATATAAGTTTCCTGCACCAGGTCCTCCGCGTCGGTCAGGTTCCCCGAAAGACGCCAGGCCAGGGACCATGTTCTTGCAAGCGTCGTTTCCATAAGCGCCTCAAAAGCGGCCCTGTCGCCCTTTTGCGATTTCAGGACCAATTCTTCTTCCGTGAATCCGGGTTCTGCCATATTAGACGCGCTTGTCGCAAAAAAAATTCAATATGTGTATAAGTGCCTGCGTTGTTCCCCCGTAAAGCCTAATTCTACAAGTTTAGAACCCTACCCGCCATGTCCAGCAAGAGCATGCTGTACCGAAAAGCGACAACCAGCGGTTACTGGGGGTCGGGTGCAAACCCCAGTAAAAAGAGCGGTTTTTTTATTCCGGCGGCGTCGGCTGAATGGCTTAGTATAAGCTTTGAACCCGCGCGGTATCCTTTAAACTGGCTTCGCCCTTTCCCCCTGCCGCCTACTTCCACGACGAATTCTTTTCCGTCCTCTTCAACCAGAAAATCCGGGGTTTTTTCGCCGCGGGTGGACTTGAGGTACTGAAGCGCGCCGCAGCGCATCTTTAGGGCTTGCGCCACAAAATCTTCGCGAAGCCCGCCCACCGCCTCTTCATAGCTCCGGTAGAGAAGGCGGAAAGGCACGCACATAAGCACCTTCGGCTCCCTGAGCACATTGGTCCCGGCCGGGAGCACCGCGTTTAACACAAAGGATTTTTCCAGCAGACCCACATATTGCTCCGCCTTGTATTTGGTTATGCCGATATTGCGTGATATAGTGGAATAGTTTATGTCTTCCGGCGCCGACCTGCCGGCAAACCTCACCAGTTTCCTGATGGAGTCCAGCTCATCGGTGCGCAGCGCGGCTACGGCCGGAATGTCGCGGGTTATGATCTTTTCCAGGATGTTCTCCAGGACCGGCAGCACGGCGGGTTCCTCAAGGGCGAAAGGGAAAAGCCCGCCTTTAAGATATTCGTCAAAAAGGTAGCCCTGCCTCAAATGGCCGGGGGTCCACGCCCCCTGCGCGATATCCGCAAGTGTAAGCGGGGCCGGCGAAACCGACTCCCGGAAATAGAGGTACTCCCTGAAAGAGAAAGGATAAAGATGGCGCAATATCACCCTGCGCGACAGGTCCTGCGCGGAGCTATAAAGGGAAAGAGCCACGGAACTGGTGAAAATTACGCGCACCTCAAGGAAGTCAAAAATTCTTTTGAGCGCGGATTCATAGCCTTTGAGAAAGTGTATCTCGTCAAGAAGCAGCGTTTTGATGCCGTATTTTTCAACCAGCGTATGCGCCAGCGCGAACAGGTCCGCGCCGGAGAAAGTGTCAAGCGATAAATAAAAAGAATCGGCCTCGCCAAGGGCGGACTGTCTTAGAAGCACCGTTTTCCCAACCCCCCGCGGACCTGCTATGCCGGTAAATGTTTTGCTTTTTGTTTTAAGAATGGCTTCATGAAGAAAGCGGCGCTTATTAAAACGCTTAGCTTCGTTTTTAGCGAGTTTATCCAGCTCAAAAAGTCTTGTTAAATCCAGGTCCATGAATAATTTACCCTTTGCAAATCCCATCTAATATACCACAAAAACCGCATCTTGTCAAGCCATTCGACAAGATGATATACATTTCACAAAGGCATTGGTTAAAATGCACAGAAGATACGGTTTTACCGGCCGTCTTTTGTAAATCAGTTACTACTTAGAACCGCCCATCCTTACCGATTTCGCAGCAATGTGCAAGTTGAGGTAAAAGTATTTTCGGGTGTTATTTATTAAATCTTGAGTGCCTGTTTTTTGCCGGAGGCGCTTGGCAAAGGGTATAATACGAAACAAGCGGATAAGAGATGTTTTCACGGCTATTCGCAATACCACATGAAACCTGACAGAAATAAGAAAAAGCGGGATGCGGCGGAGATAATCGCCGCGGGAGAGAAGTTTTTCGGCGAGCACCGCTACCGGGACGCCATCGCCGAATGGGGCAAGGTACTCGGTTTTGACAAAGACAACGCTGAGGCGGCGGACTTGATAAAGAAAGCGAAAGGCGTGCTTGACTGGATGGAGACGCTGCGGCAGCGAGGCAGGGATTTTAAGCGGCGCGGGGAGCTGCTGCGCGCGGCGGAGTCTTACGCGGAACTGCTCAAGCTCCAGCCGGGGCTTACCCAGGTCCAGCGCGAATTGGACCTCATGAAGCGGGATATTGCGGCTATAAACTCGGTAATAAAGGGCGGGGAAGAATTTTTTGCCAGGAAAGACTATGCCGGCGCCATGGCGAAATGGGCCGAGGCGCTGGTGGTGGACCCCGGCAATTCCGAAGTGAATTTCCTGATGGACAAGGCGAAGAAGATGCTGGCCGAGGCCCACGCCCTGCGTGAGAAAGCACGCGAATACGCGCTTAGCGGCCAGCTTGACCCGGCGGCGCGGACTTATGAGGAAGCATTGCACCTGACGCCTTTTTCACGCGGGATAAAGGAAGAACTGGACAAAGTCAATGAAGAGATACGCCGCGCCAACGCCGGGAGACTGGCAAGCCGGCTTCATGCGTCCGGTGCCGGGAAAGGACCGGCCGCCGGGCCGGAACGGAAGGAAGAGGGCGCGATAGCGACCACCAAAAGGTTCTTCTAGGGTTAAGACGCCGGTCCTGTTGTTCATAGCCGCGTTTAGCGCGGCCACGTATATGCTCCTATTCGCAGACCCCGCCGCTTTCTTTGCGTCAAAGCTGGTCATCCCCCTGCTTGTCCTTGCCTCCCTGGTCATCCTGCTAGCTCTCTTTTTTCCGGACCTCGACCACTTGATAAGCCGGCTCAAAAAACACAAAGATAATTGATATCCCCTAAGAAGTTGCACCGGGGATAAGATTAAACCTGGATTCCGGCCCTTCGACTTGGTTCGGCTTCGCTCACCATAAACCGCTCAGGGTAGACTTTTCGCCGTCCTCCTGAGGCGGACAAGGAATGACGGAGGATATTCAAATCCCTCCCCTCCTCCCTTTACTTAAAGGGAGGGGTTAGGAAGGAGACTTGAGGATTTGGGTTGTCAGCCGGCTTTTAACAGGCGGGAGGCGGCTTTATTGGCGCGCGCGGTGAGTTTGGTTTCGTCCACGTTGACCAGGCGGCCGTTCTTGACTACGACTTTGCCGTTGACGACGGTGTACCTGGTTCTGTGGCTGGCGCCGCAGAAGAGCAGGGAGGCCAGCGGGTCGGACTGGGAACCGACGAAATCCAGGCCGGAAACGTCGAAGATAGCAAGGTCCGCCGCTTTGCCGGGCGTTATGGAGCCGATGTCGTCGCGGCCCAGCACGGCCGCGCCGCCGCGGGTGGCGATGCGGAACGCGTCGCGGGCAGGCATGGAGGCCACGCCGGATTTGACCCTGTGGACCAGCATGCACTGGCGCACTTCGCCCAGCATGTCGGAGGCGTCGTTGGAAGCCGAACCGTCCACCGCCAGGCCCACCGGCACCTTATTGTCGAGGAACATCCTTATGGGGGCTATGCCGGAGCCCAGCCGCAGGTTGGAGCAGGGGCAGTGGGCCGCGCCCGTCTTCGTGCGGCCCATCTTTTTGGCTTCCTTTTCGTTGATGTAAACGCAGTGCGCAAACCACGCGTTGCCTTCCGAGACCCAGCCGGCGGATTCCATGTATTCCAGCGGGCGCATCCTGAGCGTTTTAAGGCAGAAATCGTCCTCGTCATTGGTCTCGGCCAGGTGGGTATGCATCCTGACGCCCCATTTTTTCGCCATCTCGGCGGTGAGCTTTAAAAGCTCCGTGGTCACCGAGAACGGCGAGCACGGGGCCAGCGCTATGCGGGTCATCGCGAATTTATTTTTGTCGTGATACTTATGCACAAGCCGCTCGCAGTCCTTCATTATGAAATCCTCGCTCTGCACCACGTCGTCCGGCGGCAGGCCCCCTTTTGAGCGGCCCCGGGACATGGAGCCGCGCGTGGGGTGGAAACGCATGCCCAGTTCTTTGGCGGCTTCTATCTGGGTGTCGATGAACAGACCGCTGTTCTTTTTCGGGAAAACATAGAGCTGGTCCGTGCTGGTGGTGCAGCCGGTAAGGAGAAGTTCGCCAAGGCCGGTCTGGGCGCTGACATAGACCGCCTCCGGGTCCAGGCGGCGCCAGATCTCATAAAGGTAGATAAGCCAGTCGAAAAGCTTCGCGTCCTGCACGGCCGGCAGGTTGCGCGTCAGGGTCTGGTACAGGTGGTGGTGGGTGTTGATGAAGCCGGGCACTACGACGCAGCCGGAGGCGTCTATGACGGCGTCGGCCTTTACCTTGAGGCCTTTGCCGACTTTTTTTATCTCCGGGCCTTCTATATAGACGTCGCCGCCCTTTATCTCGCGGCCGGCGTCATCCATGGTGGCCAGCGTTAAAGCGTTCTTTATAAGCAGCGTTTTTTTCTTCATGGATTCTCCCAGGCTTTGGCGGGACCCTTTCCTGGGGATTGAACCCACAGGTGGACACCGCATAGCGGTTTCCCCTACGTCTGATGAGCACCTGCCTGCCGGCAGGCAGCTCCTGTTACGGCACTGGCCCCGCACTTTGGCCCGGTTCCCGAAAAAGTGCTGGGCCGGCATAGCCTTGAATTTCCCTGCGATAGAAATATTATAGTAAAATAACTCTCGTGAGAAAGCGGCGGGCAGGCGGTGTTTTTGTGTAATATTTTGTAATATCAAATCAGGGAAGGTGCGAAAACATGAAAAAAACCAGCCAATTTTTAAGCGACGCCCAGCTGAAAACCGAAGTGGCCAGGTGCCTCTACTGCGCGGAAAAGCCCTGCAAAGAGGCCTGCCCGTCGGACTGCTCGCCGGCCGATTTTATAATGGCCGTCAAACTGGGCGAAAGATCGGACTACAGGCGCGCCGCGGCCCTGATAATGGGGAACAACCCCCTCGGCGGGGTCTGCGGCGTGGTCTGCCCCGACAAGCACTGCATGAAAGCGTGCGCGCGCAGCACCTTCGACGCGCCGATCAACATCCCCGCCGTGCAGGCCGCGATAATAAAAAAAGCGAACGAGCTGGGCGTAATGCCGGAATTCGCCAGGTCCAGGCCGAACGGCAGGAAAGCGGCCGTGGTCGGGGCCGGGCCGGCCGGTTTCGGCGCCGCCGCCGTGCTGGCGCAAAAAGGCTACAAGGTGGACATCTACGACGCGGCCAGGTCGGCCGGCGGGATGTGCAACCTGATACCCGATTCGCGGCTGGACAAGAAAGTGCTTAAGGCCGATCTTAATTTCATCGCCTCGCTCGGCGCGGTGTCCGTCAAGTACGGCCGCAGGGTCCCGGACCCCGCCCGGCTCGGGGAAAGCTACGACGCCGTACTGGTGACCACCGGCCTGGACGACCCGATACGGCTCAAACTCCCGGGGGAAGAAGCGGCCGTCCCGTGGCCGGACTTCCTCAAAGAACCGGCGAAATACCGCGTTAAGGGACGCCGCGTGGCGGTAATAGGCGGCGGGGCCGTGGCGGCCGACTGCGCAGAGATCGCGCACGCCGGCGGTGCCGCGCACATCGAACTGTTCGCGCTCGAGAAGCTGGGCGAGATGCCGCTTACGGCCAAAGAGCTGAAAGGGCTGCTTGACTGCGGCATACACGTCAGCGGCCGCGCGCGCGTGGCGCAGCTCATCGTAAAGGGCGGGAAGATAACGGGCCTTAAGACCCTTAAGGTAACCCTGCCCAAAGGAAAAAAATTCCATCCCAGGGCGATAGCCGACGTTCCCGGAACCGAGCAGTCCAGGAAGGATCTCGATTTCGTGGTCATAGCCGCGGGAAGCCGGCCGACCTTCAGGGCCGACGGCGCGAAAGGGGTTTTTTACGCCGGCGACCTCGCCAACGGGCCTACCACGGTAGTGGAGGCGGTGGCGGCGGGCAAGAACGCGGCGCTCACGGTGGACACCTACGTGACCGGCGCCAGGAACCAGCCCTTTGACAATAACGTGAAAAGCCGCGTGATCCTGCCCGGCAGAAGCCTTACGCCCGTCTCCCTCGAGGCGGATTTCTTCGGCAGGAAGATACTGTCCCCGTTCCTGCTTTCCGCCGCCCCCCCCTCCGACGGCTACGAGCAGATGAAACTGGCTTATGAGGCAGGCTGGCCCGGCGGCGTCATGAAGACCGCCTTCGACAACATACCGATACATATCCCGGCCGAATACATGTTCGCCTTCACGCAGTCCACCTACGCCAACTGCGACAACGTTTCAGGCCATTCCATCGACCGGGTCTGCAAAGAGATGCAGAAACTGCGCGCGGAATTCCCCGACAGGCTGACGATGGCGTCCACCGGCGGGCCGGTCACCGGCGACGACGATAACGACCGGAAGGGCTGGCAGTCCAACACGAAGAAGCTCGAGAACGGCGGCGCGATGGGCATAGAATACAGCCTCTCCTGTCCGCAGGGCGGCGACGGCGCCAGGGGCGACATCGTCTCGCAGGACGCGGAACTGACGGCCAAGATCATAGGCTGGGTCATGGAAGCCGGCGATCCCGAAATACCGAAACTTTTCAAGCTTACGGCCGCGGTCACCGCCATCTATCCGATAATCTCGGCCATCAGGGAAGTTTTCGCCAAATATCCCGGCAAGAAAGCCGGCGTCACCCTTGCCAACACCTTCCCGACGCTCGCTTTCAGGAAGGGCGCAAAGAAGAACTGGGAAGAGGGGATCGTGGTGGGCATGAGCGGAGAAGGCGTGATACCGATAAGCAACCTGACCCTGGCCAATGTCTCGAAGCTCGGCGTGGCGGTCTCCGGCAACGGCGGCCCGATGGACCATAAATCCGCGGCGCATTTCCTCGCGCTGGGCGCCAGGACAGTGCAGTTCTGCACCGTGGTCATGAAGAACGGCTACGGCGTGATAGACGACCTGCATTCCGGCCTGAGCCACCTTATGCAGGAGCGCGGCATCAAAACGGTGGACAAACTCATAGGCATAGCCCTCCCGAACCCGATAACGGGGTTCATGGAGCTTACGGCGACGAAGAAGATCTCCGCCGTCAACGCGGAGTTCTGCCGGCACTGCGGCAACTGCACGCGCTGCCCGTACCTGGCGATAAGCCTGGACAAAGACCTGGCGCCGGTCACCGACGCCGAAAAATGCATAGGCTGCTCCATCTGCGCGCAGAAATGCTTCTCCGGCGCGCTGTACCTGAGGGACCGCACCAAGAAAGAGCTGCTGGCGCTCTGTGAACAGTAGGGTATAGGGTAGAGGGGTTAGGGTATAGTTATAAGGAGTTTCCTTATTTCTGCACCCTCTACCCTCTATCCTCTACCCTCTACCCTATCCTTAACCGGAGGTTAATTGTATGGCGAATACTTTACTTATAAAGAACGGGGTCATAGTCACCCTGGGCGAGCATAACAAAGTGTTGCGCGACCACGCGATACTGTGCGAGGGCGGCAAGATAATGAAAATAGGCCGCACGAAGGACTTCAAGGGAAAATTCGGCAAAGTTATAGACGCGCGCGGCAAGGTTATCATGCCCGGCTTCATAAACGCGCATATGCATTTTTACAGCACCATGGCGAGAGGGCTCGGCAAAGCCGCGCCGTCAAGGAATTTCCAGGAAGTGCTGGAGAACCTGTGGTGGCGGCTGGACAAGAAGCTGACCGTCGCCGGTTCCTATTACAGCGCGCTGATCCCGCTGATAGGCGCGATACGGGCCGGGACCACGACCCTGATAGACCACCACGCAAGCCCGTTCGCCGTGAAAGGTTCCTTAAAGGCCATCGAGAAAGCCGTGAGAGAAACGGGCCTGCGCGCCTGCCTGTGCTATGAGCTCTCCGACCGCAACGGGAAAAAAATATCGGAAGAGGGGCTTGAGGAAAACACCGAATTCATAAAATACGCCCACGCGCTGAGCGACAACCAGATAAAGGCCATGTTCGGCCTGCACGCCTCGTTCACCGTCACCGACGCCACGCTTGAGGAGGCTGCCTACCGCGGGCACAGCCTTAAAGCCGGTTTCCATATCCACACGGCGGAATCCCAGAGCGACCAGCTTTACGCCGAAGCCCACTACAGGATGCGCGTGGTGGAACGCCTGGAGAAATTCGGGATACTCGGCCCCAAGTCCATAGCGGCGCACTGCGTGCACATCAACGAAAAAGAGATGGACATCCTGCACAGGACCCACACCCCCGTGGCGCATAACCCGCAGTCCAACGCCAATAACGCGGTGGGCATAGCGGATATCGTGCGGATGATGAAAAAGGGCGTGCTGGTGGGCCTGGGCACCGACGCCATGACCGTAAACATGATGGAGGAAGTAAGGGCGGGCGTGTGGCTGCAGCACCTGAAGAACGACCCTTCCATCGGCTTCATGGAACCCGTTATCGCTTTGCTGGTAAATAACGCGGAAATAGCCAACCGGCACTTTACCGGCCTCGGCGTCCTGAAGGAAGGCTGGGCCGCGGACATCATCCTGATAGATTATTTCTCCCCCACGCCGTTTGAGGCCGACAACTTCTTCGGCCACCTGGTGTTCGGGCTCTCCCAGAGCCAGGTGGACACCACCATCGCCGCCGGCCGCGTGCTGATGGAGAACAAGAAGCTGAAGCTGGACCTGGATGAAGAAGCGATAGCCAAAAAATCCGCCGAGCTGGCCAAGAAACTCTGGAGCCGGTTCTAACCGGAACAGGGTTTAACATAAAAAAGCCCCGGAAGGGGCTTTTTTATTGTAGGCCGGGCAGGCCTACAAGTTTTTGGGGAATCAGGTTCTGTGATCAGACAGTAGTTCCAAATCCAGGTTTTAACCCGAAAATTGGCCGTCTAATGGGCATAGCCCCGCCAATACATCGCGGCGGGCACGGCCTTGATACGGCACTGGCATAGCCTTGCACTTTTCCGTACCTTGCGTTTCTCAATGAGGAGTGATAATAACTGCAATTTTCGGGTTGGCGCTATTCTTTTTTTGCGAGCGCGGTTTTTATCGTTTCAACCAGCTCTTCCGTGT
>JAHJSU010000129.1 GCA_018829985.1 Elusimicrobiota bacterium | reverse complement strand
TTTCCGCTGACGGAAAAGGCCGCGCTCTTTGGCCGTTCGCCCCACCGCCCCGGCCTGGCGGCCGTGGCGCCCGCCCGCCAGGCGGGCCGGTTCGTGGGGCCTACGGTCCGCGCTTTATGCCCCGCCCCTGCGCGGCCGCGCGCCCCCCTGGCCGCCTTCGGCGCCAAGGCCCGCGCCAACAACCGCGGCCTTGCAAGAAAAAAGGTCAGCGCCATACCACCCCTATAAATTTGGCATAATATCCCCATACTGAAAGATTGTAGATCACAGGAGGACGCCCTAACAGAATTTTAAAATTGCCAGTTGGCTGAATTTGCCAACATTTGACTTCAACCGGGACCTTGCATAAGAGCAGGGAAAGCTTCCAAGCAAAAGCTTGGGGCATATTCTACACCGAGTTCGGAGTCGCCAATGTAGTCCAGCGCAAGCTGGGCGAAAAGGGCGGCTGTCGTTCCGGGTTAGTAGAATAGCTCGTAATGATTGTCCGCCCTGATTTTTAGTGGCAGACAGAATTTATACCCCCTACGGTGAAGTCAGCCGATAGGGGGTTTTATTTTATAGGTACATGCCGGTATTCAATACCGGTTTTTCTTCTAACGCTAAACCTAACCTTGAGGGGAAAATGGACATAATCTATATTCTGATCAATGAAGCTATTCCTGGCTATGTAAAAATAGGAAGGACAAGCAATCTCGAGCAGCGTATTCGTGATCTAGACACGGCGGGCGTCCCACTCCCATTTGAGTGCTTTTATGCTTGCACTGTAAGAGATGCTGTTTTTGTTGAAACTCAATTATTTGAAGCTTTTTCAACACATCGCTTACGCCCGAGACGCGAATTTTTTGAAATAGCTCCTGAAAGTGCAGTCGCAGCGTTAAAACTTGCCGAGATTGAAAACGTTACACCTAAGAAAGATTTTGTGGAAACGCCAGAAGATCAACAAGCTCTCAATTTGGCGCGCATGAGACGCGCAACTTTCAATTTCCAGATGGTCAACATTCCAGTTGGAGCAGAATTGGTGTTTAGCCGCGATGAAAATATAAAGGCAAAAGTTATAAATAACAGGTCCATAGAATATAATGGTGCTGTGACCAGCCTTTCTGAATCAGCTAGAAGTATTCTAAACAATGATTACCCAGTTGCCGGGACCTATTACTGGAAGTTTGAGGGGGAGACATTGGACGAACGTAGAAGACGACTTGAAAATGAGGCATAATATTAAAACTTATGGAATGGAAATCTCCTATAACCCAACAAGTGGCCAAGGAAATCGCCACAAAATATCTGACCGAACATCCCGTCGCTGGAATTGACGGGATTGAGACAATTCTTTCCCACGGTGAGCCCGGCTCCCGCGAGCCGGCGTACTATTATCCCGAGCCAATCGACTTAGATAAGTGTTGGATAGCGTATGCCAAACCTACCGCCCACCGCTTTGGAGGCAGCCATATACTCATTATCTCCAAGGAAACCGGGAAAGTCTTCTACTCCGGCCTTGATGGAGACTAAGACCACCAAGCCCCAAAACCTGCGCCCAGGCCCGCCCAGGACGCGCTGTTGCCCTCCATAGGCAGCGAGCCGGAACACCTTGTCCCCGCCGGCCACCGACCGGCGCACCCAGCGCCCGAATGCAAACAGCGCGCGCGGCTTGACTATCGCGGTTTTGCCAGCCATACTATACGGCCCAGAACCAACATTCGTGCGTTTAAGCCAATAAGGGGCTGCCTCAGGAGCCTTAGCGTACGGTTTTTTCCGTTTCCTGAGGCGACCACATGGATGCATGGCTGAAGACCGAGAAGCCCCCCACCCACAGCGAAACTAATTCTGGGGCACGCCTGTGCGCCCACACCCGCCTAAAACAGCCCTGGTGCCCCTACTGCGCCTACACACCCACCTACAACCGCCCCTGTGGCCCCCTGTGGGCGCGATTAAGCCGCCCCACACCTCTTTGCCGGCCGCCAGGCTGCCACGCGAACGCAACAATTTGCCGAATCGTTGCATTAGAGCGTTAAAGATATGTCTTGATACCCCTTGATATATCCAGAAAGGTGTGCTATACTATTTTGAGCGGAAAAAGGAGGCAAAAATGAACGGTATGAGGCCGTTAGCGGATAATGAAGTCACCAGGATAGCGGCGGGGTTTACCTCTAAGCGGGATTGCGCCCTGTT
>JAHJSU010000128.1 GCA_018829985.1 Elusimicrobiota bacterium | reverse complement strand
GCGAAAAACAGTAAGCCATCCGCCTAAGGCGGACGCAGGCTGCCCGCCAAACAACCGGCGGGTCCGCCGAAGTTGTGTGGCGGAAAGCCTGCGGCTACAAAGGCGATTTTTGAGCAAAATTGACTTTTTACGGAAGAATCATTTTTAGAAGCAACTACTTAACCCAATGGACCTGAAAAAGACGGCGGACTGGCTTGAAAAGAGCGGCTATCCGAAATTCCGCGCCAGGCAGATCTCGGACGCGGTCTACAAAAACGCCGTTTCCGGCTTTGACGAGATCACGGCCCTGCCCGCCCCTCTGCGGACCGGCCTTAAATCCCATTTCAAAATACTGGCCCTCGAGCCCGAAACAGTGCTTGAGTCAAAAGCCGGCAATGCGGTGAAAGCGGCTTTCCTGCTGAAGGACGGGCTTAAGATAGAATCCGTGCTGCTGAACCTGTTCCCGGCCAAGTGGAGCGTCTGCGTCTCCACGCAGGCCGGCTGCCCCGTGCAGTGCCCTTTCTGCGCCACCGGCAGGCGGGGACTTAAGCGCAATCTCTCCCCCGCAGAAATAACCTCGCAGTATCTTTTCTGGGCCCAATACCTGAAGAAGAGCCGCCCCGAAGAGAGAATAACAGGCGCCGTCTTCATGGGCATGGGCGAGCCTTTTTTGAATTATGACTCAGTGGCCGAAAGCATACGGACGATAACTGACCCCGACCTTATCGGGCTGGGCGACCGCCACCTCTCGGTCTCGACGGCGGGGCACGTGCCGGGCATAAGGCGCTTCGCCAAGGATTTTCCCCAGGTCAACCTGGCGCTCTCGCTGCACGCCGTGGACGACGCGCTGCGCACCCGGCTGGTGCCGCTGAACGAAAAATACCCCCTGGACCAGCTTTCCAAGGCGCTCAGGGACTACATTTTCTCCACCAAACGCAAAGTGTTCATAGAGTACGTACTGCTGGGCGGGATAAACGATTCGCAGACCGCGGCTAAAAAGCTGTCCGAGTGGATAAAAAGCGTCGAGAACGTGAAATATTTCAACGTCAACCTGATCCCCTACAACGACGCCCGCCGCGCGTTCAGGGCCCCGGCCAGGGAGCGGGCGCAGCTCTTCGCGAACCTGCTCCTGATGTTCAATATCCAGGCCACGCTCAGGCATAGCCTCGGCGCGGACATAAAAGGCGCCTGCGGGCAGCTGGCGGGAAGCAGTACAAGGGACCCGGCATGAGCATCTCCACCCATTTGACCCCGGACCCGGAGCGGCGGCTGCTGGCGCTGCTGGAAAGCATGCGCCGGACGGTCGGCTGGAGCGATAAGAAGATCGCGGCGCTTACCGCTTTCGCCGCGGCCCAGCTGGCTATCATCAGGCTGACGGCGCCGGCCGGCCCGCTGAGCTTCCTTGCCATGGTGACGCTGGCAGCGGCCCTGCCGCTGGGCGTTTTCGCGTTCTCCCCGCTGACCGGGAAGCCCGGCTGGATCCCGTTCCTTGAGCCGAAAAGGGACATACACAGGTCGGACGACTGCCTGGTCTCCCCCGAGGACCTCGCGAAATATTCCCACAGCGAGCTCGTCCTGCTGCTGGACAGATACCTGGGCGGCGGGATAACGGCGACGCAGTACTACGAGGATATAATCGGGCAGATAGTGAGGAACGCGCGGATCGCGACGCGCAAGGGCCGCCTCTTCCGGATCTCCTGCGTCCTCGTCGGCTTCGCCCAACTGTGCCTGCTCGCGCGCGTCTTCTGGCCTTAACCCGTCCGCCTTAGGCGGACGTCCGCTGGATTAGCGGATGCCTCCGGCGGACGGGATGAAAAAATAATCTTTGTATAGCCCTTTTTCATAGGCAAAAGTCGCCTATCCCTTTTATCGCACGGCGGGATCGGAAAGGCCCCAAAAATACCACAAAAAGAGGCGGCCCCAAATCGGGGCCGCGCTTCTTTTATGGCTGCAATACTTGCGTAGGCGCCGTATCAGGGGCTATGCCTATCAGACGGCCAACAAACGTTTATTCCAGGACGTGGATGTTGTGTTTGGCGCAGACGGCCTTGAGCTGCTTGGGCCAGATAGACACGGTCACCTCGCCCAGATGCGCCGTCCGGAGCAGGTACATGAAGGTCCGCGACTGGCCGATGCCGCCGCCGATGCTCAGCGGAATCCGGTCGTTCATGATGGCCTGGTGGTACGGCAGCTTGAGATTGTCCATCAGCTTCGCCATCTCCAGCTGCTTGACCAGCGTTTCCTTCGTCACCCGGATTCCCATTGAGGAAGGACCGCCTTGTAATCATTGGGCAGTATCTTATCGACTTCGGGATAGGTGCTGATGCCGGGTCCCGCCAGATCTGCTTTTTTTATCGGCTGTGATCGTTTTCTTTGCTTCTTTATTCGGGGATTTTGCCATTAACTGATAATAAAACCTAGGGCCTATCCCCTTTACTCAAGTTCCCGTCGAGGATTGAGTGGGCAACCGACCCCGACGGGGCTCCGACGGAAGATTCACTTGAGACAAGGGGATAGGCCTTTAAAACCTTTAATCCATTCCTTTGCTGTCAAAAACCCCCCTGGTCCTGTTTTTCCTGGCGTTATCCCACCGGAAATACTTGCCGTTCATCGCAATGTACACACCGGGCTCCAGAGACTGGACAAACGACAGCGCGCTTCCCAGATTGAACATGCCGTCGGAACTGCCGAACTTGTAGGGCACCATGGCGCCTGTCAGGACGACGGTCTTGTCCTTTATCCGGGGCCCCAGGACTTTTGCCGTCTCCACCATGGTGTCGGTGCCGTGGGTTATGAGTATCCTTTTCTCTCTTGAAGAGAGGCATTCCCTGAGTATCGAGCGCCTCTCCCTTTCCGTCATGCAGAGGCTGTCGACCAGCATCAGCGTCTTGACCCTCACCGAAAGCCGGCACCGGCCCAGCCGCAGCATCTCCCGGATGTGCGTTTTGTGGAAGAAAAGCTCCCCTGTCAGCTCGTTGTACTCCTTGTCGAAAGTCCCTCCGGTGACTATTATCTTTATGTTTTTCATGCAGCTAAACCCCGGGCGACGCGATATCGGCGGACTCCCCATGCCTGTCTTCGAAGGAACCAGTAAAAAATATTAGCGCATTTTCGGCTGGAAAGCAAATGCTCTCTACGCCGGTTTCCACTGCCACGGAAGAGCGGCGCCCGCCCCTGCCTTTTGAGGCCGCCAAATGCGACCTCAAAGATTTGGGTTCATCCCTGTTAAGCGGAACATAAAATCCACCGGAAATCTTTTACGGCCCCTTTTAAAGGGCGCGGGGCAAAATGGCGGAAAAGATAGTGACAGCAGATTTTTAAATAATCTTATAGTTGCTGTGAATTTTCTCCAAGGCAGGCAACTGTTTTCTGATCCCATCAACTTTACTTAAATCAATATCGGCATAAAGGATGACATCGCCGTCCGGCGGGCCCTCGGTGACGATCTTCCCCCAGGGATCAACGACCATGCTGTGGCCGTAGTATTTAACGCCGTCCGCATTATGACCACTCTGGTTCGTTGATACAATATAGATCAAATTTTCAAAGGCGCGGACGCGATTGAGGCCATGCCAGTGCTCTTTTCCCGTTCTTTCTGTAAACGCAGATGAGTTGAATATTATTTTACACCCGGCAAGGGTGAGCTTTCGAAACGCCTCCGGATAACGAAGGACGTTGCAGATTACAAAACCAACTTTTCCGAACGGAGTTTTGGCGACTGCGAGATTCCTGCCTGCTGCCATCGCCTTTGACTCAAGATATTCTATCTCTCCCGGAATTTCCAAATCAAATAGATGCATCTTGGAATATCGGGAAATAATCTCACCTTTCCGGCCGACGAAAAAAGTTGTGTTCAACGGTAAACCTTTGTTTTGTCTTTCAAGAATGGAACCCGCAACGATGTAGCACCCGGATTCATGTGCAATGCTTCGTAGCATTGTGATTGCCGGTCCATCTTTTGTCTCGGCAACTTTTTTTGTCTCACTAAACGGCCCCATCCAGTTGAACATCTCAGGAAGTGTGATGATACCAGCGCCATTTCGTGCCGCCTCCCGGCAATAGCGCTCTGCTTTTTCCAGATTTGCAGATTTATCGTAACTACTCAGGTCTGTCGTCGTAGTGGCAGAGTTTACTCTGCCCAAAAAGGCAAAGCAAGCTTTGCCACTACAAAAAATACGTGAAAAATACGGAGAACCTGAGTAGTTACGATTTATCAGCACTGACATCCAACTGAACAAGTGCAATTTTAATATCTTTCATAGATAGGGGGCGCTGATGGCTAAATGCCCCCAAAGTTCCCGGTACCTTTTCCCTTAAACTTCAGGTAAGGTAGAGCGTTCTATCAGCAGTGCGGCGGCATTGCTGATAGAACGTGTTGAGCGAAGCCGCTTCGCCGCCTATGGAGATTATATCAGAATTCAGGGGGATGCGGCGTCGAAGCCGGCATGACCATCGGGCTTATTCAGGTCGGGGAATGGCTGGTAAAGAGGCCGGCCGCGGGGGCGGCAAGGCGAAGCGGAAGGTTGTAACGCGCTCCGGGCATCGGGCGGCCGAAGGCGTCGCTCATAAAGACGGCAGGCCCCGCTCGCTGCCCGGGCATATGGGCATAGGGGACGTTGCGTCTTTTGTTAACTTATTATTTGTACGCGGGTATATTTCCTTAACATAGCAACTTTTATTAATTAGTCAACTAAACTACGCTACGTCCCCTAAACCCCCCGCTGCTGGCTGCCCGTCCGGCAGGGGATCGAGAACCACGCGCGTGCGGGGCAAAGATAACGGGTGATTTTTTTGCAGAAAGTCTATTAGTTTCTCCCGGACGAGGCATCTCAGGTCCCAGGCCTTCGGCGAATCTTGTGCGCTGATCAGCGCGCGTATTTCCACCGTTGTGGCCTTGGCGTCGGTCACCTGCAGGCCGCAAACCTTCCCATCCCACAGGTCGCTGGCTTTGCAGATACGTTTCAATTCCGCCCGGACCGCCCCAAAAGGGACGGTGTAGTCCGCGTAGATAAAAATCGTCCCGAGGATGTCGGCTGAAACCCGGGTCCAGTTCTGAAAAGGCTTGTCCAGGAAAAACGTGATCGGTACAATGAGCCGCCGGAGGTCCCATATCTTGACCACCACATAAGTCAGGGTGATTTCTTCAATCCATCCCCATTCACCTTCAACGATCACCACATCGTCCACCCGGATTGGCTGGGTCAGCGCGATCTGAACCCCGGCAAAAAGCGTTGCGATGCTTTTCTGGGCGGCAAACCCCATAATTATTCCCAGTACACCGGCCGAGGCTAAAAGGCTTACGCCCAGCTGGCGCACCTTGTCAAATGTCATAAGCACGGCCGCAATGGCCAGGAAGGAAATAAGGGCCACAAGAATTTGCTCGACAACGCGAGTCTGGGTGTGTATTTTCCGGGCTTCCAGGTTGTCCTCGGCCTTCACATCGAAGGCGTTGGTGACGAATTCTCTGCCGATTCCTACGCCGCGGATGGCGAGCCAGGCCATCAGTACAATTTGCAGCACGCTGAGGGCCGAAGGAACGGCCCGGCTAAGCGCGCCCGGCAAATCCATGAGCACGACCGCCCCTCCAAGGCTGAGCGACACAACGATCAGGCCCAGAGGGAGTCGAATCGACCGCATCATGTAGGTGACAAGCCGGGGCGAGAGAATGTGGTCCGGGATAACATGACGGGAAAGGTACATCAATACCCAGTACGCAAGAGCCGAGGCTACCAGGGCACCAAGGAGGATGACTGTCGCGTCCAATATCCATTTGTCCATGTTCAATCTCCTTAATCGCGGAAGATCCTTATTCGCCGCTGTCGTTTAGAAGTAAAATCAGTGCGGTTTAGCGGCTTTCTGGCAAGGAAAAGGAATTCTTCCCCGGGAAAAGCGCGCTGCAGCAGCCATCCGGCAAGGCTTCGTCCTTACAGGACATTGAACGATTTTTTGCGGCCTTCCGCAAGCTTCAGCTTCCGCAACGCCCCGGCTATAACCTGACCGCGGGGCATGTCGTCGCCTCATCCGAAATCGTACCGTATCACCGCGACAACAGCATGTCGGGCTGTTTTTCAGCTTAAAACAAAAGGACGTCACAATTGAGACCTAATAGGATGCCTTATTTTCAGCTTTTAAAAAGCGGGCAGATGAAGTTATTGTCCGAAAACAAACCGCCGGAGATATTCTCCCCGGCGGCAACAAACAGCACAATTATTTAGCTCAGCGTCCCGCGGGCTTACCGGCCTTGCCGGGCGGCGGCCCTCCGGAGCGCCGCCGGGCGACCGCCTCCTTGAGGATGTACTCGATCTGCGCGTTGACGCTGCGGAGCTCCTGCGCCGCCCAGCCCTGGAGTTCGTTCCAAAGTCTGGGATCGACGCGCAGGAGAAAGGCTTTCTTCCCGTCGGCTGTCATTGGTATAGCGTCCCCGCGTTCACCACCGGCTGGGCCTGGGTCTCGCCGCACAGGACCACCAGCAGGTTCGAGACCATGGCGGCCTTGCGCTCGTCGTCCAGCTCTACCACCTTGCGCTCCGAGAGCTGCTTCAGCGCCATCTCGACCATCCCCACCGCGCCGGCCACGAGCTTCTCGCGCGCCGCGATGACGGCCTCGGCCTGCTGGCGGCGGAGCATCGCCTGCGCGATCTCCGGCGCGTACGCCAGGTGCGTCAGGCGCGCGTCATCCACCATGACCCCCGCGCGCTGCAGGCGGTCCTGGAGCTCCTGCCGGAGCCTGGCGCAGATCTCGTCCGTGCCGCCGCGCAGCGTTATCTCGCCCGGCTCGCCGTGGTCGTAGGGATAGGAGGAGGCGAGGTGGCGTACCGCCGTCTCGCTCTGCACCTGGACGTAGCTCTCATAGCGGTCCACGTCGAAGAGCGCCTGGGCCGCGTCTTCCACGCGCCAGACCACCACCGCCGCAATCTCGATCGGGTTGCCGCCCTTGTCGTTCACCTTGAGCTTCTGGCATTCGAAGTTGCGGGCGCGCAGGGAGACTTTCATGCTTACCGCGCCCACGCGCCGGGTGACGCCCTTCTCATTTTCCCAGACGCCGCCCTGGCCGCGGGAGTACAGGGGATTGGCCCAGTAGAAGCCGCTGTCCCTGACCACGCCCTTGCAGGCGCCGAAGAGCACAAGCACGCGCGCCTCGTTCGGCTGGAGCGTGAAGAAGCCGCAGAAGAGAAAGACGGCCGCCAATTCCGTCACGATGCCGGCGACGATAAAGACAGCGGCCATTTCCCTGATGCCGAATATGAAAAGGCCGATGCCCGCGAACAGCAGGACAAAGTTCGCGAGCAGCATTGCCCAGCCGTTCAGGGCCGTGGTACGGATCTCATTAGTCATAATATTCCTCCTTTAAGGTATATCAATATGATATCACAATAATATCGTTTTGTCAAGGCCCGACAAAAGGTGTCAGGCTGCTTTTTGAAATAAAAGCACCCCGACACCCTGCAATAGGCCGGCGGCTGCCGGAAAAGAACGGGGCCGGCGGGTCGCAGACCGCCGGCCCCTCGGAGGCAGGTAAATTAGATATGCCGGCCGATGTAGACCTTGACGGCGCCGGGGTTCTGGAAGATCTTTACCAGGCGGTCGGCGCGGGCCCAGCCGAGGAGCTGGATGGTCTTGCCGGACTTGGAGTGGATAGTCTGTTCGCCGTAGAGCACGAAGCCGGCGGAAGCGGTGATCTCTTTCACGAGGCCGGCGTAGTCGGGGTCTTTGGGAAGTATGGTGATGAATATCTGCCTGGGCGCCTTGTCGGCCACGGCGTCCCGGAGCGCGGGCTTCTTGGCGGGCTGGAGGTAGCCGTAGGAAGTTTCTATGAAATCCTGGAAGGAGGGGTCGGAATAGGCGGCCTGGTTTTCCTGGTAATTCGCAAAGGGGTTGTCCTGCGCGGAGCAGGCGGCGCAGGCGAAGAGTCCGAGGGCTAGTGTCAGTATCGCGCTTTTGAGTTCCATTTTATCCTCCGAAAATCCGTGTGTTGCTTCGAAATAACCGTGTAATACATTGTATCTTTCCGCGCGCAAAGTGTCACGGGCCCTAAGGCCCAGGCCCGCATAGGCCCTTTATCTTTCGCCTTATTCCTCCTGTGACGGAGCGGATATTATGAAACCGGCGGCCCTTTTTTTCGTAGTATTATAGAGAGCGGCCGCTTGATGAGCATAGTCCCGCACTTTGGCTCGTTTACAGAAAAAGTGCGGGGCATAGCTCCTGATACGGCACAGACATAGTCTAGATGCGGCACTGTCACAGTCCTGGGATCTATGGCGAACGAAAACGACGCGCTGCTGGTAAAGCGCTGCCTCGGCGGCGACGCGCCGGCATTTGAGGAACTGCTGGACAGCTATAAGAACCAGATCTTCAGCCTGATCCTGCGCATGGTGGAGAATCCGCAGGACGCCGAAGATCTCGCCCAGGAAACTTTTATCAAAGCCTTCCGCCGTTTGGACTCTTACGATTCCGCCTATCCTTTTATAACCTGGCTTTTCAGGATAGCGCATAACGCGTCCGTGGATTTCCTGCGCGCCAAAAAGCCGCGGACCGTGTCCATCGACGACGAAGACGCGCCGCTGGAAATAGAGGATAAAGGGGATTGCGTGGAGACCGCCGTAAGCTTTAAGCTGGAAACCGGGCGGGTGGAAAAATTGCTGGCCTCGCTGCCGCCGCTGTACCGGGAGATACTGCTGCTTCAGTACCATGAAAACCTGACCGGCCGGGAAATAGCGGAGGTACTGCGGATACCGGAAGGCACGGTTAAAATACGGCTGTTCCGCGCCAAGGCGCTGATGAGAGAAAAGCTTCAGGCCCCGGCGCGGCCTGAAACAGCGGAAAAATGAAACCTTTTCCGGAGTTTTTGCGTATTCATGTATGAAGGGGCACGATATGGAAAGTAGAATAACGGATTCGGCGATAGCGGAGCTCATAGCCTCGCTGCCTTATTACAGCCTTCCCCGGGAGTTTAACAGGAAGGTCCTGGCGGAACTCGGGCTCGGGGCGCGCGCGGCCCTGCCGCGGCGCTGGAAGCTTTGGGCTGAAAGAGCGGTCGGGACGGCCGCCGCCTGCTGGCTGGGCGCGGCGGTCTTTTCCGTTTTATTTCTGGCGAGCGCGCATCTTGACGATCTCCTGCTTGTTTTGCTGAAACCTTCCATGCTTTTATCCGGTCTGAAATTTTACGCGCTTAAAGCGGGGTTCATCGTCATGGATGTTTTGCGCCTTTTAAACATAGCGAAAGACCTGCTCATGATCCGGGCGGGCGGGCAGAATCTCCTGCCCTATCTGGGGGTTTCCACGATTTTGGCCGGGTCCGTCATCCTGGCCCTTTCAAGACATCCGGTATACACCCGTTCCGACGCGGTAAGGAGCCTCCGCAGAGTAACTTGAGCATTTGGAGGCACAGCTTTGAGTCGGATGCCTGCCGGCAGGCAGGCAAGGCGCGACGACGATGGTGTAGCTGGGCTACATTGAGGAGGAGCAACGCGGCAGCCGGCCAAAGATGTGCCTCCCCCAGGGGGCTGACCGCTTTTGGGCTGCAACTGCGTCACTTGTCGCTTACGTACCAATGGTACGCCGCGCTCCTCGTTCCTTGTTTCGCCGCAAATTCGGTCAGCCAAATGTTTAAGTTATTCTGCGGAGGCTCCTAAGGAGATAATATGAAAAAGCAAACATCGGGGAGATCAATTCTGCTGGCCTGCGCGATAACATTTGCGCTTGCCGCGGCAAGCCACGCCAGGTGGTCCAGTTCAAAGGATTACGAATTGCGGCATTCCGACGTGGTGGTGGAAGAGGGCCAGACGATGCGCGAAGACGTCGTGACCGACAAGGCGATAACGATCATCGGGACTCTGCGGGGCGACTGCGTTTCACTGGGCGGCCCCGTGGCCGTTAAAGGAACGGTGACCGGCGATCTGGTCTCGCTTGGCGGGCCGGTAAATCTTTCCGGCTCCATCCAGGGCAACCTGATTTCCATAGGCGCGCCCGTGGAAACCGAAGGCCTGATCGCCGGGGATCTGGTTTCGATAGGCGCGAGCGTGACGCTGAAGGCCGGCGCTACCGTGCAGGGCGAGGTTTCGTCGATAGGGGGCCATATCGAGCAGGGCGACGGGGTAACGCTTAAGGGCGGGATAAACAGCGTGAATTTAAACATGCTCAAACGCATCGTGCCTTCGCTGATGAGAGTTTCGCGCGGCGCTCACCGGAACGGCAATTCGCTGAACCCGCTGCTGTTCGGCGGGCTGCTGGGGCTGGGGCTGATCGCTTTGTGCTCTCTCTTTCTGCTGGGCGCGGTGATGCTGGTTCTGCCTGCGATATTTTTCCCAAAAAACGTGGCTACCGTCAGCCGCGAAATTACTGAAAACTTCTGGAAGTCCGCCGGCATAGGCGCCCTGATAGTGATGGCGCTGTTCCCGGCGCTGCTTATGATGGCCGTGTCCATTCTGGGGATACCGCTTATCCCGCTGGCGCTTCTGCTGCTCGGCGCGGCCAAGGTACTGGGGTTCTGCGGCTTCAGCGTGGTGCTGACGAAGAGGTTCTTTGAAGGGATAAAGCGCCCGGCGCCCGCCTCGCTTATAACCCAGGTCTGCATAGGCTACGGGCTCCTGGCCGCCGCGCTCTTTATCGGGCATGCCGTGCCGCTGCTGGGCTGGCTGCTGTCGCTGGCGGGAATTATTGTAATCGCGTTCGGTGTTCTGCTGGGGCTGGGCGCGGTATGGTCCACCAGGATGGGAACAATGTCCGGCACGGCGCCGCAGCCGCAGGTTCCGCCGGCAGTTCCCCCAGCGGCCCCGGCCCAGCCGGCAGCCCCGCCGGTCACCCCGGCCTGAGGTATAGGTTATTGCGGGAGAATTAATTACGGAGAGGCGGTCACGAGCTGTGACCGCCTCTTTTTCTCCCGGGCCGCGCGATATCCGGGATATCCGGCGGTATAAGACTTATTAAGCGCCGGGAAACCGGTCGTATGTCACCGGATTAATTTGAAGCCTATCTGTTTTTTGGGTTTGTTCGGCGGCGTCGGCGCGGCTATTTTTGGGTTATGGCCCCGGCCAGGGCGCCGGCCTCTTCCATGAAGGCCCGGTATTCGGCGACGGGAATGAGGGTTTCTTTTTTAAACGTTCAAGCATATGCGATGTCAGTTCCCGTCGGCGGTCTGGTCCAGGTCGTTCATCCGCTCTTTTTCGGTCTTCTCGTAAAGGGCTTTCGCTTCTTTGGCCTTGTCAACCTGCCCCACCGTGTTCTTGACGTAGTCAGCCGGGGCGCTCAATATCCCCCCAGACTGCATCGGCGCAGTTGAGCTTGTAACAGGGTCCGTCGCCGGAGAGGCGGCGGTTGTAGGGGATTGCTTACCACAGGCGGCCAGGCCGCAGAAAAACAGGACTGTTATTGTCGTTTTATAGAAGTTCATTTTTTACAAGGTATTCCGCAATCTCTACGGAATTCAGGGCCGCTCCTTTATAAAGGTTGTCCGAGACTATCCACAATTGGAACTCGCGCGGCGAAGTCCCCGAAGCCCTTAGTCGCCCGGCCTTTACGCCGGAAGTTTTCACGGCCGCAAGCGGGGTGGGATATTTGTACGGGTCGCTGAAAAATTCAAGGCCCGGGGTTTTGGCCAGCACCGCGCGCAGGGCTGCCAGGGTCCAGGGCCTGCGGGTCTTGGCCCATACGCTCAGGCTATGGCCCCTCAGGACGGGCACCCGCACAGCGGTGGAACTTATTTTGAGCTTCGGCGACGACCAGAGCTTCCTGAGCTCTGCCCGCACTTTGTTCTCCTCGATGGAGACGCCGTTACGGTCGAAGCCGCCCACCTGCGGGAAAAGGTTGAAAGCTATCGGGTGCGGAAATTTCCTTTTTTTGAGCTCGGGCACCCGGCCGCGCTTCAAATAATGCTCCAGCTCGGCTTCCAGCTGCCTCATGGCGCTTTTGCCGGCGCCGGACACGGCCTGGTAGGTTGAAACGCGCAGTTCCTCTATCCTGAATCTTTTATGTATGCCGCAAAGGGCCACCGCCGCGCCCGTAAGCGTGCAATTAGGCCCGGCTATAAGCCTATGGCCGGGCTTTATCTCGGATGCGTTGACCTCGGGTATCACAAGCGGAACGGTTCTGTCCAGGCGGAAGCGCGAGGAATCGTCTATGCACCATACGCCCGCGGCGGCCAGTTTTTTCGCGAACCGCTCCGACACGTCATCGGTAGAAACAAAAAAAATAAGGTCCGCTTTTTTAAGCGCCGCGAAAGACGGCTTTCGGCATAGATGCTTTTTACCCCTGAAAGTCACGGCCTCCGGCTTCCTGCCGGAATTGAACGGGATGAATCCCCTGACCGGGAACCGCCTTTTTTCAAGCAGGTTCAGCAGCTCTCCGCCCACCATGCCGGAAGCGCCGACTACGGCGACATTTATTTTTTCAGGCATAATTGTTCACTGTTCGTAACTACTCAGGTAGATAGGCTGTAGGCAGTTAGACTATTAGGTAAGAATTCGATTTGACTAACAGCCTGATAGTCTACAGTCTAAACAACCTGAGTAGCTCTACAGCCGCACTTTGCTTCTGTAGTGGCAAAGCTTGCTTTGCCTTTTACGCAGAGCAAGCTCTGCAACTACGCAGATACGTGAAAGAGACATGGGTTCACCGAATATTACCTCGTAAAGTGCGGCTGTAGAAGTAGTT
>JAHJSU010000127.1 GCA_018829985.1 Elusimicrobiota bacterium | reverse complement strand
TCTAAATCCCAAACTGCCGCAAAATTCATATACAAAACAACTGTTCCGGTTTGGGAT
Organism: Elusimicrobiota bacterium; assembly: GCA_018829985.1. Taxonomy (GTDB): domain Bacteria; phylum Elusimicrobiota; class Elusimicrobia; order Elusimicrobiales; family UBA9959; genus JAHJSU01. The sequence continues at coordinate 12,907 of JAHJSU010000127.1, read as the reverse complement.
TTAGAATTTGGGATTTCCGGATTCTTCCCGCCTGCCAAGTGTGTAAACCAGCGCTGATTGATTACTTGGCGGGCAGGCAACTGAAGAATCCGGGTCAGAACAAATTGCCGAGCGTAAAGTAGATGTCGGACCTCTGTTCCCCCGGCTTATGATTGAAGCCGTAGCCCCAGTCGAGCCTTATAGGGAAAGCGGGAGTGGTGAACCTGATGCCGAATCCCGCGCCAATTTTTAAGTCGTTGGCGCCGGTGCCGCTCCGGAGGCTCACATTATTAAATCTTTGCCAGGAATTGCCGATATCCAGAAAGAAGGCCCATTGTACGATGGTGTGTTTCCTTTCCCTGGCCAGAGGAAAGTGGAATTCCAGGTTCAGGATATCGTAGACCTTGCCGCCGTCCACCGGGCCGATCTGGCCGTTGTTGTAGCCCCGTATGGTATCGGCGCCGCCCAGAAAATACTTTTCATAAACCGGCAGCCTGGGGGTTTTTCCAAAGCCCGCGCCGAACCCCAGCTTGTTTGAGATGGCCAGCACGAACGGGTAGTCGTCTATGGAGAAGAGCTTGAGGTTATAGCTGTGGGAGAGCGTGGGCTTGTAATAATTGACGTCGCCCAGAAAAGGCCCGCCGGTGAATTCCAGACCGATCGAAGACTTGGAGCCCCTGGTCGGGTCCCAGATATTATCCCTGGTGTCCCTGGCGAATTCCACGTAGACGGAGGACGTGACGCTGGTCCCCTCTATAAGTTCGCCGCTGTAGATCTGTTCCACTCCCGATATTCTCACGTTCTCAAGCGTGTAGGCGGTGATCAGGCGGTATTTATCGTCCTCAAAGCGCGGACCCAGCGTCACTTTGCCGCCGGTGCGCCTTTCGGTGTAGGCCGAAAGCGAATTGCGGTAAGGTCTGAAGCGGCGGGTGTTGAAGATATCCACGCCCAGCGAGGTCGGGTGTTCCCCTATCCACGGAGTGGTCCAGCTTAATGAGTAGTCCTGCACCCGTTTGCCGAAATTCCAGGCCAGCGAGGTCCGATAGGCCCGGCCCAGGAAATTCAGGTGCTGAAGGGACATGGTGCCCACCAGGCCGTCCCTCGACGAGACGCCGGCGCCGGCCGTCAGCATCCCCGGCTTGCCTTCGACGATATCAAAGACCAGGTCCACCTTGTCCGGCTCTGGCGTCGGATTGACGGCAATCCCCACGTCGTCAAGGAAACCGAGGTTCATAAGCTTTTCCTGGCTGCGCCGGATCTTTGAAGAACTGAATACGGCGCCTTCTTTCTGGACTATCTCGCGCCTCAGAACGTAGGTCTTGGTGTTTTTATTGCCTTCTACGTCTATATGGCTCACATAGATGGGATCGTTCTCGACGATATTGAAAACGAGGTCGAGTTCGCCCGTGGAGGCGTTGGGGACTTTCTCGGGCATGAGCCGGGCTTTCAGGTAGCCTTTGTCGGCGTATTTATCCTGGAGCCCCCGTATCGTGTCGTCCAGTTTCTCCTGGCTGAAGAGTTTCCCCCTCTTGTATTCGACGGCTTCGCCCAGGTCTTTTGACATATAGACCGTGTTGCCGGAGAATGAGGTGGCGCCGAAGCGCCGGCGCGGGCCTTCCGTGACGGCGAGTCTCACGAACACCCTGCTTTTGTCGTCCTTGAAGGTCACCGAGGCGGAGTCTATTTTAAATTCGCTGTAGCCGCTGTTCCTGTAAAAGTCGGCTATTTCCTTGAGATCATTAGCGAAGTCCTGCGGCGCATAAATTTTTTTCGGCCTGTTCTTCATCTTCTTTACTATTTTTTTTGCCGGAAAATCTTTCAGGCCGTCGATGGCGACTTCGGCAATGCGGGCTTTAAGGCCTTCTTTTACGTTTATGGTCAGATAGCAGGTATGCGCGGCCGTGTCGATGCGGCTCTCATAATCGGCGGCGGCTTCAATAAAACCTTTGTCATGGTATTTGCCGGTGATCTTTATGAGGTCTTCCCGGATCCTGAGTTCATCGAAGAAATCCTTTTCCTTAAGCGACATCTCGTCCTTGACCGCGCCTTTTGAAAGTTTTTTATGGCCCTTTACGGCGATCCCCTTTATCATGTATTTTTCCGCGACGATATAGGTTATGCGGACGGTATCGGAGGAGCCCGCCAGGCTCATGAACTTTTCCGCCACGGGCCGGCCGGGAAGCTCCGCTATATCGACGGAAACTTTTTCAATGCTGCCCAGGCCCAGTATAGCCTCAATATCGGAGTTGATGAAGTCAGCATAGTAAAGCTTTCCTTTCTTTGCCTTGCCGGTCCTGGTGATGACTTTAGGCTTAACATTGATATTGCCTTTAACGGCTATCTCCGCCGGCTCCCAGGGGCCCTTGCCCACGGCGTCGGCCCCGGGGGCCGGAGCGGGCGCGAGGGGCTCCATTCCGGGCAGTGTCGGAACTTCGGTCGAAACGGCGATCTCCCCGGCGGGCGAGACGGCGGTCCCGGTGGACGCGTCCGGCGGAGCGGCGGGGGGAGCAGCGAGGGTTCCCGTGGATATGGCCGGCGCCGGAACGGGATTTTGCGTTTCAGCCTGGGCTGGTTCGGTGGAAACGGCAACAGCTGGATTTTCAACCGCGGGGGCCGGCGGTTCCGGCGCGGGCGCGGGGGACGTTGATATTTCGGTGGGAACGTCTGCGGCGGGGGCCGCAGCCGGGATTTCCTGGCCTATCGCAAAGGGGGTAAAACAGAAAGCGAGAAGCGCAAGCAGTAAGGTTTTTTTCATCTTAAGGATATATACGCAAAAATCGGGCAAAAGGTTTCCTCCCTGCCTGCCGGCAGGCAGGCCCGGTGTCCCCGCCGGACCGGATTAATCAGATATATTAGCAATTATTGCGCCCCGTTCTCTAAGCGGGTTTTCAGCCGCAGAGTGCCGCCCGGGCGGGGGAAAAGCCAGGGTAAAAGCGGGTGGTTCGGGGGAGGTCAGTCGGCCGGGGCGGGGGGATCTATGGTCCTTTTTTCTATGACTGCCTTAGTGCTGTTGGAGGCTTCCCATCTTGCCCGTTGAACACCTTCTACGTATAGCACGAATTTAACACAGATGTGCAGAAATCCCCGGCCGACTTGACTAATTCTTGACTTTTGCGCATTTTAACTTCCTGTATCAGCGCTATACGTAATATGCCGCACTCCATTCCCGAATATTGCGAAACATTGCATTTTTTATCGCCCCCCGTAGTAACATAGGGAGAAACTATCAATTTTATGATTCTCATAGTAGAGAATCAGCCCGCCATCTTCTTTTTCCGTATCTTTCACTCTAACAGCATCTGCGCTTAATTCCAATGTTTCTTCCGCACAGTTTGTGATTTTTTCCCCGTTTTTAACAATCTCAATCCAGTAAAGGTTTATTGAGGGCTGTTGTGGGTCAAAATTTTTAGGAAGCTCCTCTATGTTCCTGACATGGGCCTTGTATTTGTCCTGTTCAGATATCAGGATAACCAGCCGTTTTAAAAATTTTTCACTGGGTTTGTATTCCATCGCGCCCTTCGGTTTTTTCGTATATCCCAAGACTGCAACATCAAGCTTGTTATCATTATTAAAATCTCCAATCACCGCTGAGGGAGAGCCGAGTGGTCTATAGTATTTGGAAGCACACCCCGCATCCCCAAATTTATAAGTTGCGAGCGCATACGGATGAAAATGTTTTGATGACAAAATCTTAAATTCGGGGTCATGGTCTTTTAGCGCTTTTTCCATAGCAGATGACAAAATAACCCTGTAATCAATCTCTATCTTTGGCGCATCATTTGCTCTTTTTAGTTTTTCGCAGAATTCCAGATTTTCTTTGGTCATTAGCGGAAGCAACGAAAAATATTCTTGATATTTTTGAAACTCAGCGGAACCAACAATCGTCTGCGGGGGTTTGTCTGCCTTTTCTATTTTTTCGCAAGACTCCAACCAGATACTTATAGTTTGCGTTGAAGACAATGCCTTAAATGCTGATTGGCCTGATTTCAGTTCTTGACAATTGGCATTTACCCCAAGGAAACAACCCAACAGCACAATGAGCGCAAGATTCATTTTAATATCCCCCGATTTGGAGGCGGGCAATTTTGTGGGAGTTGATCTGGTGGGTCATCGACTTCAGTGTCAAATTTAGGGAAAACCAAGTGATAATGAGGTGTTTTTGCATCAAGTTCGTCGGAGCTTAATTCACTCCAAGGGGCTAATTTAAAATCGGTATTTCGCCAAACATCTTGTTCTAAAGCGGATAAAAGTTCACAATTTTTCCCGTGGGTTTCCGCCCGAACGCCCAAATTGCAACTTATTTCCTCGAACCTTTTACGATTTCCCACCGGTATTGACCACAACCGCACGTCTGCCTGTCTGCCATATCTATGCCTATTGTGTCCGTTGGGTCCTGATTGCCAATTCGCATCTATGTCAAATAATCCGCCCCACTTTAGGCTCATGTCGTTAATATTTAGAACTTCCGAACGGGGAAACTCTCCATGATACTGCCATGCAATTTGTTTTAAAAGGGCTATTGTCTGTGACTTACCAAAATGATTAATTGGATGATAAGCTGAGTAAGGGGGATTGTTTATCAAATTGTAGTAAGTCACACCGCCATGCAGACTGTCCGCCCATGCAGGCGGTAAAAGCGTTAGGCCATCTATTTTGATATCAACGATATCGTAAATAGCGCCGGTACAAGTTCCCCAAGCTTGACGTTTGTGGTCGTCCCTTGTTGCAAACTCAGGGGTTTTAAAGTATGTGCGAACAGGCTGATTAACCGGCACGTTATAACGGCACTTCGGATTGGGCACAGGTTGATTGTTCCAGGTGTAGGGCGGCACACTGCCATTATGGTTATGTCCACCGTAACCGGGATTGAACTTGTAGTATTCACAGATGTCCCAATAACCCGCATACGGATAGGAGCAGGTTGTTTCGCTGAAAAACTCTTCGTTCGGTTTGAATTTGTAATACCCTTTCCCGCCGAAAAACTCCCCAGGCAAAACTTCAATCTCCTGGCCCGATTCCGTAATCCTGAAAAACTTAGTTTTAAGAATTCCGTCCAACGCGACTTTATGCGGCGCCGGGAGATGAGAATTAACGGCTTCATTGAATTTTTCCAACGATAATCCCCTGCCATGATGCGTGCCGTCAAAATCAAAAATTTTGTCATTTGCAAATAAACTTAAACACAGCATTAACGGCAGTATGACAATTCCAACCAGCGTCCCCACATTCACATGCGGTTTTGTCCTGTCAAACTTTGCTTTTGCCATAATTATTTACGCTCCTGTTTTTTGAATATTACAAAAACTACCCCTCACATTTGTCTCGCCCTTCCATAGAGTTCCAGTAAAAGTTCGGTGAACGGTGTCCTTAATTTTTTGACACCCATTTCAAGAATCTCGTAAAAAACACTCAGTTACAAAACGATAAGGGTCATCAATGGAACAAATTTCAAAAATCTTCCCTGTTAAATATTGTAGCAAATAATTGAACTTTTGCCCCTTGCCAATATTTTGTGTTTTATTTATATGCCTAATGCACTTGAGGCGACTAACTTTTTGGGAACTGCTTGAAACGGTTTTACGCGAATCGAAAGAATCGATTCCGCTGAAAAACCCTCTCTGGCTCAAAATCAACTTTGAAAAAGACCATCAAAACACCTTAACCGATAAACAAAAATCGTTTGTACGCGATCCTGGAGAGAAATTTTTTGAGCGATTTTTGCGCCATTTCCAAAACAGGGGGTTTTTCAGCGGAATCAGATATCAAGAACCGTCCCCTATACGCTTGCACGAGTCGAAAGAATCAACAGCGACGGAAGTGTCCCTTAGTGCCCATCAAATCCGCAGTCCAATGCCCTTATAACCAGGGACTTCCGGCACTGTTGAACCGGCCATTTTTTGGTTAAACTTTACCTGCTATGGAAACCACACTGTCTCAAAAAAGGCTGCGATTCAGACAGTAGATGGAACCTTACCTTTCGTCATTGCGAGCGGAGCGAAGCAATCTCGCTTTTGAACAACTCCGAAGAGATTGCCGGACTGTAGTAAACATAATAACATAATCAAGATTATCGGCAGCTGCGCGGCCAAAATCAGCCGGAATTTTTTTGCCGGGAACGGTCAACAAAGGTATAATATCAAAAATTGCGGCCGCCTTGCGGGAGTAAGCGGGTTTTCAGCCGCAGAGTGCCGCCCGGGCGGGGGAAAAGCCAGGGTAAAAGCGGGTGGTTCGGGGGAGGTCAGTCGGCCGGGGCGGGGGGATCTATGGCGTCGTATAAGTCCGCCGCCGGCACCAACTGGCAGTCATCGTCGGGCGGGCCGTTCGCCTGGTGCGAGTATTTACAGGCTGTTTCCTGGGGGACAGGCGGGAACCGGGGGTAATCAGTCGGCAAGGCCGAAATGCTTTAAGATCCGTATAAGCTCGAAAACCGCGGCGCGCCCGGCGACGCGCCGCATAAATTTTATTTTCATTTTAATTTCGGCTGGAGCGGAGCCGATGACGGCTATTTTCTGCTTTCAGCCATAGGGCCGGTGCACGGCGGGGATGTTACTTTTATTCCAAATTATAAAATAAACTACAGAATCTATCCGGCCAGTGAAATCCGCCGTTAAAACGCCTGAATAAACCCCTATTTGTTGGAAATAGGGGAACATAATACTTATTACCCGCTAATTGGTATTGTGTCCCCGGTGACATGCGGCCGCGCGCAGCCGGTTGACGATACGCTGCTGCAATACCTGTCGCCGTTGGGCTGGGATCACATCAACCTGACCGGAGACTACCTCTGGCGCAGTTGCGCCAGGGTTGGCGCAGGGAAATTCAGGCCGCTACGGCCGTTGGCTAACCCTTAGCGTGTGTTTTTTTCCGTTTTCTGAGGGGACCCCAGTTTGCCGGCGTTTATAAGCCCCGCGCCTTCCTCGTCCGGCTTAAGGTTAATGCTTACAGCCGCTTTTATAAGAGCTTCTTTAACTTTAGCAGGGGTATCTGCACCCAAAGAAACCGCTAATGACGCCAGGCCGGCCACATGCGGTGAAGCCATTGAGGTACCAGACATGGTTGCATAAGAAGAGCCGTAATAAGTGGAATACACCATCACTCCCGGAGCGATGAAATCTATCTCTGGTCCCCTTGAAGAGAACGAGGCGATTTTATCGGAAGAATCAGAGGCGGATACCGCTATGGATTCGGGATACTTGGCTGGATAGATGACGGAACCAGAGGTATTGCCGGCGGCGCAGATTATTGTAATCCCTTTTTTATAAGCCGCCGTTACTGCTTGTGCAAGGCTATCTACCGAGTTAGGAGATCCCAGGCTCATATTCATCACGTCCACGTTATTATCAACAGCCCATTCTATGCCGGATATTATCCAGGAAATATAGCCGCTGCCGGTGTTGTCCAATACTTTCACGCCGTAGAGCATAGTTTTTGGGGCCACCCCGACGACGCCTTTAAAATCCCGCACAGCAGCGATGGTCCCGGCCACATGGGTGCCGTGACCATGATCATCTAAAGGTGGGGTTGTGGATATTATTGCGTTATAGCCGCCGCCGTAGTTAGCCTGGAGATCCGGATGGGAATAATCTATCCCGGTGTCGATAACGGCGACTTTAATACCGGCGCCCATAGTAACAGGCCAGGCGGCGGCCGCGTTTACCCTTTTCACGCCCCAAGGAATTTCTTTTTCTTCATCGGATATATTGGGGACGGTGGGGACAGGAATGGTCTCTGAAATCTGGAAATCGCTGACTTTTAGCTGTTTAAGCGCAATGTCAACCGAAGATAATGATAGAATAAAAGGAGTTTCCTCAATCCATTTAAGATACTTATCGTCGTCCACCTTGACGACCCCGACAAGTGAATATATCTGGGAGTCCTTCACATTATCCGGGAAGACAGCCACAAGCGCGTCTACAATATGAAACTCCCGCGTGACTTTACCATGGAGGCTTTCAACGCTTTTTATGCGCTCTGCCGCGCTGACTGCAGGCTGGAAAGAAACTATTTTCTGGGTGGCGGAAGCAAAAAGGGAACCCGAGATAATGATCGGAATCGCAAAAAACAGTGGTTTGATTTTCATCATGTAAATCTCCTGGCGGAGTTTAAGGAATTACGGTAACCGTGGCCTTATTTGCTGGCCGAATATAGGTTCGGGTGATAGTTTAGTCAGACAAGGCGTAGTCCACAAATTTACCTTCGTGGTAATAGTAAATGCCTTGGCTGCCTTCAAAACCACCGTATTTAAACGCATCGGTCTTTAAATCTATTTCCGGCCGATTATATGCCGGCTCTGCTTTGATTCTGCCGGGCGGAATAAGCTCAAGACACCCTTCAACATTGCCCACTTTTCTTTCATGATCCAGAGATGTTGGTTCCTTTAAAAGAGGGCCTGCGCTGAATACTATCACGGTATATTCATTGCCGTTGGATAGTATTGCAATCCGTTTTCCGTGTGTTTTATTGCGCCCTATCAAAACCGCGTCGGGCTTTGCATCGCCGTTAAAGTCGCCGATAACGGCCGGAGGGGTTTGATACCCGGTAACAATTCTATCAAACCATAACACTTTATACGGATATATTTTTCGCAGGAGCGGATTAAAATCCTCAGCTTTTAATACCTGGAATTCCGGATCATATTTTTTTAATGCCAGTTCCATCCCCGTAGAAAGAATGATTTTGTACTCAAAATCAATCCTTGGGGGACTTGGGGGAACATCATAAATAACCTCAGCCAGGCACAGCCGCGGTAAAAGTAAACTCAACGGCAGAATTAAAAACAGTTTCATTTCAAGGAGTATGGTTTAGGACAAACCGATACTTCCGGAGGGAGATAACTAGAGCACGTTTTACGATAGTCGTCCCTGGGGGTCACTGTCAGATCGGTCGGTTTTGCAAAATTGAAGTGATAATGCTCCACCCTGTCTAAAGCATCAAGTTCCGACTCAGACAGCATGGAAACATCGCGCCCCAGAAGTGACCCCGGCACTTTTCCTTCAAGTATAGGATCCACTTGATATATACAGGCCAATTCGCTTAAACAATTCCGTTTTTGCGGTGTGTTTACAGTGGATGAGCGCACGTCTATCTGACGTCCATATCGATGATAGAAGTGGAATTGTCCATCAATCCAGCAATTTGGAATCTCGTTTGTTTCAATGGGTGGAGAGTGATATCTTCCTCCCCAAGCAAGGCCCATGTCATTAACTGTTAGTTTCTGGTTGAACTGCTGATAATATTCCCATGCGATCTTTTTCATTTTGGCATTAGTATCCGGTGTGCCAAAACGATTTGACGGATGATATTGGCTGGTAGGCTTGAATGCGAAATACGGCTCTTCTGCAAGTTCCGCCAATTGAATCAGATTTTGCGCGGTAACGGTGATGTGTGCCTCATGAGAGTGTGTGCCGGAACAACCGCCGGAAAATTTGATTTTGTCAAGAACAAGCGTGGAAAACACCGGGGCTTTGAAATAAATTCTTGAGGGGGTGTTTGGTGTGAGGCCGGATTTGCAGATTTCAACAGGCAGTGGTTTGCCGTTGTCCGGATTTATATGCGAGTACGAACGCGGATCTGTGGAAGTGTGATTATGCCCGGCTGTTGCAGGGCGGAATGTATAAGACCAACATACGCCCCATGGGTTTAGATTCTGCCCGGTGCAGTGGAAGGTCCAATAACTGTAGGTATTCGGCCTAAGCTCGTAAACTTCTTTTCCGTCCGAGGTCAGGGTGATGTGAACAAGTTCTTCGCTGCCGTCTTCTTTTATTTCAAAGAGTTTTTTTGCGGGAGTGTTATCCGTGTTTGCCGGCGAAGTCAGCAATGGCTGGGATTTATCCTGCTTGGTTTCCTTTATTAAATTTCCCAGTTTAGTGGACTTATCACCTTTGCCGTCAAAGTCTATTGCCGACGCGGCGCTGAATGCGGGCATGGCAAGCCCGAGTATTAAAACTGCTTGGAGTACTGGTTTCATGTTGTCCCCTTAACCCTGTGATATACCGACTACTTAGAGTTTTATAGCAAAATGTCCGCCGGGTTACAAGATAATAGTTTTCGTACTGAAGTTTTGCCATAAGGCTGGGGCGGGCGGCGCGGGCCTGGGCCAAACACTGGGCGGCGACCTGGAATCCAATCCCCACGGCCCCGGACACCCCGCGGGTGCGTTTGGTTGTACCCTGTCCAACGGCGAACCGGGCACCTGCTAGCAAACGGATGATTTCTTTACAAGCGCTCCGTCTTTAGCGGAGCGCAACGAGCCTCCCACCGCCGGGGAGGCTTGGGCCGTGAGGGCTTTTCGCTTAAATGACTGGCATTGGGTGCCTGAATGAGGGAAACAGGCTGCGATTAGGACAGACCTCTCTTGTCTGTTTACGAAATTCCGTGTTCCTTCTTAAAGGCTTCAGGATCAACGTCTGACCATGGGCGAAAGTCTTTTGGAGGCTTGCCCAGCAAAATCGCAAATTCTTCCAGGTCAAAAATTCCAAAGTGCTCATCAGTCATGATCATCACCTTGGCGTACGTCTGGCTAAAAGTCTGCATGCGAAATCTTCGGATGCCCCGTTCCGTAAGTTCTTGTCCCAAGTCGGTTCGATAGGCGTTGGTGAAGTTGTACATGCATGCGGTCACCACTGCGTGGATGTGGATATGCAGGTTCAGCGCGCCGCCGAAACGCTGGATAAAGTGTAATTGGAGGGGAACGCCATCGGCTTTTTCTGGGCCAAACGGGGGGAATTGAGACCTTTAAGAAGCCCGGAAAAGTCTCTGGATGAGGGTTTTTGAATTCCTTAAGCGAGTTTTCTGTACCGTTGCTCCCCATATGCCGTTTAGGACGGGAAAGCGGCGCCAGGAGCCGCCGGCGGCGGTTGTATGGGGGCGTAAACCTGGGGAGCTCAGCGTCCGTGGGCTTTTAAATGGCCCTTGGCTGGGTTGAAATTCACGTCTGGCTGGAGCGGGATCCAAAAATTGCGGATTCAAGATGCTGGTGCGCTGGGCATTACGCCCTTTTTCCGCCACAGCAGGACACTAATCAGCCATGGAATAATTCCAGCCAGGGTTATTATGAATATTGCAACGCTAAAATGAAATTCGGCTTCCCAAACTGTAATTATGGGTCCCGTGTTTGCGCGTAGCCAAAACGCATGATAAACAAACAATCCCCAAAAAGGCACAGGGATTAGTAGCGGCCAGCAGACTATATTATCTCCTTTTTTGCGACGCATCCGGCTCCACCAAAACAAACCTAACAAGCCGAAAGTCATCAGGGCGCTGCCGAATATGCTGTCCCGTAATGTTCTGATTGGGTTTACCAGTTTTATTTGCATTGCCCACTTCTGCTTATATGGTTTTACCGCTTCCAAAGCCTCCGGCGTGCCGATATTTTCCAGAATAAGAGCACACAAAGTTTCCCATGAGTGATCGCCCGGCCGTCTTTTCATCGCCTCAATGATTACCGGAACAGCGCTTGCCGCGGCCGGGCCGAATCGGCCAAGCTCTTGTATATATCTCCCCTCCGACTTATTCTTTTCTTCAAGCGCCTCAATAAGCACAGGGACGGCTTCCGTGCAAGAAGAGTTAATACTTGCTATAACACTGGCTGCCTCATACCGCACGGCTTTTTCCGGATCTTTCAATAGACGCTTTAAACCTGTCAGCGCCTCATCACGCTTATTGTTTGGTTGTTTGTTCAAATCAATGCTGTAAAAATTTATTATGGCGTTTTCACGAATTTTTGCGTCTTTATTCTCCATATCCCGTAAGATGGCTGACATGTTGGTTTCTTCAGCGGCAGCGAATGCCGGTCGTTCAGTAAAACCCATAAACAAACCGACTAGGAAGCAACACAAAACAGGAACTTTAAGAAGATGATTGGACATAAAAAGACACCTTTCTCCCGCAAGTAATTGCAACATGGTTACGGACAGCATTTACAACTCGTCTGTTGTGCTTTTGTATAATTGGTTTCGCCGAATTGCATCGTCTGACCAACGTATTGTATTTGTATATCAGTACAATGGTCCTGCAGTCCTAATTTTACTGTTGCCGGGCTATTACAAACATTCAACATGTTTTTGCCAAACGTTTCGTCGCAACCTTTCCTGTATCCAGGATCATCCGTACCGCTATAACATGTTCCATAACATATATCATGTGTATTGCAGTACGGCCCGAATGCTGTGGCTGTCATTGTGCTAACGGGATTATCCCGCGTGATGGCGTGATATTTTATTTGTAGAACTGCCCATGCATACCAAGGCATAGAGCAGCCATTTGTTGTAGGAGTTCCGGGTTTTTGATAGCGATTGGGGCAATCGATAAGATTTGTTATTTTGTCGGTATACTTCTTACCTTCCTTACAGCATTCTTTCTTAGGGTTGTGACATTTTTCCCCGCACTTCTCGTACTTTTTGCCATCTTTACAGCATTCCGTCTCGGGATTGTAACATTCGGCACCGCATTTCTTAAGTATATTTTCGTTAACGCAGCATTGTTTCTTCAGATTGTATTTCTTGCCCCCGCAGGCCGGGACGCATTTCTTCCAAAGGAGCCACCCAGTGCGGACTTGACCTGGAGGACATTCATCGCCGGTTTCTCCACTTACACAATCATCTCCACTCACACAACTCATCAACCATCCTGGAGCTTCAGGATCAGAAGGAGATTGACAAGGTTTTTGACAAGACAACCCTCCCCCTCCCGCGCAGATTGTCGCGCCTTCGGAACATAGTAGGTAGAGTATTTTCAGAAGCCGCTTCGGCTTTTTGCGTTAAACCGGCGGTCTTTGCGGATGCTGTGGGGGCAGCCGGGGATTTTGCCGACGACGCGGACGCCAATAGAACGGGGGATTGTTTTGTTGTCGTCTGACCCGGCGTTTCTCCGGATAGTTTTGTGCCACTCAGGCTGAATTCTGTGGGGGTCTTATTAATGTCCGGATCGG
>JAHJSU010000126.1 GCA_018829985.1 Elusimicrobiota bacterium | reverse complement strand
GTCAGTGTCCCCAGGGATGGCGGACAATCTATTACTACGCGGTCAAAGTCACGGACCTTAGACAACGCCAAGCCCAGACGCTCCTCGCGGCGCACACCGGCGTAAAGCATCTCTGCGACTCGCGCCAAGCGAATGTTCGCTGGCGCAAGAAATAAATTTTTAGTTACGGGATGGATTATCTTCTCTAAACTTATGCGCTGGTCCTGGAGGATATCCGAGATAGTGGGCGAATCTAAACCAATATTAATGCCCAGGCCCAATGTTGCGTGGCCCTGCGGATCCAGGTCGATAAGCAGCGTCTTCATCGTGCGCGAGAGACCGGCTGCTAAGTTGATGGCGGTGACTGTTTTTCCGGCGCCGCCTTTATGGGTGGAAATGGCAATTTTTAACATTGTTCAATATAAACTATATAGCTTATAAATGAGGTTGTCAAGTCATCTAGGCCCGGAACCAACATTCGTGCATTTTGGGGCCATAAGGGATTGGTATATAGGGAGCAATGGTACAGAAAACTCGCTTAAGGAATTCGTATTTTTTGAAAAAGGCGAACTATGTGCGCAATGCGTAAAAGGTAGCCCGACGGAGGCGGTATCAGGTTTGAACGGGGAGTTCGCTTTTATGGGTGGAAGACGAACGGGGCGTGCCGCTGGCAGCCTACAGGCCGCAGCGTAGTTGATAAAATTACCCCTTGACATTACAACTAGATGGTTGTATACTATTTTAGACAAAATAAATTGCGCCTGGGGGGAGGGCCGAGCCAGGAGGGATCATGTTTCAATTAAAGTTCTTTAAGTCAGCGAAAGGTGAAGAATACGCATATGAGTTTATTAAAGGATTGCAACAACACATAAGAGAACGAATAACTGTAAATATTCAATATTTGCACGACCATGGCAACCTAGCAAGGCGCCCATACGTGGAATACTTAGGGAACAAAGTTTATGAATTACGGACCGCATGCGCACATTTAGAGATCAGAATACTTTATTTTTTTGATGACCGATTGATCATTCTGACACATGGGTTTCTTAAAAAGACCGACGCCACCCCCCGAAGCGAGATAGAGCGCGCGCAGAAAATTCGGATTGATTATTTTAAGCAAAAAGATTGAAATAGTAATATTGGGCGGATCAGCAAAGTAAGACCTTAGCTGTAGAATAACTATCACTTTGAATGGAGAAGAAAAAATAAAAACAAAGCACGTGTCAAAATGGGTGGACAAATGAAAGAAAAGGACAAGAGGGGCAGAGGAAGGGTGGAGTATCGTGACTTCGAGGATTTTAAAAAGGAGATGTATAAAATCCCCGGAGCGAAAGAACGCATTGAAAAAGCGTTCGCCGAGCTTAACCTTGCTCATCAAATAATTGAGCTTAGGGAGAAAGCTCATATGTCGCAAGCGGAGCTGGCAACAGAGATAAACACGAAACAACAAGTTGTTTCGCGGTTGGAACAAGAACATCATGTGCCGGCATTTGCGACATTACTAAAACTGGCACATATATTTGGTAAAAAACTTGTTATTAAGTTTGTTTAATTATTACCAGATATAGAGAGGAGGGAATTCAGCCGGAAATTCAAGTTCCGGCTGAATTTTTTTATAGTAATCATAATAAAGAGTTCCCCCATGCGGCCTAGCGGCTGGCCACGCCGCGCCAGGCGCGGCTATTTCACGGCCAGGCTGGGGTATCTGGCCGTAGCAGAGTGTCGCAAAAGTGGTAGTTTTGCGACACTCAAAGAGCGGAAGGGAAAATTTCTCGACGAGGGGGGAAAAGAGGGGTTTGGACTTTTACGACACTGGGGGGGGATTGTCTTTGGTTTGGTATTTAGCCGAGAGTAAAAATTCCCGGCGCGGGCGCGCAGCAAGCGCACCCGCTTCTGAGTAAAGTTCCAGCCAGGCAGGAAAAAGGGTCCACGGCTAGATATGTAATTCTAACCCATCGCAAGATTATCCAATACGTGCGCTGATAGTCTTGATCGCAAAATTAACGATCTTAGTGCGCGTCGCATCGAGTGTGGCAGCGGCTATGCCGACTTGGGTTAGAGTATGCATTTGCGGGAGATCTTTTAATCTTCCCGCGGCAAGAAACTCAAACTCGTCCTTCGACATCTTGCCTTCGTTTAGTTGCTGCACCCATTCCACGATATAAACCTTAGCGCCGTCGCTAAACGCTTTAACATCTTGTTCGGCTTGCACAGCATACTGGCCTGCAGCCTGCTTTACGATCTGAGCAATCCCTATATTAATTTCCTGGAACACTGCGTTGGTGTCGATCATTTTATTTACTCCTTTGGTTATTTTTTAACCTTGTGCTGCTCTAACCGAATGATTTCATCAAAGGCGTCCGAAATGTTCTTAGAGACACCATCCACAAAGGCTTGAGAAAATCCCTTATTCTGGGCTTCCCATTTCTTAAGAAGTCCAGCAAGGAGGTTGCCGTTAGGATCTAACAATAGTTGCCATTGACGCACGGTCAAGCTGTTTAACTTTCCTTTGCCGTTTTCGTACTCAAAGTTCTTCTGCAACTCAATCCGAACTTGATTGATCTCGGCGGTATGCTTGTCGGCGGCGTCCGTAGCCTTCTGGATGACCAATAAACTCTCGGCTTTAAGATCCGTAGCGTTTTTATAGGACGTTGGATCATAAACAGAGATAGTGGCGCAGCCGGCCAACAAGAACGCCAAGATGACGCCGCTGTATAGCCACGGTTTAGGCGATGTAAGTCTTATGTTGTTTTTCTTTCGGTTAATAATCATTAACTTTTCTCCTCGGGCCTTAGCCCACTATATAACGCCGTGACGCTAATCGCCGCTATAACACAACTAAAAGTTGTGTTAGGCGGCAGCCTCACTTTAACTGAGTATTCAGGTGCGGCTGGCAGGCCTGGATCAACTCGCGCTCAATTCTATCCCGCGTGGCCGCCAGCTGAACCACTAAGGCATGGATATGTGTGGCGCCCAACCGTGCCGCGGGGGACCACTGCTCATGCGAAGAGAAGCGATCACAGAAGCTTTCAGCCTGACCAACATAATAAGCTTCCCACCGATTCTGTGCGTTAACACCACAAAACACATACACACCAGCGACATCGTACCATGTGGTATCAGGGGTGTAGATGTTTAATTCATACGATGACCACTTTGCTTTATCAGCCATAACAATTCCTTATTACTATACTATAAGCTTACTAAGCTTATAGTATAGACAAAAAAAATTAAAATGTCAATTGCTGTTCGTCTCCCTCCGGATAAAGCGTCTGTAACCGAAGCCGTCCAACGATAGGGTTTACATCAAAAGCACTCACAAGTTTTTGAGCCGCCGCCTCCCGCTGCCCCGGCGTAAGCCATTTTTCCCCAAAGCTTCCACGGTCCACCAGCAAAGTATCAAGACACTTGATTACCAACTCACGTGGTAAGAGCAACGCCCCCATAGCCTTATTCGCCTGGAACTCCCACCATCGGCCAGCGTAACGACGTCGCGCACCACCTTGCTCAGTTCCATGGATAATATCATCGCGACAAAGGATCCGGTGAGAATCAACATCAAATTCTTTAGTTAAGAAAGGAGTGATATCTTTTGCAGATGCCAACATAAATAAATAGGCATGAAGAAATCCGTGTCCCGCTTCATGTGCTAACGTAGTATTTACTCGCCGGCGCGAGACAGGGGTTTGGTCTTCCGCAAGAGACTGAGAAACAACAATAGCTTCAACCTGGGAACCAAACTGCGTATATCCAAGCACACCAGGAGGTAGAACTTCATACTTTGGCGAGATGTTGAATCGTTTTTCTATAAAGCGGTCAATTCGAATCGGCTCCGGATTATCCGGGTATAAGCTCACCTTCTGCAATTCATCAGCGGTAATCTGTTCAAATTCCTCGGGGGTGAAGTGATTCCGTTCCGGGAAGGGGCCATTTGTGCAACGGTAGGTTTTCATTACTTGGGTCGTTTAGTGTTGTTTTTTATAAATATCATTAAATCTTCAGCGCTTATATTTGATTCCACAAGTTTACGGAAAGCAAGACCATATTGGGGATTCTCATCATTTTTCTTCTTTAACTCTTGGATAGGAGGCCGTGTATCATAGCTTTTCAAATCCGCAACTGATGTTAAGAGGACACGGGCCATCTTTTCCAGTAAATCAGGGGATGGATACCGGCGACCAAGTT
Source organism: Elusimicrobiota bacterium (assembly GCA_018829985.1). Classification (GTDB taxonomy): domain Bacteria; phylum Elusimicrobiota; class Elusimicrobia; order Elusimicrobiales; family UBA9959; genus JAHJSU01. Next base: position 5,485 of record JAHJSU010000126.1, on the reverse strand, counting down.
CAATGTCGGATAAAAAAGGGGCTGTCGCGCTGTCCAGTTTGTCTCCGAACTCTTTAAGAGTAAGATCTCGTGCTCCGCGTAGTTCACGAATATGATCTCCGAAAGTCTTTGGTTTCATTTTTCTCCTTATCCCCTTAATAAGCTTACAATGTTAACAAAGGAAAATCAAGCGGCGCGCACATGGGGTTGGCTTCACCGCAGGGCGAGCGAGCGGAGCGCTTGCCCGCCGCGTTAGCGACGGGCAAAGTGCGACGCCGCGAGCATAAGATGCAGTATACCGCGTTGTTCGGCGAAGCCGGGAGCCAGCCGTTCCTCGGCTGGCGCATAAGGCCCAGAACCAACATTCGTGCGTTTAAGCGCAATAAGGGGCCGCCTCAGGAGCCTTAGCGTACGATTTTTTCCGTTTCCTGAGGCGACCTCCATTATCTCTTAATTGGATTCACTGTTACGTCGAGCGTCCCCATTTTCCCTTCTAATTTCTTTTCACCTTTAAGCAGTTTCTCAATACTAAGGGAAATTGCCTTTATAACTTGCCTAGTGGAAACAGCGCCACCAGCTTTTAGAAGTTTCGTTCCATCAGTTGAAGAGTTAATAAATGTGACGCTAAATAAAACCTGGGCTGTTTCCACATCAACCAGGCGGAAGGTTGCTTGGTTTACAACATTCTCGTTGTAGCTGGGAACAATATACGAAACTAAAAGCGCATTTACGCCCAGCAACTCGCCGATCTTCTTAATCGATGTTTTGTCGAGGACCGCAAAATCCAGTCCTTTATCTGATTTCTTTTTCTCTTCATCCTTAACGGCTCCGGAAGCATTCAGCTTTAACTCCTGAAATACTTCCTCGAGTTGTGCACGCTCAACGACGGTAAAGCCCAAATCCATAAATTCAGTAATCAAAGCCCGAGGTAAAAAGTTTGATACCCCAAGCCAATACCAGTTTTCCGGGATAACCGCGATTTTAATATCACTGGTAATCTTCGCGTCTTTTGCGGCGACAGTTTTTAAATAGAAATTACCAGGGGAACAACCCTGCAAAAGCCCTAAAAGTAAAAACGAAAAGCACCAAACCATTACTCTATTTTGTTTAGACATTGTCCCCTCGATTAGCGCCCTAATTTACTTAGATTTAGTATTCCCGAACGTTAATCATTATACAGCTTTTCTTATTCCCGCAAGGTCGCGGTTATTTGCGCGGGCTGCGCAGGGGAGGGGAATCGAGATGCGGCCCGGCGGCCCCACGAACCGGCCCGCCTATGGCGGGCGGGCGACGCGACCAAAGGGCGCGGCGGTGGGGCGAACAGCCGCAGCCCGGCTGGCCCCCCTGCCGGGCTGGCCGGCGGCTATGCCGGGGGGAGAATGCTGCGGCGGCGAACGGGTTAAATTTCCCCTGGTTGCCCCCCGCCCTACCCTCCCCCAGTGTCGCCTTCCTATAAGTTTTGCGACTCCAAAAGGGAAAAGGGAAATTTGGATTTTTGCGACACTGGGGGCGTATCGTCTTAGTCTGCGTTCTATGGATCTGAAACCCTGGACGGCAGCTTGGGTAGCGGGGGAGCGATTAAACAACGCCCCATAAAGACACAAGTAGACGGACTGGATTCTATAACTCGCAATAAGCTTCGGCTAGGGGTTCAATCTCCGGTTCTGGCCTAATGTCACCCAAGAATTCCTTAAGTGCTCCCTCACGTTCCCTAGGTATCCGCGCAAGGTTTTCCGTGAACTGTTTGGCCTGATTTCGCCAGACCGGTATAATTCTGGCCTGGTCGCCGCCAGCAATCTGAGCTCTCTCCATTCTCTCGTTCAGTTTCTCCAGCTTCTTGATTAGCCGTTCTTCTCTCCTATTGTAGAATCGTTCCAGCTTTCGCCTTTGAGCTTCGCGACGGAAGTTTATGTGGGACTCTCGATCACCGAGATCTCTCTTCCACCGAGCAAGAACATGGTCGATTGCCTTTTGACGTAAGCCCTCCATTCGCGAAGCAGCCTCCTGGGGAATCGTTCCGTTAGACACAGAAAGCCTTTCGAGACTCTTGGAGTCGAAATTGGCGACCTTTTCGGTCAGAGTGGGGTCAATCTTTCCTTCCAGATCGATGAACACTGGCTCAACGCGTTCATCTATCACGGTCGGCCCAACCCGCGTCTTCATTAAAAAATGGAACAGAATACCCGCGCTCACTAATCCTAACGAATTTAGACATAGTAGGCCCGTCCTTGGATATCTCGGCGAAGTCACCCGCTCAATCGTTGTATCTATCACTGGATGGCCTACAGCCAAAAACTCGATCTGATTCCCTATCGCTTTCGCAGTCTCTGGGTCATATGTAGCGCGAAATTTTTTTGCCATGCCAAGGGGAAGCTTCCCAACTAGCTCCAGAAATTCATTAGAGAGTGGAACGAAGTACACATGCTTTTCTTTCTGTGAACTTGGCCGCACGTTGTACACCTTGAAGGCAACTCGCATAAAGTCCTTGATGTGCTGGTATGTAAACGCAGGGGTCGCTTTGAGTATATCGTCAACCTCAGCTGGACGAAAGCTCCGAAAGTTTGTTAGAAAGTCAGCCAGCTTGTCCTTGGCCTCATCCTCTCGCGCTTTCCGCATCACGTGTTCCCACTTTTTTGCGAACTCGTCGAAGCGTTGGCCATCGTCTGGTTCCATTAAAATGGGCTCCAACTCCCTCTCAAGTTCTCCCAGCAGGGGCTCCAGTCCACCCACTGTATCCTCAAAAATCCGGACTCTGTGTTGGAGCACGTCTAGGATTCGCTCTTCAATCGTTCCCTTAATCGACAAGTTGAAGATGAGAATCTCGCTGGCCTTCTGACCGATTCTGTCGATTCTGCCGATTCGTTGTTCTATCCGCATTGGATTCCAAGGTAGATCGTAGTTGAACATCACGCGAGCGACTTGGAGGTTACGGCCCTCTCCTCCTGATTCCGTTGAGATCATGACGTTAGCGCCGGCAGCGTCCCGGAAACTTGCGACGGACTTTTCCTTTGCATCCTCACTCATCTTCCCGTGAAAGGGAACGACGGAGACTCCATCACCCTCCAAGACGCCTTTGACGTACTCCAAGGTTTCGATGAACTGAGTAAAAATCAGTATCTTCTCACGCGGATTCTTCTTCAATAGCGCCCTTAATTCTTTGAGCAGGAACCTTACCTTCGTATCGCTTTTGATCACATTCAACATCGCGATCATCTTTTTGAGTTCGTTGACCTCTGCCTGTACTGATTTCAGAAATGTCCTGCCGAACTCGTCGGTCAGCGCATCCGCAATCGGTGTGCCGTCCTCGATCCCGTCTTCTCCGCTCGCCGTCGCCGGAGGCGGTTGCTGCTTGATACGCTCCAATCGTTTCTCAAATGAGCGCTTTAAAGCGTAGGAACTGCTGGTTAAGAGGCGCTTAAATGTGACCGCAAGAAACCGAGCATTGCCGCCGTGCATACCCGAAGACCGATATCCGGTTCGGACATATTCCGACACATAGTCATACGCAGCTTTCTCTTCAGCCGAAAGCGTGACCTGGACAATCTTCACCCGCCGTTGGGGAAAGCCTTTAACCCAGCGCCTTTTGTTCCTTATCATCACCTCGCTCAAGCGATGGGCTCCGGAGAGAATCTCCATGAACTGACGCCTGTCATTACCTGTTTCCAGTAAGAGTTTCCGCAGTTCGTCCTTCGTGCCCTTCCATAAATGCTCTCGCGTTATAAGTTCGTGTGTTTGATCGACCAGCCTGTCCTGTTCTTGCTTGGTTAGTGCCCCAAAATCATTTGCCTTCTCTGCAAGCATATTTAAACCAGCCAGAGACTCACAGTGTGCGTCGAAATCCGCCTCATCGTAAAAAAGCGCTTCATCCAAGAGATCTACAAGCGAGTACAGTTCGACACGGCTCAACTGAAGCGGCGTGGCGGTGAGCAGAAGAAGATGTTTGCACTTAGGCGCCAACTTGGCGAGGAACTGGTAAAGGTGCGTAGTACGAATGTCCCCGTGAAGATCCTCTGTGCGCCTGACATGGTGTGCTTCGTCAACGATTACCAAATCCCAAGGGGCGTCCAACGCAAGTTCTTGTCTCTCATCATCAGAGATGATGAATTGATGTGAACAGATGAAACTATCACGTGTTTCCCAGGGATTTGCACCCGGGTGCTCCTCGCGGAGCTGTTGCATTACCTCTCTCCGAAGTGGCGTAAAGGTTTCGTTAAACTTCTCCCGCATTTCCAGAACCCACTGGTTAACAAGATTCTTTGGCACGATACAGAGAATGCGCTGAATCTTCTTTCGTGCTTTCAATTCTTTGATGATCATCCCCGCTTCGATTGTTTTACCTAGGCCGACCTCATCGGCCAGCAAAAACCGATGGGGCTCTTCGATGACCACTCGGTGGGCAACAAAAACCTGATGCGGCTTCAAGTCGGCCCTGAATGCAGCGAGCTGGCTTCGTTCGTCATAAAGATAGGCACATCGCAGCTTGGCACCGTTGATTCTAAGCCACCATCGCGCCGTGTCCACGTCCACCGGTACGCCGATGGGGCGGACGCTGGATTCCTGCAAGTACTTGAGGTGTTGTCCAACCTTCACACCGACACGCCGCAGACCGTTCTGCGGGGGCGTGATCGTCGTAATCGCCCCTTCTTCGCCCGTGTTCACGATTCTAACAGCATCCCCTAGGCGCAGTTCCACGACTTCGATCTCAGCGGAACGCCTGTAGAGCAGCGGCTCAGATTCCTCGTCCCACTTAACACGCCACATGTCGTCCTTTGATCCGACAACGATGCCATAATACACCAACCCGTCCGGACCGTTGCGCGACACCAGGAGGCCCTTGTCGTCATCCGGCCAGTCCTTATCCTCCGGCTGTGTTGGTTCTTTGTCTACCGGCTGCTGGCCTCCGTCTATTATGCGCAAAAACTCGGAAAGACTCACCGCTTCCGTAGAGGCACCAGATCCCTTGAGTTTATCAATAAGGTCAACAAGCTTACCCCTCGTTCCTGCGGACAGAGGTAGCCGAGCGTTATAGGCAAGGTTTATCTCCTCAATCCACTGGGCCTCTTTGTGTTGACCCGTCTCGCGTAGATTTCTCGCGAGCTTTCGAAGAAATGCAATAGGATCAAAGAGAGTCATGGTAATTTTTGGTTTGTAGTAAACATAGGGTATTGTTGCCCCCGGTTTATGTTTTCCTTAACATAATTATTATACCGCATTGTAAAATCTTATTCTGGCAAGGCCGCGGTTGTTTGCGCGGGCCTGGCCGCGCCAGCGGCCAGGGGGGCGCGCGGCCGCGCAGGGGTGGGGATAAAGGCGGCCCGGAGGCCCCACGAACCGGCCCGCCTCTGGCGGGCGGGCGCCGCGACCGCAGGGCGCGGCGGTGGGGCGAACAGCCGCAGCCGAGCCGCCCCTCTGGCCGGCAACCCTGGCCGAGCTGGGCGGCTGGGCTGCGGCTGCGTAGGGCCGCCATAAGCGGGCCTGTGGCCGCGCCGGCAACGGAAGCCATGCT
>JAHJSU010000125.1 GCA_018829985.1 Elusimicrobiota bacterium | reverse complement strand
AAGGCGCAAAGGCGCAAAAAAACAGATGCATGCCCGCTTTTCTTTGCGAGCTTTGCGGCTTTGCGCGAGACAAGACAGGCCTGTAGTTACATTTTGCGGCCAAAGGCTAAAAAAGTCAGCCCGAAGGGCCTAATTTAAAATGCAGCTGGCGCTGGAAAAAGTCTACCTGATAGGCGAGAACCTGCAGCTTTCCCTAAGTCAGCTTAAGGATATGGAACTGGGCGTAAAGACCGGGACCCGCAGCCGACTGGACGGCATAAGGGCGCGCCAGGAGGTGACGGCTCGCCGGCGCGATCTGCTGCGGGCCCGCAGCGAGCTCTCTTCGGCGCTGCGCGAGCTGGCTTTCGCGGCCGGCCTGGAACTGAAAGGGGACGTCTCGCAGCCGCTTGACGCGCGCATGGCCGGCCGGGATTACGGCGGCGAGGCCGGAGGGGTTTTTGTGAAGGCGGACCGCTACGAGGATATATTCAGCCTTCTGATGAGCGCCGCTGACAAGCGGGTGGACCCGGCGCTGCCCGCGGCCGCGGCGCTGGAGAACGCCGCGGCGGCCTGGCGGCTTTCCGCCGAAACCTATAAGGCCGAGCGGCTGCCGCGCCTTACCCTGTGGGCGCGCAGTTCCCTCGACTATCCGAACGGCCCGAACATTTATTCCTTTATGCAGAATTCGGCTTCGCTCTCGCTTTCGCTGCCGCTGTTCGAAAGCGGCCGGTCCGAAGAAAAACGGAAAGAGGGGGAAATGAACGCGGCATCGGCGCTGGAGCGCCGGGACGAAACCCTGCGCGCCGCCCGGAAAGATTTTGAAGGGACCAAAGACGCGTACCGCGCGCTGCTGACCGAGCAGTCGCTGAACATCGGGGCGGTGGCGGAAGCCGAGGAGGCGGCGCGGCTGTCCTACGAAGCTTACAAGACCGGCAGCGGCACCTGGCTGGAGGTGGAGAGCGCCAACCTTAAAGCGCTGCAGGCCAGGACCACGGCCGCGTCCGCCAACGCCGAGATACTGCTCAAGCTCGCCCTGCTCGACAGCCTGGGGCCCGGGGTTAAATAAGGTATAGGTAAAGGCATAGGATAAATATTCGGTGAACCCGTTATTTGCTCCTGTAGTGGCAAAGCTTGCTTTGCCCTTTTACGCAGAGCAAGCTCTGCAACTACATATAAGGCGACAAGAACCTACGAAAGATACACGGGTTTACCGAATATTTACGGCATAGGAAACAGCAGGTGTAGGCAAAGGTATAGGTAAAGCAGCCGCATTTTCTTACTCTACCTTCACCTCCACCTCTACACTGCTGTTCACCTATACCTCTACCTTTACCTGCTGTTACAAGGAGGCTTTTATGAAGAAGATAATCATCCCCGTTATAATACTGGCCGCGCTGGCCGCGGCGGTTTTTTTCAAGACCAGGGCTGAAAGGGATTTCCGCTACAGCGGGACCGTGGAGGCCACCGAGATAGACCTTTCGGCGCGGGTACAGGGCGTGATAGAGTCTTACGGCGCGCGGGAAGGCGGGTCCGTAAAAAAAGGCCAGGCCGTGGCGGTCCTGGATTGCGCCGACCTGAAGCTTGCCGCCGCCGTATCCGCCGGGGATTTCAAGCGCGCCGAAGAATTGTACCGGGGCGGCTCGGTATCGAAGGAGAACTACGACCGCCTCAAATACAAGCGGGACGACTCCGCCCTGAGAGTGGAATGGTGCTCGATAAAGTCACCCGTTTCCGGCCGGCTGCTGTATGCCTACCGCGAGAAGGGAGAACTGGCGGCGCCGGGCACGAAGCTTGCCACGGTCGCGGACCTCTCCGAGGTGTGGGCGTACATATATGTGCCGCACGATATGCTGGCCAAACTGAAGACCGGCATGGAAGTCACGGGCTTCCTGCCGGAGGCGGACGACCGGGAGTTCCCGGGCCGCATAAGCGTGATATACCCGGAGGCGGAGTTCACGCCCAAGAACGTGCAGACCCGCAAGGAGCGCACCCGGCTGGTCTTCGCGGTCAAGGTCGGCTTTCCGAACCCCGGCGAAACCCTTAAGCCGGGCATGACGCTTGAGATAAAGCTGCCGGATCAGGAATAGGGGCGAAGGGTTTGAGGGTTTAAGGTTTTAAAGGTGGAAAAAAATGAAATGCGGCGTTCATTATATGCCCTTAACACCTCAAACCCTTAGACCCTCAAACCCTTATAGTTATGAAATCATTTTCCATAAAAACCGAAAGTTTAAAGAAATCCTTTAACGGCACAATTGCGCTGGCCGGGGTTTCCATCGACTTTTCGGCCGGGTTGCTTCACGGGCTTATAGGTTCCGACGGGGCGGGGAAAACAACCATGCTGCGCCTGCTGGCCGGGCTGCTTAAACCGTCCGCAGGCGGCATCCGATATGATAGGAACGGCGTGGCGGCCGCTTTCGGCGAACTGCGCCCGAGCCTTGCCTATCTGCCGCAGGCCGCAAGCCTTTATCCGGACCTTTCGGTGCGGGAGCACCTTGAGTTCTTCAGGGAGCTTTACCGGCTGGACGCGGCCGTTTATTCTAAACGCTCCGGAGAGCTGCTTGAAATAACCCGGCTGGATAAGTTCACGGACCGCCGGGCGGGGCAGCTTTCCGGCGGCATGTATAAAAAACTGGGGCTGATGTGCGCGCTGCTGCGCTCGCCGTCCGTGCTGCTGCTGGACGAGCCGACCAACGGCGTGGACCCGATAAGCCGCCGCGAGTTATGGGAACTGCTCTACGGCCTGGCCGCGGATAAAATACTGATAATAGTTTCAACGGCCTACATGGACGAGGCCGAGCGCTGCGCCAGGATCCACCTGCTCGATTCCGGGCGGCTGTTGGCCTCCGGCGAGCCGCGCGCGGTGCTTAAGCAGACAGGCGCAGTTAATTTCGAGGAAATATTCATAAAAAAGGGGGCGCATAAATGAACGCCGGCCCCGCCCTGGAAGTAAAAGGCCTCTCGATAAAGTTCGGCGGCTTTACCGCCGTTGACGACGTGTCTTTTTCGGTCAACCGGGGCGAGATATTCGGCTTTCTCGGGGCCAACGGCGCGGGTAAAACGACCACCATACGCATGCTGGCCGGCCTGCTGGCGCCCGCCTCGGGCTCGGCGCGCGTTGGGGGCCTGGGTTTTGAGGACGGCGGTCAGGGCATAAAAAAGATAGTAGGCTATATGTCGCAGAAATTCACGCTTTATAACGACATGACCGTGGGCGAGAACCTGGATTTTGCCGCGGGCCTGCGCAAGCTTGACCCGGCCTACGCGGCAAAGCGCCGCAAAGAACTCTTTAAACTCATAGCCTTTAACAAGCCGCTTTCTTCAATGGTAGCGTCGCTGCCCGGCGGCATAAAGCAGGAACTGGCGCTGGCCGCGGCCATGTTGCACGACCCGGAGATAGTTTTCCTTGACGAGCCGACTTCCGGCGTGGCGCCGGCGTCCCGCGCGCGGTTCTGGGAACTGATACGAAAAATAACCGGCCTGGGCAAGACGGTGATCGTGACCACCCATTACATGGACGAGGCCGAGAACTGCGGACGCATAGCCCTTATGCGCACGGGCCGGCTTATAGCTCTCGGCTCGCCGGAAGAGCTGAAAAAGTCAGCTTTCCCCGGGCCTATGACTGAACTGGACTTTAAGGGCGCGGTTGACGAAGCGTTCCTTAAAGAGATCAAAGGCGCTCCCGGCCTGCTGGAACTTTCGCCGCACGGCATGCGCTGGCACGCCGCTTTTAAAGACAAAGGCTCGATGGAGGCCGCGCTGACGGCCCTTCCCGCGGGCGCCGCCGCCGAACCGATAAAGCCGTCGCTGGAAGACGTGTTCATAAGGCTGGTGGAGGGGAGAGAAAGGTGAGTCGAAAGTCTAAAGTCGAAAGTCTAAAGTCGAAAGTCTAGAGATATAAGGAACACCTTATTTTCTTTAGACTCTAGACTTTAGACTCTAGACTATTTACTATGAATCAGTTCAACATTCACAGAGCCTATTCTATCGCGCGCAAGGAAGTGATGCACATCCTGCGCGACCCTTTTACGCTGGCGCTGGCCCTGGGCCTGCCGGTGATGCTGGTCACTTTCTTCGGCTATGCCATAGATTACGAGGTCAAAAATATAAAGCTGGCCGTCTTGGACCGCGATAACGGGCCGGCCGCCCGCAGGCTAAAAGAGATATTCCCGGCTTCCGGTTATTTTCACCTGGTAGATATTGCTCCCGGCTCGGGGCCTGTAGCCATGCTGGATTCAGGACGGGCTTCAGCGGCTCTTTTTATAGAGCCTGGCTTTTCCCGGAAAATAAAAGGCGGGGGCGCGGTAGAAGCGCAGTTCGTGCTGGACGGCAGCGATAATTCCAAAGCGGCGGCGCTGATCGGCTATCTGCCCGGCATACGGCGCGCCGCCCAGGTCCGGCTGACCGGATCTCCGGCGCGTGAGCCGTCCTCCTTCGCTCCGGCGCTTTTGCCCGGAGCTTCGAAGAAACGTGGTTCTGCGAAGCTATTGTTCCCGCCAAACAACCCGGCGGGTCCCCGCCAATACTACCCGGCGGGCGCAGCGCCTTCGGCGGAAAGCGAAGCAGACCCGTTCTCGGCCGAGACCCGGTTCCTCTATAACCCGGAGTTGAACAGCCGCTGGTTCACCATACCGGGGCTGGCCGCGATAATAATAGGCCTGCTTGCCATACTGCTGACGGCCCTGACCGTGGCCCGGGAATGGGAGAACGGCTCCATGGAGCTTCTGCTTTCAACCCCGGTGCGCCCGCTGGAGATAATGGCGGGCAAGCTGGCGCCGTACGGAATACTGGTGCTGGCGGGGGTGTTCTTTGTCTATTTTGTGGCAAGGCTGGTTTTCGGGGTTCCTTTCGCGGGCAGCCATGTGCTTTATCTGGCGGCCTGCCTGCTTTACATAACCGCCGCGCTTTCCCAGGGCCTGGTTATTTCCGTGATAACGCGCCAACAGCAGGTGGCCATGCAACTGGGCATGATAACCGGCCTGCTGCCCTCCATGCTGCTTTCCGGTTTCATTTTCCCGGTGGAAAGCATGCCCGAATTCTTCCAGTATCTGACCATGCTGCTGCCGCCGAGGTGGTTCATGGCGGCGGCGCGCGGCATAATCCTGAAGGGGGCGGACCTTGGGGAACTGGCCGTGCCTTTCCTGGCGCTGGGGCTTTTGAGCGCGGGAATGCTGGCGCTGGCGCTGAAAAAATTCAAGACGGACCTGGAGTAAAAAAGCAGGGGCTAGAGGCTAGGGACTAGGGGCTAGGGAAGATTTATGAACAGGACTTTGAGGGCTTTTATGCGAAAGGAACTGATCCAGACGCTGCGCGATGTCAGGATGCGCGTGCTTCTGTTCGGGGCGCCGATAATACAGCTGACCATCTTCGGCCTGGCGCTTTCCACGGAAATAAAAAACATTAAACTTGCGGCTTTTTCGCAGCCGGAAGACGCCATGTTCCGGCGCGTAGCGGAGGGCTTTTACGCCTCCGGCTGGTTCGTCCGAATCAACCATATGCCCGGGGCGGACCCTTTTGAACTTATCGCCTCCGGCCGGGCCGACGCCGCGCTGATATCCCCGAAAGAAGGCCTGGCGCGCTCGGCAGGGCGCGGCGGCGGTAAAATACAGCTGCTGGTGGACGCTTCCAACGCCGCCAAGGCCAGGGCGGTTGAGGCATATGCGAAGAACATAATAGCGGCTGCTGCCGTCAGGGAATACGGCGCGCGGGGGGAGGCCGCGCTTAAGTTCGACGTGCGCGTGCTCTACAACCCGGCCATGGAATCCTCGATGTTCCTGGTGCCCGGAGTCATGGGCATGCTGGCCTGCCTGATCACCATAATACTCACTGCCATGTCGCTGACGCGCGAACGCGAGCTGGGCACTTTTGAAACCATAGTTTCAGCGCCGCTCTCCAACGCGGAGATACTGCTCGGCAAGACCCTGCCCTATATCCTGCTGGGGCTCGCGAACGTGGTCCTGGTGGTAATAGCCGGTTATCTGATATTCGGCGTGCCCGTGCGCGGGGCCTTGTGGCAGCTGGCCCTGGGCGCCCTTGCTTTCGTGATAACCACGGTAAGCGTGGGCACTTTCATTTCGACCATTTCAAAGAACCAGCAGCAGGCCATGCTGGGCGGGTTCATATTCCTGTTCCCCGCCATACTGATGAGCGGCGTGTTGTATCCGGTGGAAAACATGCCTAAGGCCGTGATAGCCGCCGCCTACCTGGACCCGCTGATGTATTTCGTCCGCATACTGCGCAACATCATGCTGAAAGGGGGGGATGCCCACGTTTTCTGGACCAACCTCGGCGCGCTGGCCCTGATGGCGCTGTTCGCGGCCGGGCTGGCGTATAAACGCTTCAGGCAAACGCTGAATTAGGAAAGGCTAAAGGCTTAAGGATGAAGGCTAAAGGAAGAAAGAGAAAAATATGAAAAAAGCGGAACAGAGAGAAGACTTGAGGGGAAAGGCGCTGAAGGCGAAAGACTTGGTGGCCTACGATAAGGGCGCGGTGGTCAGCCGCACCATAATAGAGAAGAAGGCCGGCACGGTCACCATCTTTTCTTTCGACAAGGGGCAGGGCCTGAGCGAGCATACCGCCCCGTTCGACGCTATGGTGGAGATCCTGGACGGCGAGGCCGAGATAATTATTTCCGGCAAGCCCAACAAGGTGAAGGCGGGGAAATTCATCATCATGCCCGCCAACAAGCCTCACGCCCTGAAGGCCGTAAAGCGATTCAAAATGGCCCTGATAATGATAAGGTCCTAATTATAGGGAGGGAACATAAAGGGGACAAGCTACTTTATTTTCCACTTTGTTTTTGTTCAACTATTAGGAGAATATTGTAACTACTCAGGTCGCTATGAGATGGCGGAATAGAATATAGAACGCTGATAACGCTGATTTTTAGTAATTACTCAGCCACTAAGACACCAGGGCACAAAGAAAGTTTATGGATCAAACGGTTTGTTGTCTGATTTCTT
>JAHJSU010000124.1 GCA_018829985.1 Elusimicrobiota bacterium | reverse complement strand
ATGCCACTAACGATCCGGCATTTGCTTCGCCGAGGGGCTGCCATTGCAAACACTTTGTGCGAGAACCGGCCTTATCGACCGCGCCAAATGCAAAGGCTTAACAAACTGATGGGACATTAGGTTAATGCTTATGGGGGGGGGTACACGCCGGGCAGATTCCCCGCGCTTTCTGTATAAGCGCGTCGAGTGTAAAAGGCTTCTGGATAAAATTCTTATCCGGGTCCAGCATTCCCTGCGCAAGGACGGCGTGGTCCGTATAGCCCGACATAAAAAGCACTTTTATCTCCGGACACATTAATGCCAACTGTGCGGCCAATTCGCTACCATTCATTTTAGGCAGCACCATGTCCGTCAAGATAAGATGAATAGGGCTTTTGTGCCGTTTACAGAGCGCCAGGGCACCTTCAGCGCTGGAGGCTTCAAGGACGTTGAAGCCGTCCTGCGCCAGGGCGCGCCGGATGGGGGTACGGATCGAGCTGTCATCATCCACTACTAAGATAGTGCCGCCCCCGGCATACATTGTTTTAACGACCGCGGGTGGTTCGGCTGTTTCCACAGCGCCCGCAGCCTGCGGGAAATAAATCTTAAAAACCGTGCCGTGCCCGACTTCACTGTAAACAACTATAGAACCGCCGCTTTGTTTGATAATACCGTGGACGGTTGAAAGCCCAAGGCCGGTGCCCTTATCGCGCGGCTTTGTGGTAAAGAACGGCTCGAAGATATGGGCCTGGGTTTCCGCACTCATTCCGCCGCCCGTATCGCCGACGGACAGTATTACATAATCGCCCGGCTCGATAGTTCCATTGAGGTGGATATGCGCCTCGCTTACGCGGGCGAGGGAAGCTGCAAGGATAAGCTTGCCCCCTTTCGGCATGGCGTCGCGGGCGTTAACGCAGAGGTTCAGGAGCACCTGCTCCATATAACCCGGGTCGGCTTTTATAAGCGCGGGGGATTCCGTTGTCACAGCCGACAGTTTTATATCTTCGCCGATGAGGCGGCGAAGCATCGTCTTCATGCCTAGAATAGTCTGGTTTACGTCCAGCACTTTCGGCTGCACAACCTGTTTGCGGCTGAAGATCAGGAGCTGGCGCGTTAACGCGGCGGCGCGCAGCCCCGCTTTTTTTATTTCTTCCGCATCCGCCCGACAAGGATCGTCCAGGCGCGGGCTTTTAAGCAGGAATTCGCAGTAGGACAGGATTACCGATAAGATGTTGTTGAAATCGTGGGCGATACCACCGGCAAGGCTGCCGGCCGTCTCCATTTTCTGCGATTGGCGGAATTGTTCCTCAAGTTTTACTCTTTCTTGTTCCGCGGCCTTGCCGGCGCTTATGTCTTCTACTATGCCGAGGTAGCGCGTACCGGAGCCGCTGTACGCCGGCAGCGGAGCGGCGGTCAGGCTCACCCAGACCACAGCCCCGCCGGGTTTAATATAACGCTTTTCGAGCTGGAATAGTCCCTCGCTGCCGGCATTCAGCGACGCGAGATTGTCCGATTGTGTTTTTATATCGTCGGGATGGGTGATGCTTTTCCAGGAGGCCGCGGCCAGTTCTTCCGCGGTTCTGCCGACGATCTTCGAAAACATCGGGTTCACGCTTAAGAATTTGCCTGTCTTGGAATCGATCAGGCATATGCCCATGGGCGCGACTGCAAACACGGTTTTAAACAACGCTTCGCTTTTGTGTAACAGTTCCAGCGCCTTCTCCCGGGCGGCAAGCTCTTCAGCAATTTCGTGGGTGCGCTGCGCGGTCATAACTTCCAGCTGGTCATGTTCCGTCTGCCGTAAGATATTGGCCGCTTTGATTTTCGCCATGGTCCGTATCTGGACGGTTAATTCCCATAATTCCAATGGTTTTACAATGAATGCTTCAGCGCCGGCCTCGAACGCTTTTTCATATATTTCCTCGTCGGGTTTTAGCGCGGTAAGGAAGACCACCGGAATATTCCTGAGGCGCGCGTCTTCTTTCAGCCGCCGGCACACTTCATAACCGTCCATTCCCGGCATGGAGATATCAAGGAGAATTATATCAGGGTCTTCGGCCAGCGCCAGGTCTATGCCTTTGGGGCCGTCCGTAGCGGTGAGGAACCCGGCGGCGGGAAACGCGTGCGCAATGGCGGAATCTAAGGTGTCCAGAGTATCTTGTCCATCATCTATCGCCAATATTTTCATTTTTTCAGCGGTAATCATTGTTTTCCCCCACATGGTTTTTAAGAGAATCCCCCCGGTAAATCAGGGAAAGACAAGGCAGCTTGCGACAAATGGTTTTGACGCAGGCATAAGAAATGGGGATGTGTATTTACCCCACCGACTGCCTGATTTCCCTCTACGTATTCATTATACCACTTTTAAAAGAGGCGCTCTTTGAAACTACGTGTGTTCCGGCGCCGGCCTGGCGGAGAAAGGCGGGGCCGGTACAATATCTTATAAGACTTGCGCCGTTGGAGGCAGGTGCCGCAGATTGGCTTTTAGGGGGAAAGGGTCGTTTAGGCCGGGAAAGCGCCTCCAGGAGCCGCCGGCGGCGGTTGTATGGGGGCGTAAACCTGGGGAGCTGATTCCTTAAAGCGAGTTTTCTGTCTAGTTGCTCCCCAGACCCCGAGTTGAACAGGAGTTGATTAAATTATGAAGTATTCCTGAAGGTTTCAACGCAGGATATAGATGGGTAAACAGTCAATGAAATAGTTGGCTGAAACTAGAGCAAGGAGAATGGAACATGAAACATACAATAAGGATAGCGGGCATAGGAGTTGGCATATTAATCCTGATGAGGATTTCCGCGCTGGCCGGTACTATAGGCGGCGTGGTTGACCCGATCAGCACACTAACCAGCGAGACGTACTTCACGGATGTCAGCGGTGGAGCCAGCGCCGATGGCGCCGTAAGCAATGCGAAGATCGCAAGCGTGGTTGTTGGCCACAACGATGAGGCCGGCTGGAAGTTGACGGTCACCTCCGCTAACAACGGTAGTCTGAAAAATACCGTGGCGGTGAGCTCTCCGACGATCGCCTACACGAACATCAAGCTGGTCAAAACGGGAGGCGTTCTGGGAACAGGCTTAGCAGACCCCCACAATGCCAGCCAAGCGGTAACTTCCGGCAGCACCATCTTCCAGACCTCGCCCGCGGCAGAAGTGGCGAGCACTGCGACGGTGGCCTATGCGCTTGAACTGCAGATCAGTTGGTCCGCGGACACAGCGCTGTTATCAGGCACATATTCAGACACTATCACGATGACTTTGGCTACGGAAAGCTAAAATCGCCTGTGCTCTCCGCCCCGCGGCGCGGGGCGGAGAAGGAGGTTGGCAGAACGCAAGTGACGGTAGCGCTACGCCGGGGGGATAATATGATATGCCAGATCGAAAGAACCGGAAGAAATACAATAGAATCACGTGTTTTACGCCTTAATATTCTTCTCGTTTTTGCCCTTTTACTTCCGTTGCGCGCATCAGCGTACACCTTCTCGCCGGAAATTGCAACGCTTAGCCCCGCCGGAGACAAATCAAGCGTCTTTTTCCGGCTTAATAATAAAACAATGAAGGTTGCGGCTGTTGAAATTACAATTAACGAATGCCATAAGGATCTCGCGGGTAAAACAGTTAAAGACAGGGATGCCGATGAGGACTTCATGATTTATCCTTCGCAGATTGTCATGATGCCGGGTGATGAAGCCGGCGTTCAGGTCAGATGGATCGGCAATCCGGAACTGGCCGGGGAACGAGCTTATACCATTACGGCCAGAGAAGTTCCCATCCCGCAAAAAGACGAAAATGAATCCGCGAATGCCGGGGGCGTACTCGTTAAGGTCACCGTCCTGGTTAATTACGAGGGAAGAATATATGTGACCCCGAAAGGCTCAGAACCCGATATTGTGGTTGAATCGGTAACTGAACGCACGCAAGACAACCAAACCGGATTCGGACGCAGCGCCGGCAAATTATCCGAATTGGAAGTTATCTGCGAGAACAAAGGAACTACCCACAAAGAAATGTCGAAAATGTCGTTTCTCATCACGCCAGTTGATAAAGAAGGCGCCCCGACGAAAGAAAAGGCGATTGCCCTCACTATCAAAGATGTACCACTTTTAAAAACCAATCTTCTCGCCGGCGACCGCCGTCTGTTTGTTATCCCGTGGCCGGACAATCTGCCTTATGGACGGATAAAAGTCGCCTTAACCGAGTAAATGAACCGGGAGAAAGCTCATGCTGAAAACCGGGGGGATTAATATTGATGCGATCACAAACTGGAAATATCTCATCATCCGCCTCTGCCTTGTACTGGGGCTGGGTTTCCAGCCTGCCGCCGTGATATGCCAGAATACATCCGCAAATCCTTCAAAAGATTACGGCGGGCAGCCGCGCGTTAATCAACCCTTCTCAAACATGACCCGGGAGGAGCTTTTTTTGGAGGTTTTTAAACATCCATCGCCGGATATACCCATTAACAGCTATGTCATCCTCGTCGGCGATGGAGGAATGAAACAAAAAATAAAGGCGGTTTTCTCTCAAGATGAACGAAATCTTCGCCTGGAGGGTAAGCCGGTAATGACATTTTTATCTCAATCGCTCCAGCCGGACATGGAGAAACGCATAAAGCAAAAGATTGATGCTCAAGGCTGGATAACCAGATCCGCTCTTGAAGAAGAAGGGCTGTCAACCTCATTCGATCGCCGTAAATTCATATTCTACATAGACACGGACCCTGAGATGCGCAAAACGAAAATTCATCATATGTCCGGTCCGGTAATTAACCCCTACGCCGTGGATACCATTCGTCCTTCGCTCGTTTCCGCCTTCCTTAATTTCAGCGGGAAGAGTGCCGCTAGAACGTGGACGATGGCGGATTCAACAAACCGTCAAACCCATAAACTGGGTTTTAGCGCAGACAGCGCCATAAATGTGGCCGGGATTGCCGTGGAAGGAGCGGCTTTCGGAGAAGCCGGCGACGCCGGGAGTTCGTTCAGACGCGGAGATGTCCGCATGGTCTATGACCGGCCGAAACGCGCCATAAGGTACAGCGCCGGGGATTTACGCTATCAGGTCATCGGCTATCAGGCAGCGGCGAATATGGGAGGGATCAGCGTATCAAAAGACTTTTCTCTCGACCCCTACTCTCGCGCCCATAGGAAAGGCCGGTTTGAATTCTATCTCGAACGCCCGGCCGAAGTAAAAGTCTTTATAAACAGTTCTCTTATAAACACACTTCAACTTGCCTCCGGCACACACGATATCCGCGAATTTTCGCCATACGCGGGCCAAAATAATGTCCGCCTTGAGATAGAAGACGAAGCGGGGCAAAGACAGGTTCTGGGGTTTTCATTTATCCACTACCCCATGCTATTGAATAAAGACATGAGTTTATTTTCCTACAATGCGGGGTTTCGCCGCGAACTGAATTATGGAATATATCACTACAATAAAAAGGAGCCGATTCTGTCCGCAGCTTACCTGAGAGGTCTGACGGAAAACACAATGCTTGGCGGTTATACGCAAATGGACCCATTGAGAACTTTATTCGGCATCCAGGCAGTCCGCGGTTTTTCCGCCGGCGCGCTGCAATTTGACATAGCCTCCAGCCTGTTCGATAATTCCTCATGGGACATGGGAGCAAAGGTTGGTTTAACGCTGACAACCGGCGCGCGCGAAAAGCAGGGAATTGAATCGCAGATTTCAGCGGAGTACCGTGGAAAGCGCTTTGGCTCGATCAATAATTATTCATTTGCCCCCGGCAATACTATAAATTATCTGGCATCACTGGTTTTCCCCCTGGGACACGGAATCAGCGGCAACTTCAGCGGCAACTACACCTTCGCGCACGCGAATGACCTGGTAAACAGTTATGGCGCATCCGCCGCGCTCACGCGAAAATGGCTTAAATACATTACAACAAGCGCAACTCTGCGGCATTTCCGCAAGGACAATAATGAGAGGTCCACAGAATTTATGTTTATGTTCGGGATCAATTTCTCCGGTTCCCTGGACGCCGGTAATAATAATTTCTATGCGGCAAGCGAATTAGAGGGAGATACGACATTGGGCTGGAATTACAGGCGTTCAGGCAATATATCAACACCAATCGGCCTTGCATCCGCAAAATTCGGACCTGACAGACAAGAGTACACGGGAGGTGTCGGATATTCGGGAAATCAAGGCACTGTTGAGGCCACATATACTCAAACCAAGGCCGGTCAAAGCATGGGCGCGTATTCCGGAAATGAAACAAAACTGCGTCTTCAGAGCGTGGTTGTGTTTGCGGCCGGCACATTTGCTTTATCCCGGCCGGTACGAGAGAACTTTGTGATCGTCAAAGGACAGAATGGCCTGAAAGATGTCGGTATTAAGATTGACGCAGACAGCTCCGGCGGAAGCAAAGCGCAATCCGGATGGATCAGCCCCGCCACGCTTACGGATGTTCCAAGTTACAGACTGAGAAAAATTCAAATTGACCCTGTCAACCCGCCGCTTGGCGCGACGCCGGATAAAACAACCTTCCTGCTATTCCCCGCTTATAAGAGCGGTTCTCTTCTAAAACTGGGCAAAGAGCTGGAAACTGTGGCGATCGGCAGACTCGTTGACGAACAGCGAAAGCCTCTTATTCATCTGCCTATAGAAGTTCGAGAGTTGAATAATGACACCGCAAAGCTCATGTCGACATTCACCAACAGGGGGGGGAGGTTCCAAATACCGAATACCAAACCGGGCTTGTATGAAATCCGTTCAGTGTCAAAGACACGCCGGCAAAGCGTGATAGTGAAGATCAGTGAATCTCCCGACGGTCTGTTTCGGTTGGGAGATGTTATCCTGCCGCCGATATAAATAACCATTCACAACAAAATATTATTGGTGAAAAGGGACGCTTTTATCGCAAAAACGATAGTTGAAACCCTTGGCGATGGCTGGACGGGGGTCCTTTTTACCGGCGCCGGCCACAATATTAGGAAGCGGCTGCCGCCGGAGGTCCGGGTAATTGAAATAAAGGACGCCGGGAAAGTGATACCAAGGGCCGCCAATGACGATTAAACGGTTGCTTAAAACCGGGAAGATGATTCTTTAAGCGAGTTTTTTGCCCAGTTGCCCCCCAACCCTTAGCGTACTATCTTTTCCGTTTTCTGAGGCGGCACCTTATCCTCTATTCGAATTTATAGCCATGCCCCGTTACGCTTACCAGCCGGGCGGCAAGCCTGGGGCCGAGTTTTTTTCTTAAAGAAGAAACATGGGTTTCGACCGTATGTCGTTTATGCCGAGCTCGGCATAAACGACACACCACTGCGACTCATTTAACACAATCCGGCGTAGACCCCACCGTGCTTAAGGATTGGCTGGGCCATAAATTGCTTCATTCCGGTGATCGTTACCGTCATACCGATTTGAATCAGAAACGCCGGATACTGGAGCAATTCGCTCCGCCTCATTATGTGACCAGTTTGGAGGCGCCGGAAAAAGCGGGTTCCAAAGCCAATCACCTGGACTGGTTGGAAGATTTGTAGACGGAAACTGTGCGAAGAAGGGAGAATTTTTAGGTAAGAATATTATGTGTACAGGTCGCTTATTATGTGAAGAGTTGGATAAAAAACTCTTTCGGCTTCGTGGAAAGCTCGACGTAAAGAAATGATGGGAGGGAAACTGTTCACATAACGGCTTGCCGACGGAATTTCCAAAGATCCGTCCCATTCCAAAAAATCTTGTCCCGACTCGGTTCGACTTCGCTCACCGCAGGCCGCTCAGGACTGGGGCGGGTGTTGGCGGGTTTTCAGGAATAGCGGGCCGCCGGGGCGGGGGAAAACCCAGGTCAAGGCCTGTCGGCGGGGGAGTTCAGCCCCGCCAACACGACACGGCGGGCAGGCGGCCGGGGCGGGCGCGTCTATGGTGGCGACTTTTGACCTTTTTTAGGGCAAAACGCTGAAAAAACAACAACTTTTTATTTTTGACTGCGGAAGTTGGGCTAAATCTACTGGAGAGATGAGGTCAAGGGGGAAAAGCAGGAGCTTTTTCCCGGTTACGGTTAAAGCGGTATATTGTTATCTTGTTGCGTGAAAAGGCCGGGGCTTGTTCGAGGGATATTAAGATATTAAGAACCATCCCCAATCGCATACTAAAACCCCTTTCAAATTTTGCCGGAGCCAGATCTTTCCCTGGCTTTGGGTCGCCGGCTGCCCGCCGGCGCGGGCGGGGCTTCGCGCTCAGTAGGTTAAGTGGGTCTTAAATCCACAATCACCCGGCACTTTAAAACGCCGGCAATCTTTTTAAGCATACCAAAGGTAAGATTTTGCTCTCCGCTCTCAATACGCGAAATTGCGCCCTGTCCCGTTCCAATTGCTTTAGCCAATTGAACTTGGGTCATATGCTGATGTTCTCGTCGCTCCACGATCTTTTCCGCAATAACCGCTTCCAGGTAATACCGCTCAAAACCCTCTTTGAATCCAGGCGACTTCATTTCCTCATGGAGCCTGTCGCGGAAAGTCCTTTTCTTATTTGTCATTTTCATAATTTCCCCTCAAGAGTTAAACTTTATTTCGTTTGGTCCATGTATTCATTGCTTGTTCTGCGCTTGTGATTTCGCCTCCTGGGACAGCCCGCGTCTTTTTTAAAAATCCGTGGGTAATGACAATAATTTTATTCCAGAAGAAATATAAAAATCTATGTTCAAAAGTATGGAATCCACAGCGAAGTTCACGAATCTTCCCCCGCAAAATATCAGCGTGTGGACGCTTCAAGTTTGGCCCTTCTTCCTCAAGTCTGGCCATGATTGCCATAGCTTTTTGTCGGTGTTTCTCCGGCATTGTATCAAGGTAATCATCCACCGGTGATCGTTCAGCGCCCACTTTTTTATAAAACTCAATTTCGTAATTTATCTGATCGCCCATTATTCCTTCTTTACTTGCAGCCCATAACAAATATCACATTTATAGTATATCACATATATAGCATATCGTCAAGGCCCGGTTGGAGCGGTTGGCCTCAGTCCAGACAGATAGCTTTGATTGTGAGAGGCAAAGGGCCGATCGTTGCGAAAATAAAAAAGCAAAGTCCACCCTATGTCCCAGCCTCAGTTGCCGCGCAGGTGGCGCACTATTGTCCAGGCCACGGCGGTCAGCAGCAGGAACGCCCCGAGGGCCAGCCACTTCGGCGCGCCGCTCTTTTCGGCGTAAGGGTCGTCCAGGCCGCGTTCGGAGCCGGGCGGGAGCCTGGCCACGCCGGTAAGGGCTTCGCCGAAGGGAATGTTTATCCGCACCAGCGTGTTTATGGCCCAGCCGTTGGCGTCCAGGATGGGGCCTATATTGCGCTGGCGCAGCTTCAGCACGGCTATCAGCATGGATGGTCCGGAGATAAGCAGCACCGCGCCGGCGGCGGCCAGCGGCAATTGCCACCAGGGCAGCCTGCTTAAGGCCGCCACCACCGCCCCGAAGGCGGCGCCCAGCGCGCCCATTGCCAGGCCTATGGCGGCGAAGATGCCGGCGAACTTGCCCACGTCGAAAGGCACCGGCCCCGCCGCTATGCCCGCGGCGGCGGCCGCTTCGTTGGCTTTTTCTTTTTCGCTGGCGAATTTGGCCAGCTGGTTCTCTACCAGGCGTATAACTTTCTTATAGGGCGACCAGAAGGCCTGCCTTATGCTGATGGGCTGTTCTATTATCTTCGTCACGGTGGCGTCCCAGTCGCGCCCGGCGCGATCGTAGAACACGCCGTTGCGGCCCGCCATCAGGTTGTCGGAGTCGCCGCCGGTCATGGCGGCGGCTATGGTCATCTTCTCGTCGGTGCCGCGGCGCATGCAGTTGCAGTAAAGCAGGTAGGTCTGGCTGCTGCCCGCCATGGCGGCGTGGCGGTCCGCGTCGGCCACGCGCACGCAGAGTTCGCAGCTGCGGCCGTCTATGTAAAGCGTGCCGGCCTGGAACACGGCCTTGCGCCGGCCGCCGTAGAAGTCGGAGAAGGAGACGAAGTTTTCCAGCAGCCGCTGCAAATCGCGGTGGCAGCGCACCAGCCGCTCCAGCGCGAAGATGGAATCGAACTTGGGCTTCTCGTCCAGGTCTTTCTTTATAAGGGCCGCCAGCTTTTCGCGCCCGGGGCCGGCCAGTATTTCGGCCAGCCTGTCGGCGCCCAGCGTTTCCACCCTGGTGGAGGGCTTGGAGGCCAGCCATTCTTCCTGCGCGGCGAACTGCGCAAGCAGCGCGCGCCAGTCTTCCTCGGTCAGCGCCTCGCGTTTGCCCAGCAGGGGTATCACCGCCTGCTCGCGCAGGCGGGCCACGGCGTCCGTCCAGGCCGGGTTAACACCACCGTCGAGCGGCAGCGCCCGGCCGGCCTCTACGCGGGCCAGCGGGAAGCCTGCCAATTCCGGCACGCCGGCGGAAAGGGTCTGCCCCGCCAGCGGCGCGTAGTCAGCCTCGGAGCGGTTCAGCACGGCGGCGGCGCGCCCGTCGAAGGCGGCGGTGCGGCAGCGCGCAAAGAAATCGTCCACCTTGGGGCGCACGGCCTGGCAGGCGGCGTGGGCGTCGGCGGCCTTGTCGCCCAGCGGCCCGGCCCCGGCTTTGCCCCTGGCGCGCCAGGCGGCCAGGTCCGCGGCTTCTTTGAAAAACCGGTCTATGCGGGCCTGGTCTATACCGGGCCTGCCGCAGCGGTCCGGCAGCGTGCCGGAGCAGGCGGCAATATCTTCAACCAGCGCGCGGGTTTCGCCGTTGCCGGCGGATCTGGCCGTTATCATTCCGTCGCCGTTGAAAAGAGAATCCGCCACAAAGGCTTCCAGCTGCTCCATGTCCGCCACCGAGATGGCCGCGGCGCCTTCCTTGCCGTTCTTGTGCAGTATGTCTTTTGCCAGCTCCAGCAGGCGCTTGCCTTCTTCGTTGGCGTCGTTTATCGCGGCCAGCGGGAGAGAATCCGCGCCGGTCTTTATGGCGCCTATATCCTTAAGGCAGGCGGAAACCCAGTCCACCGCCGCCAGCAGCTCCGGCACGCGGATGCGGCCGTCGCCGTCGGAGTCCAGCATGCGCAGGGTCTTCTCGTCGAATTCCAGGCCGGACACCGGGCAGGCCAGCGCCGCCCAGAGCTTCTGGTCCAGTTCCGCCAGGGCTTTCAGGTCCGCCGCCCGGTCCAGCAGTACCTGGTCCGTGCCGCCCGCGAGGAAAAATCTCCAGACATGGCTGTTGCCGCTTTTTTTTGACATAAAACACTCCGTTAACCGGTGGCCTGTAATGATTAGTCGGATAATTATAGAATTATAAACGGCTTTTGTATACGCGGGGGGCGGGATAACAACGCTCACTACAACCCTGAGACCTCCCCTCTTTCAAGCTTCAAGCCGGGAACGGCTGCTGGTTGCCCGTTTTAAGGCCATAGATAAAATGAACGAGCCAACGACCTCATCCAGGCCGGGCTGGGCGATGAATGGCGCGAAGAGGTTAGTTCTATGCGCTGCCGAGCCTCACCTCCATCCCGTCGTGGGCGGCCTCGATGCGGCGCTGCGCCAGGATTGCCGACAGGCTTTCGTGCGATGGATTGTTGCGGTGCGAGAAATGCGTCGCGATGAAGCGCCCCGCAGGCTTGAGAATCCCTTCCTTTTCTACTCGCAGCCGGTAGGCCGCGATTTGCTCCAGATTCGTGTGATCCTGCGACTGCTCCCCGGCCATCGTCTCTTCCATGATAATCGCATCGAACTGGTGCTCCGCCAGCGCCCGCCACATTTCTTCTTGCGGCTCTCCGGTGTCACATGCGTACAGGAACTTTGCGCCGTCGCGCTCGAGCGCGTACAGCAGCGGCTCGCGCGTGCCGTGCCTCGCGGGGAAGGTCCATACCTGCGCGCCGGTCACCGCGAAGCGCTGATAAGCCCCGACCGAGGTCGCCGCGACCGCCAACTGCTCCAAGTCGCCCAATTGGGCGACAGCCTCTGCCACCTGCGGCGGGCCATATATTGCGAGCGGTGGCAGTTCGCCCACCCGAAAGCCCGGCCCTCGCCAGCGCAGGACCTCGGGGTCAAAGTGATCGGCGTGCGCGTGAGTGATTAGCACGGTGCGCAAGCGATGGAGGCGCAGACCGCACTCCAGGGCGGCGTGAACCACGTCCGGCCCCAGGTCTATCACCAGGTCGTCATCCACCAGCAGCGATGACCGGCGCCGCACACTGCGCCCGCCCGAAGTGCGCGCTTGCTCGCAGTTATCGCACGGACAGAACAGCGCGGGAAATGCTTCCGACGCCGCCGTTCCCAGAAAAAGCAGTCTCATCGTAACTCCGTTCTCTCTTCGCCCGCCGTCGATGCGCTCTTCTCGTCCCGGTCAGCGGCGGGCCGCCTGCCAGTGCGTGCTATATTACGCCTGCGGTCCTCCGGACGAAGACTGCGCCCGCTATTTCAGCGGGCGCCCGCCGAACCGGCGGGCGGACCAGCGGGCAGACTTATATGAAGCTATAGAACCCGCCCCGGCTGACGACTGAAACAACCGACTCCCCGCCGCTCGCAGCACCCGGACAATCGTCCGCCCAAGCCTGGCTGGGACAAGCCCGGTGCGGGGAACTTTCTATAATTTTTGAAAAATGCCCCGGCTTTTAGTATTTTAATCGGCTATGAGTGAACCGTGGTGTGCGGGAGGCCCCTTTTATCCGGCTGAGTGGGGTTAAAAGGGGGCGTGATACGCCGCCAGTGTCGCAAGTAGTAGTTGAACGACACTGGGGGAGGGTAGGGCGGGGGTAATAAAGAAAATTTCAACCAATTCGCCGCGGCCGCCATGTCGCCCCCTTGACAAATGTATCATTTGTGATACAATATGGCAGGAGGATGTTATGAAAACCATTCCTATCAACCATGACCTTTTGGGCATCGTCGCCATCGGGAGCATTATCGGCAATCTGGCTCAGGCTAATGAAATAAACGCCGTTAAAACACAGCACAATAAATTGACTGCCCTGTACCGTAAACTGGTGGAACATTATAAAATGCTCTATCGTGAGTATGAGGCTTTCCGGCAGGTTAACGAGCATCTTCGTGTGGAAGTTGTCACCCTGCGCACCGAAAACAGTAATCTGCTCGGTAAGATTGCGGCAAAGGAGCCGACCAAATGACTATGCATATCGCCCCGCTATCACCGGGTGAAAGACGCTTGTTTGATAATTCTAAACGAATTATCGGGATACTCAATCAAGCGTTCAACCCGCAGGTTCTTCAAGGCCTAAAACAGCTTATTGTCCTCTCTGCCGCCGGCAGGGTCAAACGCCGGGGTAGAATTCATATCCAAACCAAGGCGAGTAAAGGCGGCGCTCTGGCCTGGTCTATAGGCCAAAAGATTCGGACTGCCCGTGAGAGAAAGAATTTAACCCAGGAAGATCTGGCAAAGCTGACCGGTATTGCCCGGGCAAATATCGCTCGTTTTGAAACCGGCCGCCACGCGCCCAAGATAGAAACTGTCCAGCGCGTGGCCCGGGCGCTTGATTTAAAAACAGCAGATCTCTTAAAAATGCCGGGGCACGAAAAAACAAGGGAAGATTCGGATTGGCTCAACGCCGGCATGGATAAGTGGTCCCGGTCGCTTGAGAGGGAGGACCGCAAGCCATGAGCAAGGTTCTTACCGGGGAAGTTTACAACGCGAACCTGGAGCCTGTCCGGGGGTCAGAGCAGGGCAAGACACGGCCAATTGTCGTCTTTCAGAACCCGGACCTGGCACGGTTTACCTCCACGGCGCTTTGTATCCCTTTAACGGCCAACCTTAAACGCCTCGGCCTGCCTGGCACATGTCTCATCAGACAGGGAGACGGCGGCCTCTCGCGGGACAGCGTGGCGCTGGCCTTTCAGATGCGGGCGCTTGACGCCTCCCGCCTTGGCCCGTGCATAGGGCGTATATCTTCGTCAACGGTGGAAGCTTTGGCCGATGCTGTCCTTAACGCGCTGGGCATCAATGTAGAGTAATCATAATCTGGATACCCGTTCGCCTTCTACTTATATCCGCGAACTTAGCGGCATTTTTTCAGCTCTCCCCCCGGTTGTTTAACCGTGCGTAGAACCGTGATTTAACCGCTATAGAACCCGCCCCGGCTCAACGACTGAAACAACCAACTCCCCGCCGCTCGCCGCACCCGGACAATCGTCCGCCTTAGGCGGACAGGCCCGGCGCGGGGAACTTTCTATAATTTTTGAAAAATGCCCCGGCTTTTAGTATTATAGCGGTAGCGGCCTGCTCATTGCAAATTTTTTTACGTCCGGAAGCTTCAGTTGCGGGGGACAACCCACGATAGCATTATGTTACCTTCAGATTTTTTGTGCGTATTCAATACGGCCGGCAGCGGCGAATCGGCGGACATGAAAAGTGTTTCGCTTCGGGTTGACGGCGACAAGACCTCCGGTTTTTATGTGACCATCCTCGCCGGTAAGACGGCTGTCGACGATCAATCTGAATGCGGGGAATTTTCCGCCTGGTTTCAAAATGCCGAAGCAAGCGTAAAGGATGCCGTAGAGAACTGGAAAGCGACCGAATGGAAAGGCGATTCTTCCCACCTCGAACTGACCGGCAAGGTTGAGCTGAAACACGAGGTTGACCTGCGGGTAACCGTTACTTATGATGTGATAAACGACCATGTCGTACGCAAACGGATAAGTCTTTACCAGGCCGATATGCCGGTTATTTTCCTGAAGCTGACGAACCGTATCAAACCGGCGATCACGCCGGAAAAGTATTGGAGTTTCGACCAGCCGGATTGTAAGGGGGGTAATTTGCGGGACCTCTTCCCCGCAATCGGCTATGTGACCGGGGACGGCTTAACCGTCGGCCTTTTGGCTGATGCGGGTTTTAGAAATCATTATACCCGCATATACCGCAGACGGCCGGGAATAAACGCGGAAGGCGGCCTGACAGACCTGAAAGAATTCCCCGATGCCCGGCTGT
>JAHJSU010000123.1 GCA_018829985.1 Elusimicrobiota bacterium | reverse complement strand
GGCCGGCCTGCGAGGCTGGACGACCCCGCTGGAGCTTTCGTATATCTGCCGGGGAATATAAGCGGCGATGATTTGAGGCTTCCAATCTCCTGCGGAAGCCGAGGCAAAGAAACAAGACGTAATTTTGACTTCAAAACCCAGACGTTCCAGCGTGTTTTTCAGCAGCCCCCCCTGCCGCAAATCACTCGCAGCTACCAGCACCCTGGGATATATCATGGCAAAACCATTGCGTGACAAACCTTCAACAGTCCAGGGGTCGTCCTGAAATTCTCCCAAGGACAATCAGCCCGCTTGGAATCGCAACCCCGGTCCCCGATAAGCCTTTCAGGTTTCTTTGCGGACCGGCCGGCATTAACGCCGGCCAAGGTGAACGAACGAAGCTTTACTTCAGACGGGGACGCCGAGTCCGCGTGAAGTCCGAGCGGAGCGCCCTTGCCATCAACCAATACCATAAGCTTCGTTCCTTATTATCGTCCCGGCTGCGCGGCTGACGGAAATGATTAACTTGAAAACTTCAGTTCGGCGGCAGTCAGGAGAGTTAATACGATTAAAGTTATGATTCTATGCATTAAGCAGGGGATTATCGTGGGTTAACGTAACTAGGTCCTCCGTATTTTTCACGTATTTTTTGTAGTGGCAAAGCTTGCTTTGCCTTTTTGGGCAGAGTAAACTCTGCCACTACGACGACAGACCTGAGTAGTTACGGGTTAACTCATTACTCCGAAACGGCTGATAAAACCTCATCCAGTGTGGTTAAGCCGGCGCGGGCCTTGGTGATGCCGTCCATCATCATGGTCCTCATCCCCGACTTGATGGCCGCCTTGCGCAGGTCGGCCGTGCAGGCTTTGGCGTCGATGAGGGCCTTGAGCTCATTGTTCAGCAGAAGGAGTTCGAAAACGCCGATCCGTCCCCTGTAGCCGGAGCCGTTGCAGGCCGGACAACCCGCCGCCTTGACGAATTTCCTTTCGGAGGACGTGAGGACGGCTTTTACGGCGGAACCGCTGCGCGCCACTATTCTGTTGATAGTCTGAGAATCCGGGTCGGCGGGCTGCGCGCATTCCGGGCAGACCCGCCTGATCAGGCGCTGGGCCACGACTCCGACGGTGGAACTGGAGACCAGGAAAGGCTCTATTCCTATATTAACCAGCCGCGTGATCACGCCGACGGAGCTGGTGGTGTGGATCGTAGTAAAGATCAGCTGGCCTGTCAGGGCCGCCCGTATCGCGATCTCGGCGGTTTCCCGATCCCTGATCTCTCCCACCATGATAATATTGGGGTCCTGCCTGAGGATGGACCTCAGGCCGTCCGCGAAGTTGAACCCCGCCTTGGGGCTGATTTTTGATTGGGTAACCCCGGGCAGCATGTATTCAACCGGGTCTTCCAGCGTCATAATGCTGATCTCCGGCCTGGTCAGCGCTTTTAAGATGCTGCACAACGTCGTACTCTTTCCGCCGCCCGTGACTCCGCACACAAAAAAGATGCCGCTGGGGGATTTGATCGCGGATTGAACCTGCGCCAGGACATCCGGAGCGAATCCCAGATGCTCAAGCATTAAGGTGTTGAGGCCCATGTCCAGGATCCTCAGGACAAGTTTGTCGCCGTGGATGGAGGGGAAGGCGGAGACCCGGAAACGCACGGGGCGCTCCCCTATTACGACCTCAAATCCCCCGTCCTCCGGGGTATAGGCCGTGGCGGCCTGAGGCGCAAAACCGGCCATCACCCGCAGTTGTGAAGTGACGAAAAAATCCTTATTGGAAAAGGTCAGCTTGTCCTTCAGGTTGCCGTCGATACGGAACCGCAGGCGAAACATCTCCCCCAGCGGATCAAAATGGATATCGCTGGCTGCTTCGCGCAGCGCGAACTCCAGGATCGCCCTGAGAAAACCATTCGTCAGGGTGTTGGCGTCCGTTTTTCCTTTGGCGGCCAACAGGCTCTCGTATCTTTGTTTAAGCGTATCACGAGCGGTTTGCGACTGAGGCTGCGGGGGCGTTGCGAATGGCGCCATTTGAACCTCCTTTAATAGTCCAAAGTTTAAAGTCAGAAACAGTCTAAAGTTGAAAGTCTAAAGTAAATGTGGAAAGTGGCTAGTACGCTGTAAAGTTAATTCTTGTAGTTGCCAAGCTTGCTTGGCTATGCCGACCAAGGTCGGCAACTACTGGTAAAAATTAATTGGACAATGTACTGGTGCAGAGAAATCAGGAAACCTTTTTTTCACTCTGCACTATTTACTCTGCACTTTAGACTTCTTTAACGGGACAGGCTTATTTCAGAAGGCAGTCCACATGGGTAAGCAGCGTATCGATATTTACCGGTTTTGTTAAAACGGAGATCCTGCCCGCGAGCAGATCCACGTCCACCTTGTCCGGTAATCCGGTAATAAAAAGGACGGGGATTTTTTTATCAAGCAGTTTCCAGATCTTTTCCATAACCACTTTCCCGCCGCCCCCCGGCATATCCCAGTCAAGCAGGAGCATGTCAGGGTTGAAAGCCTCGCACGCTGTTACGGCGGAGGCGGCGTCGACGGCTGTTTCCACAATAAAGCCCGCGCTTTCAAGAACGAACTTATAAAACCCCCTCGTTCCGGAGTCGTCGTCAACCGTGAGTATTTTCGTCGCCATAGCTTTTTCGCCGCCCGGCAGTTCCGCGGGGAACATAAGAACTGTGAATTTCCCCGCGCCTGAAGCTTCCGGACGCCCTGAAATCCGCAAAAACAAGCCGCTACCACCATATAATACCAAAAACGGGGGGGATATGAAATTTTGCAGAATATTGCCGTATCGCCAGACATCTTTATATTTCCTAAAATATACCGTGGCGCCGCGGTCAGGACCTGTTTATGGGCATAACGATAAAAGACGTTGAACACATAGCCGAGCTCGCCCGGCTGGAGCTCACTGAAGACGAAAAGAAGCTTTACGCAGGCCAGCTCGCGGATATCCTCGGCTGGATGGAAGAGCTGGGCAA
Source organism: Elusimicrobiota bacterium (assembly GCA_018829985.1). GTDB lineage: Bacteria > Elusimicrobiota > Elusimicrobia > Elusimicrobiales > UBA9959 > JAHJSU01. The sequence continues at coordinate 549 of JAHJSU010000123.1, read as the reverse complement.
AGCCGATACTTCTTCCGCCGCGCCCGCCCCGCACATGCCGGGCACGGGAACCGCGTTAAGGGAAGATTCGGCCAGGCCTTTTGAGGACACGGCGGCGCTTTTAAAGAACGCGCCGGAGCGCGAAAAAGATTTTTTTAAAGTGAAGAAAGTCATAGAGCAGCCGTAAAAGAGGTCGCCAGTTTCCAAGTCGCCGGTAAGCGGACTTCATACTTGCGCCCGCAGCGCCTTCGCCGGCGTTCAGATTCGGCGAAAAAACAGCCGATCCCGTAGCCATGTATCTTTCCGATATTTTCACCATTCCCTGCAGCCTGGCCGGGCTTTGCGCGCTCAGCCTGCCTGCCGGCGCCTCCGCCGGCGGGCTGCCGATAGGGATGCAGCTCATTTCAAAACCGTTCAACGAACCGGGGATATTTAAATTAGGCCCTTCGGGCTGACTTTTTTAGCCTTTGGCCGCAAAATGTAACTACAGGCCTGTCTTGTCTCGCGCAAAGCCGCAAAGCTCGCAAAGAAAAGCGGGCATGCATCTGTTTTTTTGCGCCTTTGCGCCTT
>JAHJSU010000122.1 GCA_018829985.1 Elusimicrobiota bacterium | reverse complement strand
TTTTATGGAAATAACCCTATTAGCAGTTTTATTGTTACTACTCAGCCACAAAGTCACAAAGACACGAAGGAAATCAGACAACAAACCGTTTGATCCATAAACTTTCTTTGTGCCTTGGTGTCTTAGTGGCTGAGTAGTTACCGTTAATTTGCGAATATATTGTAACTACTCAGGTCTGTCGTCGTAGTGGCAGAGTTTACTCTGCCCAAAAAGGCAAAGCAAGCTTTGCCACTACAAAAAATACGTGAAAAATACGGAGAACCTGAGTAGTTACAATATAACAGCTATTGGGCCGGCCATAAGGCGTCAGCTCCGTCGGGGCGAAAGTGGACGTGGCCTTCCTTAAAAGCATAGCCACCGGCCAGCGCCCCTCGTGGCAGACGATACTGGACAACATCCGCAAGGCCGAGGGCTCCGACTCCGCCCTCTCGCACGTCAACGGCGACGAGGACAACCCGCACACGCCCGACTGACCGGGCGGGATTTACTTTATATAATACAAAAAATCCGGAATGGATTTAACCGGCGCAAGGCGCCCGGGCAGAAAAAAAGCCGGCGCGGACAACGCTGTGCCGCGCCGGCTTTAAGCTGGTTAATTTACTTGTTCTGACCGACGGGTTCGGCCGGGGCGGCCTCGGCGGCGGCATGCGCCTGCGCCGCGGTTTTGTCGGCGGCGCGGGCCTGCCTGATGGCTTCCAGGGTTTCCTGGACTATTATGCCGGCCCACTCTTTGCGCATTTCCGTGCTGGGCATCGGAAGGGTTTTGTGCGGGATGTTCAGTTCTTCAAGCAGTTTATTGAGGCGGTCATAAATATCAACCTGAAATTCCTTGTTGTATACCTCGCGGATGCCGTCGTCGATGAGCTCGCCGACCAGCGGCAGTTTGTAGATCATGTCGTACGGGAATTTTTCGGCGTAGCCCTGCAGGAAGTCGCGGATGAACCGGTTTTCGCCGCAGCGGCGTTCCAGGTATACCAGGTTGTCGAAGACGCTCCTGTCGCAGATCACGACCTGGTAGTTGCGGATGATGGCGCGGAGCTCTTCGGTGATGTGCTGCATCATGATATAAAGCTGGGCGGGCAAAGTGGTGGTTTCGTTTATGGGGATGCCCTGCTCGTACGCGGCGGCCGCTATCTCTGAAAACACCTTGACCTTAAGGCCGTGTTTTTTGAGTTCAGCCGCGACTTCGTAGCATAAAGTGGTCTTACCGGTACCGTGGGTGGAAATGAAAGCGATCTTGTAAAGGCGTTTTTTGGTGGGCGGCATTTTCAACTCCGGAAAATCTGGATTAGGTCCGGCAACCGTTCAGCTTTGTAGATTTGCGCTTTGCGCCCGGCTCCATGCCTCCTGCATGGGAATCGTTTACGCGGACCGCGTAGCTTTATACTACACTATTTGCGGGCCGGGGGCAAGGCTATGCCAGTGCCGCATCAAGAGCTATGCTCATTCCGCCTGATGCGGACCCGCCGGACTGTTTGGCGGGCAAGCGGCCAGATTTACGTCGGAAAATAAAAACGGCTCTTGTGAACCGAAGGGTTTTAGGGTCTTAGGGTTTTAGGGTGGGGAATTTTTGTTTTTACCCTTAACCCCTTAAACCCTTTACTTCTTCTTATTCCACCCATTGGCGGCCGCACAGCGTTTTGAACGGGCAGGCGGCGCAGGGGGTTTCGTCGGGCGCGGCGGTGAATGCCAGCGCCGGGTCCAGTATTTCCTCTATCAGGACGGTTATGGCCTGCCGGTAGACGCCGGAAAAAACCGCCTTGTCCGGAACTTTCTTGTATCTTTCCCTGAACAGGGTTTCTTCCTGTATCTCTTCCCTGCCCAAAAGCATCAGGGAGGCGTCCATATTGCGTATCCCGGCGCCTTTCTTCTCCTCAAGGTAAGCCAGGAGATAGAACGGCAATTGCACGGATTTCAGCGTCCCGGGCCAGTCCGCGCGCAGGCCCAGGTCGAACCGGGACCAGTTGGGCGCGCCGGCGGCCGCGCCGGTCTTGTAATCCAGGATGTGCGTCACGGCGCCGCGCAGGTCTATCCTGTCGGCCCGGCCTTTGAGCTTTATGCCGCCGTATCTGGTGGAAATTTCGGCCTTAAGCTCCGTTTCCACGGCCAGCACGGTTACGCCGGCAAGCTTGGCGCGGTGATGATCCAGAATGTCGGAGAGCCGCTTTTCAATCTGGCGCTTTATAAGGTATTCAAAGCCGGAGCCGTGGTTTTTCATGCGCGCGTCGAAAGTCCGGCCGGCCTCTTCAAACATAAGCGCATAATCTTCTTTTTTTATTTCCAGCGGCCTGCCGATGCGCGGCTTGAAGAAATTCTCCAGTATCTCATGCACCATGACGCCTATGTCGCGCTGCTCGATATCGCCGGAGAGCTCGTCCTTTTCCTTAAGGCCGAGGGCGTACTTATAGTAGAACTGCAGGCCGCAGTTGAGGTATGTGTCTATGGCCGAGGGCGAAAACTCCCGGCATGCAAGCTCGGCGATAAGCTCTTCGGGTTTTCCCGCCGGAGCGGGCGGGCCTTGAGCGAACTTTATGCGGAAATGCGCGTCGGACTCGTCCGGTTCTTTGCCCTGGCGCTCAAGGTCCCAGACAAGCCTCTCGACGAACGGGCTGCGTTCCTTGTCCGCGGAATCCTTATAGAAGATATGCGCCTCCCTGGCGCCGGCAAGCAGGGTTGTGAAATAATAGCGGCTCCTGCGCTCGCGCGTTTTGTAAGTGGAAAGCCCCAGGCCCTCGCGCACGAAATGCGGGAGCAGGGTGTCTTCTTTGCGCGGTGCGGGCAGGATATCGGCGTTGGCGTCCAGGAAATATACCCGGTCGAATTTCAGGCCGCGGGTTTCAAGGGAACCGAGAACCTGAAGCCCTTTGAGCGGCGCGCCCGGAAAAGGGTAAGCTGCGTCCCGTATAAAAGTCTTGAAAAACTTGAAATAGCCGCCCGCGCCCGCGAAACCGATCCCGGCAAGGCGGGAATTCCTGAGTTCTATGATATGCTCTATGGCGCGTTCCACGAACGGGGCCCAGTAGGGATGCAGCGGGGCGGTGCTGTTCTCCGAGATATAGGAGATGAAGTCAAGCAGTTTTGCGGCGAAGCCGCCTATGTCCTTTATTTTCTCGAACGGGACGATGAGCGTTTTGTGTAAGGCGGCTATATGCGCCTTGATGTCGGCGGGTCCGATTTTTTCGCCGCAATTATTCAACTTGTCGGCGGCCGTCCGCAGCAGCTCCGCGTCGTTCTCGATCTCCTTGAGCGTGATGTATTTGTTTACGCGGCTTGAAACATGTTCTTCTATTGTCTGAAAAATTATCCTGCTTGGCTCCGCCGACCTCTTACTATCCACTCTACACTCTCCACTATCCGCTTTAAAATAAATATTCTTCACATATGGATGGAATACAAAATTGAGATAATTAGGCGCGAAATAGCCGGCCTCGCCTTTTTTGTCCAGCAGGTCGGCCAGCGCGTCTATAAGCGCGTACACGGGGGTTGAAACCAGCGGGTAGCCCATGGAAATATTATAATTTTCAACTTTGGGCAGGACATTCTCTATAAGCGGGAAAAGGGCCCGGGCTTCGGGCAATACAATAACGTCGCGGGAGCCGAAGGGGTTAAGGGTTTTAGGGTCTGAGGGTTTTAGGGTTGAGGAATGTGAATTGAAAAGTTCAGCCAGTTTGAATATTTCGCCGTGCGTATCGGAGGCTTTGTAAAAGTGCAGGGCAGTTTCCGGCTTGTGACTGGTGACTGGTGACCGGTTACTGGTTACTGGTGACTGGTTACTGGTGACCTGTGACCGGTGACTGGTTACTGGCGACGACAATTCCAGGAACTGAAATTGTTCTTCAAGGCCGGGGCCGGATTCCAGGAGCACCTGGGCGTTATAATTTGAAAGATGTTTCAGGATGATTTTTTCGGCGTTGGTCAGGGCGAAGAAGCCGGCGAAGATGATGTTTTCGTAACGCTTGTGGTTGAATTGTGAAATTTTCCCCGCCGCTTCGGCGTATTTCATGGCGCGGGTCAGGAGGCCTTCTTTTTCCACGGCGGCGTAGAATTCGCCGTAGAGGCGGCTGAAGCTTTCCAGCTTTTTTATGAAAGAATCCGGCTTCAGGTCTTCCGGCAGCAGGGAGTCGTAGGCGGACAGGTCTTTTTGCGTTTTAAGCTCTATTTTCAATTCCTCAAAATCGCCTATTATCTTCAGCGCCCAGGGCAGTATGGAATCGAGCGCCAGCGCCTTCGGGTCCGCGGCTATCACGCGGCAGAGCCCGGTTTTTGAGCCGTCATAAAGCAGCCAGGCCAGGTCCAGCTGCGGGGCGGCCGGCGCGTCGAAACCCAGCTCTTCCGCTACAAGGTCGATAAACCCGTCCATGGAAGCGATAACCGGGGCTTTCAGCGCCGAGCCTTTCTTTTCCGCCAGGAACTTCCGCAAAAAATGCGCCGGCCGCTTGCCCGGGAAAACCACTACATTATCGGCCAATGACTTGGCGGAAAGCAGGATCTCCCCCGCTTTCTCCACCAGGTTTTCTTTAGGCCCGATAATGTCAACTTTCAAGACCTGACCCCTTTTCTAGGGGATTCGCCTGCGATGGCGTCGAGGAATAGCCGGCCGTATTTTTCAAGCTTTTGCCCGCCCATGCCTTTTATTACGCGCAGGTGATACAGGGTTTGCGGTTTTGAGGCCGCCATTTCAATAAGCACGCTGTCGTGGAAGATCACATAGGGCGGAATGCCGGCCTTGTCGGCGATGCTCCGGCGGAGCGCGCGCAGGCGCTCGAAAAGCTCCTCGTCTTCCGTCCGCAGAACGGCGGCAAGCGTATGCCCCGCCTTTTTAGCTTTCTTTTTGCCTTTGACTTCGGCTTTGGGCGGTACCGGCGCGCCGAGGCGGACCGAACCTTCATCGCGGCAGAGGGCGCGGCCCGCGTCGGTTATGCGTAAAAGCGGGTATAGCCTGTCGTCTACGACCTCAAGGAAATCCTGCACTATCAACTGGTCTATCCAGGAGCGCACGGCGGCCTCGCCCGCGTCTTTAAGCAGGCCGAAGACCTGCAGCTTGTCGTGGCCGTAGCGGGCCATGCGCTCGTCGTCCTTGCCGAGCAGCAGTTTGACGACGTAACCGGTCCCGAACCGCCCCTCAGTGCGCCAGGCCGCGCTGAGCGCCTTCTTGGCCGTAAGCCGCGCTTCTTCTTCCGGCAGGCCCTTGGTTTCGCCGAGGCAGACGTCGCACGCGCCGCATCCGCGCGCTTCTTCCGGTTCCGGATATTTATCCCCATTATCCTCTTTGACGGAACTCCCGTCCGGGACGGGCCCCGCACTTTGGCCCTTTTGGAAAAAGTGCGGGACGGGCGCTTCGGCGCGGCCGCTTTTGACCGGAGGATACGGCGCGCCGAAATGCCCGGACAAAAGGCTGTGCCGGCAGACCGGCGCCACGGCGTAGCGGCCTATTTCGCGGAGCTGGCGTTCCACGGCGCGTTCCCGCTCGGGGGACATCAGGTCCTTTTTCGCCAGGTACCGGTGCGCCGCGAGGTCCGAGGCGGCAAAGAACAGCACGCACTCGGCGCTCAGGCCGTCGCGCCCGGCGCGGCCGCTCTCCTGCTGGTAATGCTCCACCGAGCGCGGCGTGTTGGCGTGGACTACGCAGCGCACGTTGGAGCGGTCTATCCCCATGCCGAAAGCGATGGTGGCCACGATTACATCCAGCCGCTCGCCGACGAAATCTTCCTGCGCCTTGCGCCGCTCTTCCGCGGCGAGACCGGCGTGATACGGCGCGCAGGAAATACCCGCTTCCTTAAGCCCGGCGGCGAGACGCTCCACGTCTTTGCGGGTCTGCGCGTAAACTATGCCGCCTTCGCCGCTATGGCGGCGGACCGCTTCCAGCGTCTGCTTGAACTGGTCGCGGCGGGGAAAAGCGCGGTAAATAAGGTTGGGACGGTCCGGGTGGCCCACGAACACCTCGGGCTCGCGAAGCGCCAGCTGGACGCGGATATCCTCCTGCACGGCCGGCGTGGCGGTGGCGGTAAGCGCCATGCGGGCGGCTTTCGGGACGCGGTCCATCGCTTCGGCAAGGCGGCGGTATTCCGGCCGGAATTCGTGCCCCCAGTGCGAAACGCAGTGCGCCTCGTCCACCGCTATCAGCACGGCGCGGCCGGCGATGTCTTCGGCCAGGTCCCCCACAAGCAGGCGTTCCGGGCTGACATAGAGAAGTTCCGTCCTGCCGGAAGCAAGGTTCCGGTAAGCTTCGCGCTTAGGCCCGGATTTAAGGTTCGAGTGCAGGGCGTCCGCCGCCAGCCCCGCCTCGCGCGCCGCCGCGACCTGGTCGTCCATAAGGGCGATAAGCGGGGAAACCACCAGGACCAGCCCTTTGCCCATGGCCGCGGGAAGCTGGTAGCAAAGGCTTTTGCCGCCGCCGGTCGGCAGCACCACAAGGCAGTCCCGCCCGGCCAAGGCGGCTTCAATGGCCTCTTTCTGCAGCGGCTTGAAGATGTCGTACCCCCACCGCTTTTTCAGGATCTCTTCAGGTCTCATTGAATATACTATAGCAGACGACCCCGACAGCGTAGTGTCGGGGTGTTTTTGACCGGGATGTTCGTTTAGCTTCTCTTTAGGGCTGATAATGCCGACTTTCCGTATCCGCTGATACTATACCCCGTATTCCTGATCTTTGATCATGAAGAATTGAAGCAGGGTCCCCTGTCCCCCCTTGCGGTTCAGGAATAAGTACTGCGTCTAATGCAGCTCTTTGCTGATATTACCCCATGCCTTTTTAAGGTCAGTATTTATCTTTTTTAACTCCGGCCGGCTGACTTTTTTGATCCTTTGATAACGCCCGGTAATTCCATCCACCAGTTTGCAGTAGGTTTCCTCGTTGACGTGCTTCATATCTTCCAATTTATCCAGCACTTCCCCTTTTAGCTTAAGCATCCAGCCTTTCACGCGTTCGCGATTTTTCACCCCCTGCCTGCCGGTCAGAAAATATGCCGCCACCGCGGCCAACGCCGCTACGCCCAATCCTATACCCTTCGTCGTCTTGCTCATAATCCGCCTCCTTTTATTATCCCTGTATGTCTTTTGACCTTTTTGGGACCGCGGCTTAAAATAACCGGACCCTGTTCCAGCCGCCTCCCTTAATTTATCACTTTTCCCGCCCTGTTTCCAATTCAGGATTTATCGCCTCTTTCCCCGCTGCCTGTGTCTGCCGGTCGTTTCGGGGGCTCCTCTTTGAGGGATTGCGGTTTTTGTATCAGGTGCACGCCCAGCCGGCCTATTTTAGCGCCGATAACGGCCAGTAAAAACACGGCGGTAAAAAACACGGCCAAATTAGCGGCCGTGTTTATATGCGGCGGCAGCGGCACACTCATCGTTCCGCCCTGGGACAAGGCCATCGTAACGGCGGCCTCCGCGTTAAAAAGCCGCGGCGCCGGCAGCCCCCCGTAAAGCGTCATCCCCACCAGCGCCGCGCCGCCGATAAGGACCGCGACCCCCGCGGCAAGCAGCAAATATCCTGTTTTTTTATCCATGTAAGTTTTTAAGTATTATATCCTTCTTTCGTAACTACTCAGGTTGTTTAGACTGTAGACTATCAGGCTGTTAGTCAAATCGAATTCTTACCTGATAGTCTAACTGCCTACAGCCTATCTACCTGAGTAGTTACCTTCTTTCATTAAATGTTCTCCCTGTATATTTTTGCGCCGCCGCTTTATCTTATTTTTCTGGCAAATCCCGCTTTCACAGTGGTATCTATAAAAGCGCCCAATCCCTTCCCGGCGGCCGCAAGGGTCTTCATCTTGCTCACATTGCCGGGGCCGGCGCTTTGACTGGAATAGATATAAACAGAATGCGTCGTAAACCTGACCGTCACGGAGTCTTTTGCGATGTCATACATGGCTACCGTGGATTTCCCGCCAAGGTTCTTATATTTTTTCATTTTGTCCTCTTATGATTTATTTTCTTTTCCAAATCCCTGCCGCGCCCTATGCGCTTCCGCCTACTATCCTAACAAATCCCCGCCCGTATTAGAAAATACTTTTCACTTCGTGAATTTTCTTTAAGCCCACATAAGCCAGCACGCCTTGGGCCGGCTTTTTATAAACTTCGGAGATTATGGCCAGGTAATTCTTCATCTGGGCGGCGTATTTTTCCGTGTTTTCGGCGCCGGTCTTAAAATCCACCACGGTTACGGCGTCTTTATCTATGATGACGCGGTCCATCCGGAAAAGGTTCCCGTTCCTGTCGATGAATTCGGCCTCGGTGAAGACCCGGCGGTCCGGCCGGGCGGCGAACAGTTCCCGGGCTTGGGGCAGGCTTAGAAAAGCGGAAAGGGTTTTAATGATCCTGGCTTCGTCAAACTTAAAAGGATATTTTGGAGCGTAAGTTGAATATAAAGCTGATAGTGCAGAGTGCAGGGTGTAGAGTGTAGAGTCGGCAGAATCCGGCTTATGACTGGTGACTGGCGACTGGCGACTGGCGACTGGCGACTGGTGACTTATGTCTTGGGACTGGTGACTTGGCGCGAGATGGGCTAAAATATCGTGCGCCAATTCGCCCTCCGCCGTTTCAAAGAAACCGGCATAGGTCGGTTTCAAGGCGTCAAAGCGGCTTTCCGCGCTTCTCCCCGCCGGAACTATGTCCACCGGCTTTTCCGGTGTGCGGACGGGCTGTCCCTCCCCCCCCAGGCCTGGGGGGGGCGCGGAAGCGGACTCGTAAGTTTCAAATATATCCAGCAGTTTCGGCTCTTTGGCCGGGGTCTTGCGCAGTTTTTTTACCACCAGATTGTAGAGTTCGTGGCGGGCGCGGGTGGAGATGACATAAAGGATGTTCAGGTCCTGGACATCGGAATCGGTCTTGTGGTTTTTGTAGACCGGCCCGAGCCTGGCGGAGACCTCGGCCGCCTCTTTGGTGATGTGATAGACATGAATGGCGCCGTCGCGCTCTTCAAAATACATAGGCTCCACCGGCCCGCGTTCGTCAAAAAGCATGTTGATAACCACGGAAAAACCCAGGCCCTTGGACTTGTGGAAGGTCATCACGCGCACGGCGTCTATGTATTCCGGCAGGTCTATGGAGAAAACCGCCGCCTTATCTTCGTTATCGCCGGAGGCGTATTCTATGAAGGCGCGGGGGCCGGTGACGCCTTCGGACTCCAGGCTGATGACAGCGTCCATGAAGCGCGCCAGGAATGCCTGCTCGTCCGGGAAGTTCCCGAAGAGTTTGAAAGAGTTATAGATAAGCGAGATAAGTTCGTAAAGCGGCAGATAGCCCACCTTGCGGAACGGCTCGTCCAGATATTTATCCCAGTATGTTTTATACTTCGCGTGATTACGGAATTCCGCGTATAACAGACTGGTGACCGGTGACCGGTAACCGGTGACCGGTAACTGGTGACTGATGCGCGATTTTAAAATAAAATCGCGCATTTCCTCCCGCGCAAGGCCGGTCAGCGCGGCGAAAATATCGCCGGTGAGGAAAGCGGCGAAGGAAAGACCGTCCGAAGGAGTTTCGAGGAATTTGAGATACGCGATAAGTTCCGCCACCACTTTGCGCTTGCGGATATCCAGGGAACTCAGGGACGCCACCGGGATGCCGGCCCCGGTCAGCCATTCCACTACGGGCTCTATGCGCTTGTTCCTGGAAACCAGGACGGCGATTTCATTCAAAGGATACCGTTTGCGCGCGCCGGCGATGATCTTCAAAAGCCGGTCTTTCTGTTCTTTCGGCTCGGACGGGTCTTCCAGCTCGAAAACATCGGTCTTAACATAGCCGTCCTTTATGCGGCCCGCCGTAACGGCCTGCTCGTAGGAGGTGAGCCCGGTCAGGTCTTCGCCTATCAGCCCGGGCGAATTTTTAAGTTTGTCCCTGAAAAGCGCGTTAACGTAATCCAGCACCTTCCCGTCGGAGCGGTAATTGTCCGGCAGGTTGACAAGCTTCAGTTCGCCGCCGAGCGGCTCAAGCGAAATATTTTCGGCTTCCGGCTTTTTGCCTTCGGCTTTGTCCAGAAAGTCGCGCATGATCTTGTAGTCGGCGTTGCGGAACATGTAGATGGCCTGCTTGATGTCGCCGACCACGAAAAGCGAGCCGGTCTTTGAAAGGGATTCCTCGACCAGCGGGCGGAGCACGTTCCACTGCAGGCGGTTGGTGTCCTGGAATTCGTCGATAAGAAAGTGGGAAATGCGTTCGCCCAGTTTCAGGTAGATCTCCGGGACCTTGCCGGCGTTTATGTAGGCGGACAGCTTTTTGGCTATATCGTTTATGTGGATGACGTCGGTTTTGCCGTGCTTGGCGCGCTCCAGCTCTTCTTTGAAGCGGCCGTAAATGCCGAGGTAAGGTTGATACCAGGCCGCGGCATTGAGCTCGGTCAGGTCTATGACCAGAACGTTGAGCCTGTCTATTTCTTTTTCCCAGGCGGCGGGAAAATTTTTCTTTTTCTGCCCGTTCAGGATGCCGTAGGTGAAGCTGTACGAGGCGAGGAAATCCGTCAGGTTTTTCGCCTCCAGCGCGGCAAGCGAACTGCCTTTGAAAAGTCCGGGGTCCGCGTAACGCTTTTGCAGGACGGCGCAGGCTTTAAGCGCTTCGGCGAACCTCGCCTTAAGAAGGTCTTCGTAGTCCCCGGGGGAGCCCGCCACGACGCCTTCGGTCCTGCCCTCCTGGTTCAGGAAATTATTAAAAATCTCCCTGACGCGCTCGGCCGGGTTCCACGGATAGCTGCCGGTCTTGGGCAGCACGGCCAGGAATTTGTCCACGGTTTCGGCGGGCAGATCCGCCTTGCCTATGCGGGAGAACAGGGAGTAGAGGGCCCGGTCTATGAGCAGGTCGTAAGACATGGTTATTTCGGGATCAAGGGGAAGTTTCAGTTCGTCCACCGAAGCCGTCATCACGCGGGCGAGGAAGCTGTCTATGGTCTGGACATGAAAGTCGGAATAGTCGGAAATTATGCGGTCTACCAGGACGGCGGCGCGCTTATGAACCTCGTCGCGGGAAAGGGATACAAGCTCCAGCGTCTCGTCCATTTTGGAACAATTTTTGTCCAGCGCGAGTTCTTTGAGCCATTTCAGGATGCGGACCTTCATTTCCTTGGCCGCGTTGTTGGTGAACGTGACGGCCAGGATATTCTGGAGGCTGTTTCCGGGAATAATGTCAGAGAGCAGGAACTGGACGTAGCGCTGGGTGAGGGTGTAGGTTTTGCCGGAGCCGGCCGAGGCGCTGATCAGCAGCGCGTGCGGGAACCTGAGCTTTGCGTCTTTTTCCAGGACGGGTTTAGAAGACATAAAATAAATCTGAAAAATCAAAGATTGGAAATCAAATATCAAAAAGAAGGAGACTGCTTCAACCTTTTTACTTTTTGATTTTTGATTTATTTCGTAAAGATCAAACGCTCTTTTCCTCCGCTCCTTCCGGGGCGGCGGTTTCTTCGCCGGCTTCTTCTTCCGCCGCGGCGTCCGCGGCGGGCAGACCATGGCTCGCCGAGGGGAGCTCCTGCACATTCTTCAATTTGCGGGTAATAGTGCGGGTTTTCCTTTCGGCTTCTTCTATGCTGTTGGCCGCGGTCTGGAGCTGTTTATGGGTTCTGGCCAGAATATTGCCGAAATTGCCGAATTCGTTCTTGACCGCGCCGAGCAGCGACCACACTTCGCTGGTGCGCTTTTCTATGGCCAGGGTGCGGAAGCCCATCTGCAGGCTGTTCAGGATGGCGGCCAGCGTAGTCGGGCCGGTGACCATCACGCGATAGTCGCGCTGGAGCGTTTCAAAAAGGCCGGGCCGGGTTATGACCTCGGCGTAAAGGCCTTCGGTGGGCAGGAACATGATGCCGAAATCGGTGGTGGCCGGCGGGTTCAGGTATTTGTCCCGGATATCTTTGGCCTGCTTCTTCACGCGGTCCGTCAGCGCGTCCAACGCGGCCCTGGCGGCGGCGGCATCGCTTTTTTCGCGGGCGTCCAGCAGACGTTCGTAATCGTCTTTGGGAAATTTGGAGTCTATCGGCAGCATGACCTCGCCCGAGCCGTCGCGGCCAGGCATGCGCACGGCGAACTCCACGTTCTCCCTGGAACCCTCTTTGGTGGCGACGTTCTTGGCATACTGTTCGGCGGTCAGGATGTCCTGCAGGATGTTCTCCAGCCGTATTTCGCCCAGCGTGCCGCGGGTCTTGACGTTCACCAGCACTTTTTTAAGGTCGCCAACGCTCAAGGCCAGGGTCTGCATCTCGCCCAGGCCCTTATGGACCTGCTCAAGGCGGTCGCTGACGATCTTAAAGGATTCGCCGAGGCGCTTTTCAAGCGTGGACTGGAGTTTTTCGTCCACGGTCTCGCGCATCTTTTCCAGTTTTTTGGAATTTTCTTCCTGCAGGTACTTAAGCCGGCTCTCCAGAGTCTCGCGGATCTTTTCCAGGCGCTGGTCGTTCATTTTGGTAAGCCCTTCAAGCTGGCGCGAGAAAGAATCCAGCTGTTCTTTCTGAGAAGTGGCCAGCCGGGCCATGTTGCCGGAAACCTCCTCGCGAAGCTGCCTGGAACCGTCGGAGGCCTCCCCCCGGTTCTTTGAGAGCTCTTCGCGGATGGAGCGTTCGAGTTTTTCCTGGCCGTCTTTCATATCCTTCAGGAGCGTCTCCTCGGCCGCGCCGGTCTGCGAGCCGCGCATAAGCGAGAAGATCAGCAGACCCAGCGCCGCTATAAGGAGTATCAGCATAGTTATGGTCATAATAATATCCCCTCCTTTATCCTCCTCCAAAATTATATCGATAGCAAATGAAAGTTACTGAACGCTACAGAAAGCAACGGAAGGTTTTCGGAAAAGGAGTTTCTTGCTTTCTGTTGCCTTCTTTTGCTTTCTTTGGCCTTCAGCTGCTTTCCTTCGCTTTCCGTTGCTGTCACCCAGCCTACATATTGTAGAAAATTACAGCGGCGGGGTGGCGCCGTCAACCCGGAAAATTTAGTTAAGAGAATAATTCCCCCCTTTTCAGCAAAGGGGGGCGCGGGGGGATTTGAATCAAAATAAGTAAGGGAATACTGCTCCTGCACCGCTTCAGCGCGACACCGCGCAGCGGAACCCTATGTCGTCGGTTTTGTTGGCCGGATTGAGCCTGAGGCGGTAACCCGAGCGCGTGTTGTCGGCTTTCAATAGCCAGGAGCCGCCGCGCACCACGCGGGCGGCGCCTGTCCCGGGCCCCCGGGGGTTGCGTTCCGGCGAATTGCCGTAATAGTTTTTATCGTACCAGTCCGCGCACCACTCCCGGACATTGCCGTGCATGTCATAGAGCCCGTAACGGTTCGGCTTCTTTTGTCCCACAGCGTGCGTTGTATTGCCGGAATTATTCTGATACCACGCATATCCGCCGATCCCCGATTCGTTATTGCCAAAGCTCCACTTCGTATCGCTCCCGGCGCGGGCCGCCTTTTCCCATTCAGCTTCCGTGGGGAGCCGCCTGCCCGCCCATTTGCAATACTTATCCGCGTTATTCCAGGTTACCTGCACCACGGGGTGATTATCAGCGCCGGGAACTGTTTGTTCCGGCATGGCCGCGCCCGTTGCCTGCGCGAACTTGCGATACTCAGCCACGGTTACCTCATATTTACCTATATAAAACGCCTCCAGGTGGACTGTATGCCTTGGATGCTCATCCGCATCGCCCACGCCGTCCGGGGAACCCATCTGAAACGCGCCCTTTGGGATCGGCGCCGTTCCCCGCGGCGTACGCGCCTTTTCCTCGGCCGCCAGCCGCGCCTTTTCCTCGGCCGCCAGCCGCGCCTTATCCTCCTCTTTGCGCCGCGCCTCCGCTTCCGCCTCGAGCCGCGCTTTCTCCAATTCCATGCGTTGCGCCTCTGTTTTCAGCGCCAGTTCCGCTTTGCGCCGCGCCTCCTCTTTTTCCGCAAGCCCCCGCGCCGCTTCCCGTTTGCGGGCGCTGAGGTTTACGCCTTCCACGGCGAACACGAAACCCAGTCCTTTAATTTCGGGAGAATCCTTCTCCATATCCCAGACGATCTGCTTGCCGCGTTCGCCGCTGACCTCGCCCACGTCTCCCGACAAGGCTTTCGGCTGCAGCTCAAAAACGTTTCCCCCGTCTTTGGAAAGCCTGAGACGGATGTTTAAAACGTCTTTTCCCGGATTTTCAAGCCTGTAATAAATATGCACCAGCCCTTTCTTGTCCTGTTTAAACTTCACGTCCTTTATCCGCGGCCCGGCGCCGTAAGCGCCTGCC
>JAHJSU010000121.1 GCA_018829985.1 Elusimicrobiota bacterium | reverse complement strand
TAGAATATAGAACGCTGATAACGCTGATTTTTAGTAATTACTCAGCCACTAAGACACCAGGGCACAAAGAAAGTTTATGGATCAAACGGTTTGTTGTCTGATTTCTTTCGTGTCTTTGTGACTTTGTGGCTGAGTAGTAACAGAATATTTTATAAAAAGTAGTTTGAAAAAGCAGCCTGTCCCTTTTTCTTTCCAATAATTATAAAGTATCGTTAAAAAGCCGGTAACATTGTTAAGACATAATATTAAGCGGTATAATAAGGGCAGTGGATAGTGGCGAGTGGTTAGTGGACAGCGCTGAAGGTAACAGGCGCCTTTTTACACTAAGAGTTTCTCTAGGAACTAAATCACTTAATTACTATTTACTCAATCACCATTTTTGGAGATTCTTATGAAAGCGCTTGTTAAAAAGAACCGCGAGAAAGGCCTTTGGCTTGAGGACGCGCCCAGGCCGGAAATAGGCGACCATGAAGTGCTGATAAAGATAAAACAGACCGCCATCTGCGGCACCGACATACATATCTATGAGTGGAACGATTGGGCGCAGAAAACGATACCGGTGCCGATGCACGTGGGCCACGAATTCGCCGGCGAGATAGCGGAAATGGGCAAACACGTGCAGGGGCTTACGATAGGCGAAAGGGTTTCGGGGGAGGGCCACATAGTCTGCGGGCATTGCAGGAATTGCCGCGCGGGGCACAGGCATCTTTGCATAAATACAAAAGGTGTCGGCGTGAACCGGCCGGGCGCCTTCGCCGAATACCTGGCGATCCCGGCGAATAATGTTTTTCCGCTGCCTGCCGGAGTCAGCGACGATGAAGCCTCCATCCTGGACCCGCTCGGCAACGCGGTGCACACGGCGCTTTCCTTTGACCTGGTCGGCGAGGACGTGCTTATCACCGGCGCGGGACCCATAGGCATCATGGCCGCCGTGATCGCCCGGCATGTGGGCGCCCGACACGTGGTCATAACCGACGTCAACGAGTACCGCATGGAACTCGCGCGCAAGCTCGGCATCGCCAACGTGGTGGATGTCAGAAAGGAGACGATAAGCGACGTGATGCACCGCCTTAAGATGACCGAAGGCTTTGACGTCGGGCTTGAAATGAGCGGCAACGCCCAGGCCTTTAACGATATGATAGCTTCCGTCAAGATGGGCGCCAAGATCGCGCTGCTGGGCATCCTGCCCGCCAACACCATCATCCCCTGGAACCAGGTCATCTTCAAAGCCCTGTTCCTGAAAGGCATATACGGGCGCGAAATGTTCGAGACCTGGTACAAGATGTGCGCCATGCTGACCAGCGGGCTGGACATAAAACCCATAATCACCCATAAATTTCCCGTGGAGCGGTTCAAAGAAGGCTTCGAGATAATGGCTTCCGGCAGTTCCGGGAAGATCATACTGGACTGGACAGGCGTCTGAGCGCCGGGATCTCCGCGTTCGCCAGCCCGCCGGCCTGTCACAAAGATGTAATAATTAGGGCATTGACAAGGCATGGCACTCCCTATATAATATAGATAAGTTTAAGGTTTTGGAAAGCGAGGGACGTAGGTGCCGGGCGCCTTTCGTCACTATTCGGTCGGGGCGTTTCCTAAATGTTCCAGCGCAAAACATCGCCGGTTTATAACGCGGCCGCCAAAAAGACGGCCGTTGTTAAACATTGGTTTGCTTTCCTGCTGGCTTTCGGCGTTTCTGGCCTCTGTCCTGTTCATGTAAAGGCTGGCACGACTCCTCCGGCCGATATCTCGGACCTCGTGGCCGAGCCGTTCCAGGTTTCTTCCCAGACACGGCTCAGCTGGACGGCCCCCGGCGACGACGGCGACAGCGGCACGGCCGCGTCCTATGAGATCCGCTATTCCTCATATCTGCCTTTCGTGACCGACTCTTTTGAGACCGGCCTCGGCGACTGGCAGACCGGGGGGGACAATGGCGCGTCCGCCTGGACCGTCGACCCCAGCACGTATTCCGCCGGGACACAGTCGGTGAAAGCCGTCAGCAACGGCGCGATCAACAGCAATAGCTGGATCAAGCGGCGGGTGGAAGGACCTTTCACCCTGACTTTCGACTGGCGGGTGGATTCCGAGCAGGGCGCGGATTACCTGAAGTTCCTTGTGGACGATACCGTGGTCGATTCCATAAACGGCACCACCGCCTGGCAGTCCAAAAGCTACTCCGTCGCCGCCGGCAGCCATACGATAGAATGGCGTTATACCAAGGATTACGCAATTTCCGTGAACTCCGATACAGGCTGGCTGGACAATGTGGTCTACCGCGAATTCTGGAACTACTCGACGCTGTGGAAAGCCGCCCGCGCCGTGGGCGGGGCCGCCGGTACTTCCGAGGTCGAGGTTGCCACCGGCGCCCCCACATACAGATTCTTGCCCAATACCACGTACTATTTCGGCATAAAGACCCGGGACGAGATCCCCAACTGGTCCAGCATGTCGGACATGGCCAGCACGGTCACGTACGCCGCCGTTCCGTCTTCGGCGGCCGGGGGGGTGTTCACGCCGGTTTACGCCACCAGCGTGACAGTGAACTGGTCCTCGGGCAGCGTGGCCAACGGCGGCTATAATCCCGCCGGCACTTTTTTTAACCTGGAACTGTCGACTTCGTCCGCGGATTTTACGCCCCTCGTACAGTCCACGAGAACTTCCGACCTCAGCGCCTTGCTGACCGGCTTCGAGCCGAACACCACTTATTACGCGCGGGTCAATGCCGAAAATTCCAACGGCATATCCAGCGGTTATGCGGTACTGGGACCCACGCTGACGCTGGCCGCCGTTCCCGGCTACCCGGCCGTCGAGGTGTTCGGGGATGTCTATGTCAGCAGCCTGACGGTCAACTGGTCTTCCGGCACCGCCGACGGCGGCTATAACCCGGCCGGCACCCTGTTCGAAGCCCAGCTTTCCAGCTCGCCGGTTTTCAGCACCGTGTTTGTGACTTCAAAGACATATAATCTGTCCGCCACGCTTGGCGGGCTTTCGCCCGATACCGTCTATTACGCCAGGGCGCGCGCTATGAACTATACCCAGAACTGGAGCGATTTCATAGTGCTGGCCTCGACCCTGACCCTGGCCGCCATGCCGGACACGCCTTTGGCGCCCGACCCTGTCTATAAGCCGGTCTACGCCAGCAGCATGACCGTTTACTGGTCTTCCGGCAGCGCGGTCAACGGCGGTTATAATCCGTCCGGCACGCTTTACACTATCGAGGTGTCCGTCTCGTCCACCACTTTCAGCCCGCAGGCCGGCTATGCCCAGACCGCCAACGTGTACTCCGCCTTTACCGGCCTGACGCCTAACACCACTTATTACAGCCGGGTCCGGGCGCAGAATTCCGCCGGCACGCTGACGGATTACAAGCTCCTCGGTTCCACCGTCACGCTGGCCATAGTCCCCGCTTTGACGGGCGGCGACGCGGTAACCCCGGTCTACGCCACCAGCGCTACGGTGCAGTGGCTGTCCGGCAGCGTGGCCAACGGCGGCTGGAACCCGACGGGCACGCTTTACAAGGCGGAGGCGTCCGTCTCGTCCACGACCTTTTCGCCGGTGGCCGCCTCTTCGCAGACCGCCAACCTCAGCGCCGTATTGAGCGGGCTTACGCCCGATACGACGTATTACGCCCGGGTCCGGGCGCTGAACCGCATCGGCGTTGCCACGGCTTTTACGGTATTGGGTTCCACGGTGACGCCGGCCGTTATGCCGGACATACCGCCCTCCGGCGACGCATTCATACCGGTATACGCCAGCAGTATGACCGTGAACTGGTCGTCAGGGAGCGTAACCGGCGGCTATAATCCGTCGGGCACGCCTTATAGAATAGAATTATCCACTTCGTCGCCGGATTTTTATCCGGTGTTCCAATCCTCGCAGACTTATAATATAAACGCCGGTTTTACCGCTCTCACGCCCAATACGACCTATTACAGCAGGGCCCAGGCGCTGGGCCTTGCCGGTTTCACGGAGTTCAAGGCGCTGGGTTCGACCTTGACGGCGGCGGCCGTACCCGGCCAGCCGGCCGGCGACCTGTTCACGCCGATCTACAGCAGCAGCCTGACCGTTAACTGGTCCTCCGGCAGCGCGGCCGGCGGCTATAATCCCGCCGGAACGCGCTACCAAGCGGAACTGTCCACTTCGTCGCCGGATTTTACGCCGGTGGCACAGTCTTCGCAGACCTATAATTTGAACGCCGGGCTGGCCGGGCTTACGGCCAATACGACTTATTACGCCCGGGTACAGGCGCTGAACAGCGCCGGCAGCGTCACGATTTTTACGGTCCTGGGCTCGACGTCGACGCTGGCCATTACGCCGGCTTTGCCCGCCGGAGACGTATTCACGCCGGTTTACGCCAGCAGCCTGACCGTGAGCTGGTCTTCCGGGAGCGTCGTTAACGGCGGCTATAATTCCGCGGACACGCCGTATAAGGCGGACATTTCAACGTCGCCCGGCTTCAGCCCGGTGTCGGATTCTTCGCAGACGTATAATTTAAACGCGGGATTTGAAGCTCTCGCGCCCAATACGACGTATTACGCCCGGGTGCAGGCGCTGAACGGCATCGGCGGCGGGACCGATTACGCGCCGCTGGGCTCCACGGCGACGCTGGCCGTTGTGCCGGACCTGCCGGCGGGCGCGGTGTGCGAGCCGGTTTACGCCAGCAGCCTGACCGTGAACTGGTCGTCCGGGAGCGTTATTACCGGTTATAATTCCGCGGACACGCTTTACAACGCGGAAGTGTCCACGTCGGCGGATTTCATCCCCGCGGCCCAATCCCTGGGCGCTTACGGCCTGAATGCCGTATTTACCGCTCTCACTCCCGACACGACATATTATTCCCGGGTCCGGGCGGTGAATTTCGGCGGTATCGCCACCGATTTTGCGGTGTTCGGCACGACGCTGACGCTGGCCGCCCTGCCCGGTTTTCCGGAGGGCGCGGTGTTCACGGCCGTTTATTACAGCAGTATGACCGTGAACTGGTCGTCCGGGAGCGTAGCCGGCGGCTACAATCCGGCGGGCGCGCTTTACAGGGCGGAAGTGTCCACCTCGGCCGATTTTAATCCCGTGTTGGATTCTTCGCAAACCTATAATTTAGACGCCGGCTTTACCGGACTTGACCTGAACACTATGTATTACGCCCGTGCCCAGGCGTTTAACAGCGCCGCTGCCGCCTCCGATTTTACGGCGCTTGGTTCAATCTCAACTCTTGCCGTCAAACCGGCTTCGCCCGCCGGCCCGGTGTATGAACTGGTCTACGCCAGCAGTATGACCGTGAACTGGTCGTCCGGGAGCTTAGCCGGCGGCTATAATCCGGACGGCACGCTTTATAACGTGGAATTGGCGACGTCTACGCTCTTCAGCGCGATAGCCAAGTCTTCGCAGACGGCCGGCCTGAGCGCCGTATTGACCGCGCTGACGCCTAATACCAGGTATTACAGCCGGGTGCAGGCTTTGAATGGTTCCGGCATCGGCACCGATTTCGAGATATTCGCCTCGACGCTGATGCTGGCCGCGGCGCCGGCCCCGCCGGCGGGGGATGTTTTCACGCCGATCTACGCCGCCAGCATGACCGTGAACTGGTCGTCGGGGACTTCCGCCGGGGGCTATAACCCGGCCGGCACGTTCTACAGGGTCGAGGTGTCTACCTCCGGGGCTGATTTCACGCCGGCGGCCGATTGGACGCAGACCTCCGCGCTGAGCGCCCTGCTGAGCGGGCTCGGGCCCAACACAACGTATTACGCCCGGGTCCGCGCCCAGAACAGCGCCGGCGAGGCGACCGAATTCGCGGTATTGGGCTCAACGTCGACAATGACCATTACCCCGGCTTTGCCCGCGGGCGCCGCGTACCAGCCGGTTTACGTCACCAGCATGACGGTGAACTGGTCGTCCGGCAGCGTCATTAACGGCGGCTATAACCCGGCCGGCACGCTTTATAAAGTGGAAGTGTCGACTTCGTCGCCGGATTTTGCGCCCGTGGCTAAGTCTTCCCAGACATATAATCTGAATGTCATGTTGACCGGGCTTGCGGCCAATACGACCTATTACGCGCGGGTCGCGGGCATCAACAATATAGGAACTCTCTCGTCTTATTTGGCGCCCCCGGCCGGCGCGACATCCCCCTACCCGCCGGGGAACTACGCTTCCCCCGTGGCGAATTTAGCCGGGGATTCGTTCAGGCTCCGCTGGACGGAGAACGGAAATCCCGCCGGAACGTATTACGCGGCCCAGTATTCGACCGCCGCGAATTTTACGGGAAGCGGCGACGGGACCGTCATCGTGACCAGCACCTATAGCGATCTTGGCGGCTTGACCGGCAACACCACTTATTACGCGCGGGCCTGCGCCGCCGGCCATAACGGCGCCTCCAGTCAGTTCAATACGGCCGTTTCTACGCTGACCTTCCCCAGGCCCCCGGCATCGGCGTCTTTCGGCGCGGTAAGCTCCTCCGGCGTGACCGTAAACTGGGGCGCCGGGCCGAACAATACTACGGGCCTGGCTTATCTGGCGCAGCTCTCGGCCTCAAGCCTTTTCGACACCGTTGAATCGTCCGCGACGGCGAACGTCTCGGCGGATTACGGCCTCGGCGGCCAGGGCTCTCCGCTCACGCCCAATACGACATATTACGCCCGGGTCCAGGGGCTCGGCTACAGCGGGGCCGGGCTCTTCGCCGACCTGGGCTCCACGGTGACGCTGGCGAACGTCCCGTTCCTGACGGCGGCCTTGGCCGTCACTTCAAGGTCGGTGAGCCTGGACTGGCTTCCCAACGGCAACCCGGAGCCCGGCACGGATTATGAAATCTGGCGCGGCACCGAATCCCAATTCCTGAACCCGGTGAAGGCCGCGTCCTCCGTCAGCGGGCTTCTTGTCGACGGCCTGGCTGTAAGCTCCACCTATTACTTCAAGGTCCGCGCGGTAAACAAGGCCGGCGTATTTTCGGATTTTGATTTGACCTTCAGCACCCGCACCCGCCCGGTCCCGCCGGCGGCTATCACGCTGTCAGGAACGGCTCTCGGCATTTCTTCCATCAACTGGACCTGGAATGACGCCGCGGTGGAAGAGGTGTACAGGATGCTTACCTCCACCGACGGGAACCTCTCGGGAAATCTCCCGGCGGACACCCTCTCCTGGCTTGAAAATACCGGCCTTTCGCCGGGTACCGCCTACGCCCGCAAAGTCGCGGTATCCAACCCGTCGGGAACTTCCAGCTCTACCGCCGTCACCCGGTATACGCTGGCCGCGGCGCCGACCGGCTCCCAATTCGTGTCTGTCTGGCAAAGCTCCGCCGTCGTGCAGTGGGCGGGCAACTCCAACTCTACGACGACTTTGTACGAAACCCAGTACTGGGCGGCGGGCGGTTCCACGACTTCTTTAAACGTTTACCTGACCAGCGTGGTCCTGACCGGCCTGTCGCAGGGAACAACGGTTTCGATGAGGGTCCGGGCGGTCAACGGCGACAGCGTCCCGACCGCGTACGACTCTATAATCTCCACTTTCGTTCCGGCCACGGAGGGGATAGTCGCGCCGGGCGGGGAGTATACGATAACCTATAACCAGATATCGCTGGATATCTCGCGGGCCACGTTCGACGAAACCGTCACCGTCGTCATGCAATCACCGCCCTCCCCGGCTCCGGCCGACAACGGCGGGCTGACGAGCCTGGCCACCCCCATACTGGTGGACGTCTCCGCGCTGAACAGCTTGCTGCAGAAACTTCAGCCGCTGAAACACGTGGAGATAACCATAGATTACCAGGCCCTCGATCTTACGGGGGTCAACGAGAACGCGCTGGTCATTGCGACCTATAACACGGCAAGGGCGCTGTGGGTCCCCCTGTACTCCGAACGGGACGCGCTTGCGAAAAAAATAACGGCGAAGACGGACCATTTCTCGGTGTTCCAGCTTATGCAGTCGATAGCTGGAACCGCCATTTCGGGGGCAACCGTGGGGCCGAATCCTATAAGGCCCGTTAGAAATCCGGATCAGCAGTTCGTATTCAGGAACCTTCCTTCCGGAGCGGGCGTTAAAATTTACACCTGTCTCGGCGAACTGGTGTATGAGACAACGGCGGACGCAAATAAAATGGCCGCGTGGAACGGCAAGAACAAAGCGGGCAGACTGGTTGCAAGCGAGATATACCTGGCTCTGATACAATGGAAAGGCGAAAAAAAGGTCTTCAAACTGGTAGTGGAAAGATAAAGGGGAAGGGTTTCAGGGTCTTAGGGTCTTAGGGTATAGCGCCATAAAGGATCTTATGCGGAACAGAAGTCGCGGACTGAACGGGATAGAGCGCAAAACCGGAAAAGCTTTGCGCGCGGCGTTTTTCTTTATCTTGTCGGCCGTGATATGGCGCGGTTTTGTTCCGCTTTCTTTCGCCGCGTTCACCGGCGATGACAAAGGGACCTCCGCCGGGCAATTTCTGAAACTGGGGGCGGGCGCCCGGGCGGCCGCGATGGGCGAGGCGTATTCCGCGATCTGCGAAGACGCGGACGCCGTCTACTGGAATCCCGGGGCCCTGGGCGGGATACGGAGGATCTCAGGGATTTTTATGCACGCGGACCTGTTCACCGAGCTTAACTACGAATACCTGGGTTATGCGCAGCCGCTTAAAAATTCCGGCGGCCTCGGCCTGGGCGTCCAGTACCTGTCCGCCGGCCGGATACCGGAAACGGATTCCGACGGTTTTGAAACCGGCACGGACATGAATCCCTCCCAGCTGGCCGTCGCTCTGGCTTACGGCAGAAAAATGGATGTTTTCGGGATAGGCGCGTCCGCGAAGTACATCCGGTCCCGGCTTGCCGGCGCGGCCTCGGCGTTCGCCGTAGATCTCGGAGCGTTAAGCCCCGGATTCATGGCCGATCAAATGCGCCTGGCTTTCGTGATCCAGAATATCGGCGGCGGATTAAAATACGACCAAAAATCCGATCCGCTGCCGCTGAACATCAAGATCGGAAGTCTGCTGAAATTTGCGAAAGATCTTACCCTCGGAGTTGATATAAATTCCCCGCGCGACAATAAGCCTTACGCCGCCGCCGGCGGCGAATACGTCGTTCATTACGGGAATTTTTCCGTCGCCGGCCGGCTCGGATATAATTCCAGGACTTCGGGCGATCTCGGCGGGCTGAGCGGCATTTCGGCCGGGCTCGGGGCGAGGTCCCGCAAGCTGGCGCTGGATTACGCTTTCGTTCCGTTCGGTTCGCTCGGGTCCGCGCACAGGATCTCGATAGCTTTCAGATTTGAAAACATGCCGCCGGCGAACGCCGGAACCGCGGACGCATACGGGGGGTACCCGGACCTGCTTATCAACGATCCCGGCGCGGGAAAATTTATGCCGGAGATCAAAGGCGTAAAAATATCCGGCGACGCGTACCAGAGTTATCTGGCGCAGGCCCGGATTTACGCGGAACTCAGAAATTACGCGGGCGCGGCGGCGAAGTGCCGGGCGGCTTCGGCGCTTCTGTCCGCCAATGACGCGCGCAGGATATATTTACTGGAGCGGCAGGGGTGGCTGGCTTTGAACGGGAATGATCTCCCCGGGGCAAAGCTATTGTATATTGAGGCGATCCAGGCGGCGAAAAAGCAGAAGGGCGCCGAGAAAACCGCTGTGAACGCTTATTGCGGCCTGGCTTATTGCATGGAAAAGGCCGGGGATATTTTTGCGGCCGAGTTGAATTATAATCACGCGCTGGAATTGACGACGGATGCGAAACTCACCCGCGAGATCGAAAAGGCTTTGAAGAGGCTGCGCGCTCTCGATAAAAAATAAGCGGAGGAACCATGTCCGGGCTTTTCGGCCATGACGCCGGTTTTGACAAATTGATAAAAGCCCTGGAAGGGAACGGAGCGTTCCTCGTAGTCACGGGCGGCGGCGGCGCGGCCAATATAATGACCATCGGCTGGGCGCAGCTCGGGGTCGTCTGGGGCAAACCTGTGATGACCGTCCTGGTCAGGCCCTCGCGCTATACGCACGGGTTGCTCGAAAAAGCGGGATATTTCACGGTCTGCGTTCCGCCCGAGGGCGGAATGCGCGGGGAACTCGCCTTCTGCGGCTCAAAGTCCGGCAGGGATTGCGATAAAATCAGGGAATGCGGTTTTACTCTTGCGGAAGGCTCGCGCGGCGGCGTAAAATATATAGCCGGCTCGGAGCTGGTTTATGAATGCGGAATGCTTGAGCGCACGCGGGTCCTGCCGGAAACCCTGGCGCAAAGCGTGAAGGCGAAATATTACGCGGCTGGAAACTATCACACAAGCTATTTCGGCGAAATAATAAGCGTTCATAAAGGATAAGCGGTAAATGAAAAAAATCGCCGTGACGCTGATAACGGTCGTCTTTTTGGCGGGCTGCGGCCGTGTCAAAGAGAAAATGTCCGATTATTATCTTTCAAAAGCCCGCAAGACGATCTCAAAAGACGCCGCTATCCCCGCGGAGATAGAGCGCGCTTATTCCTGCCTGGCAAAAAGCCTGGACTATGACCCCGCGTCCTCCGAAGCGGTGGCCGCGCTTGAAGAGCTGACCGATACCGCCTCTAAGGGCGGGTTCATAGATGCCTTTGACCTTGAGATGGGCGTTTTAAACGGGGTGCTGGATAAAACCCAATACAACTGGCCGGCTTACCTGGCCGCCATAAATTCTTTGTCGGTGAGGGGCGACGTTTATTCCCTGAACGGGCTGGCCGACAGACTTGAAAAGGCGGCCTCCTCAAAAGAAAACAGGCAGCCTTATGAAACGGCGCTGGCGCTGGCTTTATGCTATGCCTCCGGCGCCCCGTGGGTGGAGTCGGAGGGTTTCCTGAACCTTAATAAAAACCCGGAGATCGTCGTTAAAAATGCCGGGGAATATCTCCGCATGTTCAGGAAGGCCGAAGACCTGAAAAAAAAGGTTGAGAAAATGGAGGCGGCCGATCCCGGCTTAAAGAAAAAAGCTCCGCAGGCGCTTGTTTCATCCGCGGAAGTGGCTTTGAGCGATATCTTTAAAAATGAGCGGGAGACGGCGAGGCTCCGAGCGACGGTCGCGAAAATAAACGAGGACCCGGCTTTTGCCAAAGCCGTGGAACTGACCATACAGGGCAACGCCGGCCTCATCAAAAAGGAATATTCCCGGGCCCGGGCCCTGTACGGGAGCGCCCTCCAGCATTATCCCGGCTTCATAGACGCCAGGAAACAGACGGTGGAGGTGGATTTCCAGCAGGGCGCCGGCATGGCGCTGACCGGGGGGAATATAAAAGCCGCCAAACGGCTGCTTTATAACGCCTATGACGGCTCGGACGAGGTGATAGAGGCGGCTTTGGAAAGTCCGAACTGGCTGCCTTTTATGACCCGGGATAAATTTCTTGCCGATACCTACGCCGTAAGGGCCGCGGTGATCTCGGCGATAAAAGCCATTGAAAAAAAGAAACTTAAGCATAAAGCCAAACTTGAGAAAGAGTTTAAAGCCGCGCTTGATGAGGCGGTGAAGCTCAATCCCCGGGGCAAACTGGCCCGCGACCTGCTTGAGCGGTACGCTAAGGAAGGGTTTTAGGGGCTAAGGGGTTTAGGGTTTGAGGGGGAAAAGGCCCCGGCGGCCGGGTAAATTAAAATCGACATGTCAAAATGCGGGTTTACCGTATTGCTTGCCTCCCTCCTTTTGCCGGTCCGCTGCGCTTTTTCGCAGGACGGGATAAAGGTTTCTACAGTTTCGGCCAGGCAGCATAGTGAAGCGAGCCCGCTGATGCTTAATATCGTGAAGGACCGTTATGATTCCCGCATCGGGCTGGATTATTCCCTGCGCTGGGATTTTTCCGATCTTAAAAATATCCGGCCGGGCATAAAGACCCTGGCCGACGGCATCGCCGCGGTCGGGAAATGGGATATAACCGAAAACACAAGGTTGAAGTATTACGGTCTTTCCATCAACCCGTGGCGGCTTATCATCGCCAGAAAAAAGATCAAAGGTCCCGGGGTTTCCGGCTCGTCGATAACGGGCGAAAGCGGGGCCCCGGAATATAAAAAGCGCCTGCGCCTTTCTTTTTCCCCGCTGGTGGACGACATCAAGAGGGACCTGGACGAAAACCTGCGCAATATCCTGCTTGAAAGTTCGTTCAGCGGCCTGTCGCCTCAGTGGCGGAAAATCAGCCGGCAGGAAAAGAAAATGTTCTTTAAAGACGTCCTGTCGCTGGATATCTGGGGCATTCCCGGCCTCGATGAGACCAAAAAAGGAATAGAATACATCTCAAAATAGCGGCGCATCGCGCCGCTATTTTGAGTCACCAGTCACCAAGTCACCAGTGGCCAGTTACCAGACTGGCGCCTTATCTGGCAGGTGAGCCGTTGGTCAGTTCCCTGGTCGGTTCGGAGATATTAAGGACGTCCTGTCAGGTAGACAGGAAGAAGTAAGATTTAAGCTGTTTTCCGACCCTCTTACCTCTGACTCCTGAATTCTGACTCCTGACTACACTGGTATGGTTATTATACAAAAGCCCGCTGCCCGGGTGTTGTCAGGCGGGGTATAAAAAGTTAGAATTAACAATACGGCGAAGGCATAGTTATCGTTGATTATTTATCCGCGAATTCAAAGCGGCCAAATACAAAAAAGGAGAGCATAAATGCAAAAACCCGCCATAAAAACAAAATGTCCTAATTTCTCTTCGGGTCCCTGCGCCAAAAGGCCCGGCTGGAGCGTTGACGCTTTAAAGAACGCCCTTGTCGGCAGATCTCACCGCTCTAAAGAAGGAAAAGCCAGCTTGAACGAAGTTTCCGACCGGATGAAGAAAGTCCTCGGCCTGCCCCAGGATTACCGCATCGGCGTCGTGGCCGGTTCCGATACCGGCGCCGTAGAGCTCGCCATGTGGACCATGCTCGGCCCCCGCCCGGTGGACGTGTTCGGCTGGGAATCTTTCGGCAAGGGCTGGATCACCGACGCGGTCAGGTATCTTAAGCTGCCGGACGTGAAAGAATATAAGGCCGATTACGGCAAGCTGCCGGACATGAGCAAGGCCGATCCCTCCCACGACGTCATTTTCACCTTTAACGGCACGACTTCGGGCGTCAAGGTCCCGAACCTGGACTGGATACGCGCCGACAGGGAAGGCCTTACGATCTGCGACGCCACTTCGGGCATCTTCGCCATGGAGATGGATTACTCAAAGCTGGACGTGATCACTTTCTCCTGGCAGAAAGTGCTGGGCGGCGAAGCCGCGCACGGCGTCATAATCCTTTCTCCCAGGGCCGTAAAGCGGATGGAAGAGAACGAACCGAAAGTCTCCTGGCCCCTGCCCAAGCTTTTCAGGCTGGCCGCCGAGGGCAAGCTTAAGCCGGGGGAGCTTGAATACAGCACGGTCAACACGCCTTCAATGCTGTGCGTGGAAGACGCGATAGACGCGCTTAAATGGGCGGAATCCATCGGCGGCTGCAAGGCCCTGATAGCCCGCAGCAGCGCGAACCTGAACGCCCTCGAGAAATGGGTCGAGAAATCCGACTGGATAGCTTTCCTTGCGGAAACAAAAGAGATCCGGTCCAACACCTCGGTCTGCTTTAAGATCACGGCGCCGTGGTTCGTCAAATTATCCGAAGAGGACAGGGCAAAAGCCGCCAAGAAGATAACTTCTATGCTGGACAAGGAAGGCGTCGCCTGCGACATAAACTCCTACGGGAAAGCCCCCGCCGGCATCCGTATCTGGTGCGGCGCGACCGTTGACACTTCCGACGTCGAGATCCTGACCCAGTGGCTGGACTGGGCTTACAGCGAAGTTGCCGCCGCGTATTCCAAGGAGGCCGTGAAATGAAAAAAGTTCTTATAGCCGATAAAGCCGATTCGATCTGCGAGAAAGTGCTGAAGGAAAGGGGCCTTGAGCCTGTGGTCAAAACGGGCATGAAGCCCGAAGAACTCAAAGCCTGCATAGGCGAGTTTGACGCGATAATAGTGCGTTCCGCCACCACCCTTACCTGCGATCTGATAAACGCGGCCGCCAACCTTAAAGCGGTGGCCAGGGCCGGCAGCGGCGTGGACAACATAGACGTCCCTTCCTGCGTCTCCAAAAAAGTGCTGGTCATGAACACCCCGTTCGGCAATACCGTTTCCACCGCCGAACACGCGATAGCCATGATGATGGCGCTCGCGCGCCACATTCCGCAGGCCAGCGCCTCTACGCATGCCGGCAAGTGGGAAAAAAAGAAATTCGAGGGCGTGGAGCTGACCGGTAAGACGCTCGGCGTCATCGGCTGCGGCAATATAGGCGCCGTGGTCGCCGACAGGGCCATGGGGCTCAAGATGAAGGTGCTGGTCTACGACCCGGTCATGACCGCCGAAAGGGCCCGTGAGCTGGGCGTCCATATGGCCGGCCTTGACGAGCTTTACCAGAAGTCGGACTTTATAACCTATCATGTCGTCATAACTCCAGCCACCAAGGGCATGCTGAACAAAGAAGCTATAGCAAAGATGAAGAAAGGCGTGCGCATAATAAACTGCGCCCGGGGCGGCATCATGGCGGAGGCCGACATAAAGGAAGCGCTCCAGAGCGGGCAGATAGCGGGGCTGGCCTGCGACGTGTTCGCGAAGGAGCCGGCCACCGAGCACATTTTTTTCGGCATGGAAAACGTGATAGTTACGCCCCATATCGCGGCCTCGACCAAGGACGCGCAGGTTACGGTGGCGCGGCAGGCCGCCGAGCAGATAGCGGATTACCTGCTGAACGGCAAAAGGACCCACGCGATAAACGGGGATAAAATATAATAGCGAATGGCGCGAATAGGGGGCGAATGGCGCGAATATTATTCGCGTGATTCGTTCCCTATTCGCGTGATTCGTTCCCTATTCGCGTAATTCGCTTAAAGGCGGCCACAATGAAAAAACTTCCCTTATTCAACCCTATTTACGGCATAAGGCCCGCCGAGAGCAAGGCGCAGGAGATAATAGCCCCTCCTTACGACGTGCTTAATTCCGCCGAAGCCCGCGAATTCGCCAAGGACAAGCCGCTCAGCTTCCTGCACGTCTCCAAGGCCGAAATAGACCTGCCGGAAGGCGCCGATGTGTATTCCGAAGCCGTCTATGAAAAAGCTGCGGAGAATTTCAGGAAAATGCTCGATGCCGGAGTGCTGATACGGGAGAAAAAGCCGATATTTTATGTCTACCGCCTGCAGATGGGGGAACACGTGCAGACCGGCCTCGTCGTAGGCGCCTGTGTGGACGACTACGACGCCAACCGCATCAGGAAGCACGAATTTACCCGCCCCGTAAAAGAGGACGACCGCATAAACCAGATAAAGCACGTAAAAGCCCAGACCGGCCCGGGTCTCATAGCCTACAAGCAGATACCGGAAGTGGACGCCGTAATAAAACGGACGGTAAAGAACCCGCCTGAGTTCTCCGCCACCGGCCAGGGCGGCGTAATTCATACGCTTTGGCTGCTGGACAACGACGCCGACATAAAAACCATAGCGGACGCCTTTGAAAAGCAGAAAGCCGTTTATATAGCCGACGGCCACCACCGCTCCGCGGCCGCCAGCCGCGTAAAAAAAATGATGGTCGCCGAGCGCGGCGCCGCGCATAAGGGCGATGAACCCTATAATACCTATCTCGCCGTGGCCTACCCGGTTAACGAGATGAAGATCTGGGACTATAACCGCGTCGTAAAGGACCTGAACGGCCTTGCCCCGGAGAAATTCATAGAAGAACTGAAAAAGAGTTTTGAAGTAAAGGAAATGACGGGCCAGGCCAAGCCGGCCGCCCGCCGCGAGTTCGGTCTGTACCTGGGCGGGCAATGGCGCCTGATGAAGCCTATAGTGAAAACGCCTTCCAAAGAGGACGACCCGGTGAAAACCCTGGATGTCAGCGTGCTTTCCGACCTGGTGTTGGATAAGATACTGGGCATCAAAGACCTGCGCAAATCCGACCGCGTGGATTTCGTAGGCGGAATCCGGGGCCTTGCAGAGCTGGAGAAGCGCGTCAATTCCGGCGAAATGAAAGCCGCGTTCGCCCTTTATCCTCCGTCGCTCGACGAGCTGATAGCGGTGGCCGATGACAACCAGGTGATGCCGCCCAAATCCACGTGGTTTGAGCCCAAGCTCGCCGACGGCGTAGTCTCCAACCCGCTGTTGTAAAACATTCGCGTATTTTCCGCGCGGACCGCCCCTGCCGGCGGAAAAAAATGCCCTGTTGATTTTTATCAATAATGAGTTATAATATACTCATAAACATGGAGCGGGGAAGTCAATATGCGGCTGGATAAAATATTATTAGCGGCCATTCTGGCGATTTCGTTCGCGCAGAACAGCCGCGCGCAGGGCGGGACTTCCGCCGGCGACGAGCTTAAGGCCCAGGCCGGGAAAACCGCCATCGCGACGCCCGCTCCGCCGGAGCCTTCCGCTGAACCCGCCGGCCTCGCCCGCCAGGATTGGCTGACCGCCTCACAGCTTTATTCCGACAACGCCTTCACGGTCAAGCAGACGCCGCGCATAGATTCCGGCCCCAACTACATGATAATGCTCCAGGGCTTCCACTGGTACGCGGACAACTATTGGTACCATCCGCCGGGCGGCTGGTGGGGCGCGCTTGCGGGCAAGGCGGCGGAAATAGGGAAGGCCGGCTTCGGCCTTATCTGGTTCCCGCCCGTCTCCGTCGGCAGCTATTATCCCACGGAATGGTACAAGCTGGATTCGCAGTGGGGCAAAAAGAACGAACTTGTCGGGGCGGTAAAAGCCATGCATTCCGCCGGGGTGCTGGTGCTGGGCGACGTGGTACTCAATCACCGCAACGGTTCGAAAAATTGGGCGGATTTTACCAATCCCGACTGGCCCACTACGGCCATCGTTAAGGATGACGAGTGGTCCGGCAGTCCGAAAAGCCCCAACTACGACGAAGGCCAGGGCGACAGCGGCTGCCGGGATTTGGACCACAGAAACACCTTGGTACAGCAGGATGCGAAGATCTTCATGCGCTGGCTCAGGAACACCATCGGGTTCGACGGCTGGCGCTTCGACATGGTCAAGGGCTTCACCCCCTCCCATATAAAGGACTACAACGCCGCGTCCAGCCCGCTTTTCACGGTCGGCGAGGTTTACGACGGCAACCGCCAGGTGGTGACGAACTGGATAGACGGCACGGACGACTCGCCGCAGAAAGCCAACGCGTCCAGCGCCTTTGATTTCCCGACCCGCTTTAATCTCATCTTCGCGGTGGAGAACGAGCGCTATGAATTTTTAAACGACGGCGGCAAGCCCTCCGGCGTCATCGGCTGGTGGCCGGTGAAGTCGGTCACTTTCGTCGAGAACCACGACACCTCCCCGCGCGACCCGAACTTCATCGCGAACGCTTCCGCCGAATACAAGACGCAGCGCCTGATGGGCTACGCCTACATACTGACCCACCCGGGCCTGCCGTGCGTGTTCTGGCCGCATTTCTTCGACTGGGGCAGGGACTACCGGGACCGCATCCTCGCTTTGATGAACATCCGCCGCAAAGCGGGCGTCTCTTCCGTCAGCCCGGTGCGGATAATCGCGGCCACCAACGAGCTTTACGCCGCGATCATCACCGGCCGCGACCAGCGCGTCGCCCTGAAGCTTGGCCGCAACTGGGGCTGGAATCCCGGCAATGGCTGGACCCTGGCCGCCACCGGAGACCGCTACGCCGTCTGGACCCAGAGCGTAAACAGATAACTTCCCACAACAAAAACCGTTTACTAACGCCAATACTTGCGTAGGTGGCCGCCTTAGGCGGATGTCTATTCCACCTGAAGCGGACCCCCGCCAATACAACTCGGCGGGCACGGCGCCGGACTGTTTTGCGCCAAACATCCTGGCGCATCCGCCGAGTTGTTTGGCGGAGGCGGGCAAGCGGCCAATTATGTAGCCGGCGTCAGGCGAATAATCGGGCCAGCCAGATTTCCAAAAATCAGTCCCGCTGCAAAAAACCTTGTTCGCAGAGGCCCGCCATAAGCGGACAGCCTGTCTGATGACGTAACCTCTAAAGATAGTCCGCCACGGGTGAAAATTTTATATGATTTTCATGTCGGCGGTTATCAGCCGGCCCGTTTCGCGCCTGAACGCAAGGACATATAAATTATGAACATTATCGAGATCAGAGAGCTTAAAAAGGAATATCCGCTGGGGAACACTATCGTGCCCGCGCTGCGCGGCGTGGACCTGGAGGTCGAGGAAGGCGAGTTCATGAGCATCATCGGCCCGTCGGGCAGCGGCAAAACGACGCTTTTGAACGTGATCGGCTGTATAGATTTCGCCACCGCCGGAAGCGTGACGGTAGGCGGCAGGGAGATAACCACGCTTAGCGACACCCAGGTGACCGACCTGCGCCTGAACAAGATAGGCTTCATCTTCCAGAACTTCAACCTGATACCCGTGCTGGACGTGTTCGAGAACATCGAATTCCCGCTGCTGCTTATGAAGAAATCCGGGGCCGAGGCGCGCAAGCGCGCGGAAAAACTCGTCGAAGAGGTGGGCCTGAAAGAGTTCGCCGCCCACCGCCCCGCCGAGCTTTCCGGCGGCCAGCGCCAGCGCGTGGCCATAGCCCGCGCGCTCGTTACCAACCCCGAGATCGTGCTGGCGGACGAGCCCACCGCGAACCTGGACTCCGTTACCGGCGCGGCCATACTGGAATTAATGCGGCGGATGAACGAACTGGAAAAAACCACTTTCGTGTTTTCCACGCATGACGCCAACGTGCTTAAGTACGCCCGGCGCATAGTCAAGATTAAGGACGGGCTGATAGAAAAGGAACCTGCCGCCGCATGAAGCTGCTGCTAACCATCGCCTGGCGCAACATCCTGCGCCACAAGGGGAAAAGCCTTGTGATAGGGGTAATACTCTTCACGGGCGCTTTCCTTATGACGGTGGGCAACGGCGTTATTTCGGGGATGGCGGCCGGCATAGAAAAAAACATCATCAACGGCTTCATGGGCGATATAGCGCTGATAAGCGACGCGCAGAAATCAGACAATATCCTGCTGAACATGATGGGCTCGAGCATCGAACCCATAACCACTTACAGGAAGATAAAAGAGATACTGCTTGCCCAGCCCTATGTGCGGCGTTTCCTGCCGGTGGGCAAGAACCTGGCCATGCTGCTGGATGAAAGCACCGTCACGCCCGGCTATGCCTACCTGCTGGGCGCGGACTTTTCCGAATACCGGAAAATGTTCCCGGACAATTTCACGGTCATAGAGGGCAGCTACCCCGCGCCGGGAGAGCGGGCGCTGCTAGTGCCCGCTTTCGCGCGCGACGAGTTCTACGACTTCTACAACATCTGGTTCCTGCCCGAGGGGGGGGGCGTGGTAAAGGAGAACCTCAAGAAAGAGGCCCTGGCCGACATTAACAGCCTGGTGGTAAGCACCAGCGTGGTGATGATGGGTATGACCAGCGGCATAAACACCACCAGCGACATCCGCTTCCCGGTGCGCGGCATAGTGAGGTACGGGGCGCTCAACCAGATCTTCGGCCATTTCTGCCTGGTGGATATAGAATCCTACCGCGAATGCCTCGGCTATTTCACCGCCGCCGACATGTCCGTACAGGTGCCGAAAGAGGAGAAAAAGCTGCTGGGCATGGAAGGCCCGGACCTGGACTCGCTGTTCGGCGGCGACGCCATGATCGTGCGGGATTATAAGGCGGCGCCGAAGCTCAGGGCCGCGCCGGCCGCCGCGAAGACGGCTGAAGACGGCGTTTACAACGCGGTTTTTATTAAACTCGTCGATGGCGTTTCTTATAAGGAAGCGCTGGCGAAACTTAACCGCGCCATGGCCGGCGGCGGAACGGAAGTGCGGGCGGTCCCGTGGAACAAGGCGTCCGGCCCGATGGGCGGCATGGCTTTAATCATAAAGAGCGCGCTGTTCATCTTCGTCACGCTGCTTTTCTGCGTGGCGGTGATAATAATAGTCAACACGCTCACGATGTCGGCCATAGAGCGTTCTTCCGAAATAGGGATGATGCGGGCCGTCGGCGCGCGCAAGACGTTCATAGCGGGCATGTTCCTGGGCGAGACCGCCATACTTTCAGCGGTTTTCGGCGGCCTCGGCATAGCGGCCGGGATACTGGCGGTGAAAATTATTCCGCTCCTCGAGATAACGACGAAGAACGATATGCTGCAGCTGCTTTATGGCGGGAACTTTTTTAACCCGCTGCTGAGTTTTTCAGGCATCGCGCTGACCGCTTTCCAGCTGCTGGTGGTTACCGTTATAGCCGCGCTGTATCCCATGCGGGTGGCCGTGGGAATAACCCCGCTGGACGCGATTTCGAGGGAGTAGCCGTCCGCCTTAGGCGGACGGAAGGATAAAGGCTGAAGGATGAGGGATGAAGGAACAGGAATTACGGAACTGATATGCTGCTGATACGCTTAAGTCTACGTAATCTGCTGCGTCAGAAGCGCAGGAACATTCTGCTCGGCTCCGCCATGGCCATAGGCGTGGCCATACTGGTAGTGGCCAATTCCTTCTCGCACGGCATCTCCGACATAATGTTCAACAAGATAATGCGCTACGTGACGGGGCACGTGGCCATACGCTTCAACGAGCGCGGCGGAATAATGCGTGAGATCTTCCGCGACCGGGCGCGCGTTTTGGAAACTATAAAGGACGAGCCGGTGATAGAAGAGGCGGATGAATCCATAGGGATGTTCGCGCGCGCCATAGGCAACGGGCGGTCCGACAACATAATACTGATCGGAGTGAACACCCGGAAAGGCATAAGCGAGAAGGCCATGAAGGAAGTGCGGGAAGCTTTCCGGCTGGTGGAGGGGAGCTGGAAGGACGTGGAGAACGCGTCAATAGAGAACCCGGTGATAATCTCGGCCGAGAAAGCCCGTTACCTCAACGTCAAGCGGAACGACGTGGTGCGGGTGCGCTTCCGCAACATGTTCGGCCAGGATCAGGCCGCCAGGCTGACCATTGCCGGGATAATGAAGAACGACAACATCTTCATGCAGCCGGTGGTTTTCCTTGAGCTGGCGCGCGAAAAGGAGCTGCTCGGCTACCGGCCTTATGAGACCGGCAGCCTGAGCCTGAAGATAAAGGACCCGCAGAAGAACGCGTTCGCGCTGGCCGGCCGCATACACGAAAGGCTCAAGCCCGGCGCCGCCGTGATCTACGCCTCCGTCTCCGGCCGGTCCGGCAGCGTGCCAGCGGTCCTGCTGGGATATAAAAGCGACGACGGGTCTAAAAAGAAAATAGCCGGCATGCTCAAACTTGCCGGCGGCAGTTTTGAAAAAGCTTTTAAAAAGGATGGGGTCTTCGTGCCCGCCGGCCTCGCGCGCAAGCTCGGCGTGTCCGCCGGGGATACGATAAAGCTCAGCTATGACAGAAAATTCGAGAAAACCCCGAAAGAGGCGTTGCTGCCGGTCGGCGCCGTATGCGGGTCCGGCTGTCCCGGCGAAAACATCATCCTGATGAACGATTCCGGCTTCTACGACCTGTACTACGAGAATATGCCGGCGGCTCCCGGGCCCGGAGTAAAGCCTTACGCGGCCGGGGGGGCCTGGGGCGGCCTTGCAGCGCCGGAGTGGATACTGCTCAAGCGCACGTTCAACACCGAAGAGTACAGGAAGAAATATCAGGACATAGCCCGCAACAAGTGGAAAGGCACCACGATAGACGTGTCCACCATGTACGAGACGGCCAGCGATATACTGAAGCTTGAAAGCGTGCTGAACATAATAACTCTCTCGGCGGTACTGGTGTTGTTCTTCATAATACTGCTGGGCGTGGTCAATACGCTGCGCATGACCATACGCGAGCGCACCCGCGAGATAGGCGCCGTGCGCGCCATAGGCATGCAGCGCGCGGAGGTGCGCAATATGTTCATACTGGAGACTTTTTTCCTTACCGTGTTCTCGTCCGCGGCGGGAATAATAATGGGTTTTGCCGTTATGCGGGGGCTCTCGCTTATAACTTTCCACCCGCAGGACAACCCGCTGGGCATGCTGCTGGTCAACAGCCGCCTGTATTTCCTGCCCACGTTCACCGGCATAGCCGGCAGCGTGCTTTTGATAATAGCCATAGCCGTTGTTACGGCCTGGTTCCCGGCGCGCAGGGGCGCGAACTTGCCGCCCGCGCAGGCTTTAAGGCATTTCGGCTGAACAAAGGAAAGTGGGGTCAGGTTCTGAATCTTGGCGTTCCATCGGAAGAAGGGCGGGTTTCAATACCCCTTTAAACTTTAGAAAAGATTACGGAGGTCATGGGGAGGACGGTCGTCTCAAAAAATCCGTCGGCGTCCACTTCCGCCTCCTGTTCTCCGAGCAGGTTCCTGTACCTGCCGGCCGGAAGATCGGGTGAGACCCGGATACTCACTTTCCGCGCCAGGGGGGATTTATTGAATATCACCAGCATCCGGTCGTCGAACCAGGCGCGCGCGTAGGCGTAGAGGCCGGATTCCAGCAATACCGTCCGGCGGCTGCCTAAGCGAAGGGCCGGGTGGGCGCCGCGGATCCGCCCGAGTCCGCCGGTAAAAGCCAGCATTTCTTTTTCCGGCCCGGACAATTCATCGCCGAACCTCATGTCCCTGCGGTTGTCCGGGTCGCCCGCGCCGGTCATGCCGTACTCGTCGCCGTAATAGATAAGCGGGGCCCCGTCGATCGTGAAGATGAAGGTCAAAGCGTGCCTGAGCCTGGCGTAGGACTCGCCGCTGTCTGCCTTCGGAGGCTTAACGTATCCGACCTCCCGGTCGTCGGCGATCTTAGCGTCGGGCAGGTCCCCGTCCGCGTACGCCATGAACCGCGCCTTATCCTGGTTCCCGATAAGCGTCAAGGGGACGGTTTCTTTGCCGTAAGCCCGCTCGCCGGCTTCCAGGGCGGCGTCAAGATCCCGGAAGCTTCCAGCGCCGGAGGCGAAGGCCGGAATGACGGCGTCATACAGCGGGAAGTCGAACTGTCCGTCCAGCTTGTCGGGGCCGACGAACTCCATAATACCCTTGCGGTCCAGAAAAGTTTCACCCACCAGGTAAAGCCTTTCCTTGCGCTTCCGTTCCACGGCCGCGCGGAGATATTTGCGGAGGCTGCACCAGAAGTGATGCCGGATGTGTTTTACCGCGTCCAGCCGGAACCCGTCGGCGCCGGTCTCTTCCAGCCACCACTTCGCGTTTTCCAGCAGCTCCATCACCAGCGCCTGCCGGTCAAGGTCTAACGTGGGGAGGAACCGGTCGAACCAGGTCGTGAAGGGATATTCGTTCCAGAGGCGCAGATTTTCCCGGCCGTCCGGAAGCCTCAGCGGGGCGTACCAGTCCGGATGCTCCCTCCAGTAAGGATGGTCGGCGTGGGTGTGGTTGAAGACCATGTCGAAAAGAACGCGGATACCCCTGCCGTGCGCGGCGGCGACGACCTTTTTCAGGAGCGCCATATCGCCCAGCCGGCGGTCGATCTTTTTGAAATCGGTCGGCCAGTAACCGTGATAGCCGGAGAAATAACGGCGGGGCTCGGCGTATTCCCGGAACGCCTTGTCCGGGTTCTGGTAGACCGGCGAGAGCCACAAGGCGTTAACTCCCAGACTGGTGAAGTAGCCGTCCTCTATCTTTGTCAGCAGGCCGGCCAGGTCCCCTCCGTGGTATTCGTTGGGATAAAGAATATCCGGATCTTTGGTCGGCGCGTCGTTCCCGGGGTCGCCGTTCTTGAAGCGGTCGAGCAGGGCGAAATATATGACGGCGTCGTTCCAGCTGAAAACAGCCGGGTCGCCGAGGGGTATCCTGAGCGGGGCGGAGACCCCGCCTTCCCGGTCCATCACAATAACGCGCAGATATGAGCCGGCGCCTGCGCCCGCGATGTCGACCCTGAGGAGGTCCTTTTCCATCGTGAACCCGGCTTTCCGGTTCGAGCCGTCCGCTTTTTGTATCAGGGCGGATATTTTATGAAGGGGTTCGCCGTTTTCCGCGCCCGCGCGCAAGACTATCCCGTTCCGGTCGCGCCGTTCCGGGATCAGGTAAGGCCGCGTCCTCGTTGTGCCCGCTTCGATCGTAAGCAGCGAATTGCGATACTGGTCGGCTGAGATATCCGGGTTGCCCGGGTCGGGGATCCATTCGCCGTCGACCACGAATTTATACGTATGGTTCCCGGGGTCCAGCGGGACGGACGCTTCCCAGACGCCGTCGTTGTCGTCGTCGTTCATGGGCGCGGCCGTGCCGCTCCAGCCGTTAAAGCTGCCCGCGACGGCCGCTTTTTTTACGGGTTTCCGCGGTTTATAGGCGAACTGCCGGCGGGTTATGCGGTTTATCACAAGCGTGAGATATGTCTTCCCGGCTGCGCCGCCCTTTTGTACGCTGACCGGCAGATCGAAAAGCCCGGAGCGTTCCTCCGGAACGGATATTTCAAGGAACCGGCCATTAACGCTCATGCCGGGCGCGAAGCTCCCCGGTTCGTCCAGGGGCGTTATTTTCGTTCCGGGATCCGCGTCCATAAAGCGAGAAAGGTCGACGGAGAATTTCTCGCCGGCGGTGACATAAGCGGCGGGCATCCAGCCAAGATAGACGCCCTTGTCAGGGATAAGGCGGTACAGGCCGTCTTCATCCGCCGCGGCGTCCGCCTGCGCGCCAGCCCACAATGGCGCGGACACAAGGAACGGGCAGATCAGAATTGCAGGAAACATAACGGCGATTATCGTTAGTGGTGTAGCCAAAATCGCGCAATTTTTTTTGCCGGGGACGGTCATTATTATGGGTATAATATCAAAAAAAGCGGTCGCCGGGCGGGAAAACATCGCGCAGGCTAGGACATAGGGACGTTGCTCAAAGATTTAAAGTTCAGCCAATACACCTCCCCTTCTGTCTGGCAAGCATGCTGATTGCGCCCGAAGTCAGCCTTGTCTGCTTTGCAAGAAACTCTCCGCTTACTCCCCCTCGCTCCTTGGCAAGATAACAAAACATCGCGCGGGCCCTCACCACCTCCCGCTTCTGGTCCCGGCTTAAAATGGCTTTGCCATCTATGCCGGTCTTACGCACAACCTCAGCAAGAATATCCTGCCAGCGCTCCATCCGTGAAGGCTTCTCTCCGGCACTGGCCAACACCTCGTCAACGAATCCGCCAACACCTAAAACGCGCTCGTCGCTTGTGCCTGCTTCACCCCGTTTCACCTGCCGCTCGGCCTCAAAAATCCCTCCAAGGCTCTTTACCAAACCGCCGCCGGTTGAAATAAGACACATACCCTGTCATAAGCCGGCGCATTAATTCGCTAAGCGGGCGCTCACCGCGCAAAACAAGTAAATGGAAGTGGTTCGACATCAGGCACCAGGCCAGGCATTTGATGCCGGTGCCTGCCATGCAAAGCTTCAGGCGGGAAAGAAACTGTTCCCTGTCTGCATCCAAAGATGCGGTGGCGTTCATTGCCGCGGGCGATAACATGGTACAGGCATCCTTTGATATCAAGGCGGGGTTTGCGAGGCATACTTGAGATTATACTACAATCTTTGAATCTTTAAGCAACGTCCCGTACGTAGGCCTTACCTCAACACCAAGTTCTTTCATGGCCCTGGCAAACTGTGTAAGAGGCTGTTCCTCCCTCAGTTGCTCTTCAATGCTGGCCTGCCTGTTTATCTTGTAAATGGAATCTTTGTCCACATACCAGAACATGGGCCTGCCAT
>JAHJSU010000120.1 GCA_018829985.1 Elusimicrobiota bacterium | reverse complement strand
ATTACGGCGCTACGGAGATTAGTTCGTTTTGTAATGCTCAAAGTTGTGAGGCGATGCTTTACGACCATTTGGTGACCGGCGCGACTATAACAGAGTCAACTAACGGCCAGGTGATATATGTTTTACCTGGTCAGCCGGGTACAACGGCTTTTTATAAATTTGACGGGCTCCCTGATGGAGTCAGGCCGGCGTTTTTTATTGCCGGAGATGACAATAAATATGGTGAGACCAGCGGCACGGTCATGGCTTTGTTATACCAAGGCGGCGGCAAGGGACCGGCGCAAGTTTTAAATATAGAAAATCCGCTGAAGCCTTTAGTTGACAAACCCAACCGGGCTGAAGTGGTAGTGACAGACAAAGGATTAACAATGACTACTTTTGATGCGAATGGCCAAGTGCTCGAAGATGGCATTCAGGAAGTGCCCTTTCTCCCCCCCCTGCCGGAATTGCCGCAAGGAACAGGGGAAATTCAGTTTGTTGATGGGGGATATCACTATTTAAACGTTGAACTGGATAAGAATGTGGTGGTTAAGATTGTTGAATCTATAACTACGGATGGAGAAACGCAAAGATGGATAACACCGGCTGACCACCCTGACTGGCCGCTTTTTATAGAAAATGAGGACGGAAGCTGGAGAGAGGCCATGGTCTATGTGGAGGTGACAAAAAGGGTTCTTGATGAGAACGGAAAAGAGTCTCCTTTTTTGGGAGAGGATTTAATTATTGACCTAGGTGGGAGTAACTTTCTTTATGCGGTTATGTCTCCAGTGATTGCTGGCAAAACCTACTTAGGACAGGAGGGTTATCTGCGCGTTCCTGTGGCTGTTCCTTTTGACGGAAACCCTGAAAGTCCGATGGTAAGGTTTAATTTGGTTTTGGGGCATCCGGAAAGTGGGGTGGTTGTTAGCAACCCGTTTTCCGGAAAGAATGAGTCATTTACTCGCGCCGAGGCCGCTGAAATACTAAAAGCAGGGGTACAAATGCGCGTTATGACACGCTCTGATCTTAAATACAAGAAAGAGTGGGAAATACTCTGGAATTCCATAAAAAGCCTGTACTCCCAAGAGACACAGGATTATTATGATCTGTCTATGGAGAATCTATGGCAGAACACAATAATAATTAAAGCTCTAAGAGACGGAGAGTTTGTTGATGCGGAATTTAAGGGTTTGGAGATTTGGTCGGTGGAAACGATTGAGCTCGATTTTTAGGCCTTGCGTATCTGCAGCCGCGGGGTTATATTAATTTTAAATGTTCAAAGGACAAAAACTTCTTTTTTTTGTTTTTTTTGTCGTATTAATCTTGAATGGGGTGCTTGTTGGCCTTTATCTGGTTAAAAGACCAAGTTTTCCTACCGGCAGGGAGCCTGTGGTAGAAGTAAGCCCGGATGTGGAGACGACGCAAGGCGCGAAGGAATTTTTGCGTTTTATGAACACATCCGGTTATGAAAAAGAAGGAATCTCTGCTGTCTGGCAGAATTGGGATTGGCAGGAAACGATGATCTTTGCAGACATTGTCAGCGTAGCCAGCGAATCCGGCGGGCTGGAAATAAATATCAATCTTCCGGACAATCAGTTATTCAGCGGAAGGAACAAAACCGTCGAAGTTCAGTGCACATCCGACCAAACAGAAAGGTTTTACTACAAAGATTTGCTTTACCTTGGCGGCAATGTCAATATTTTTAAATATGCTCACGCGGGCGATCATTTTTACGCATATTGTCTTGACGCTGATTGTAACTCTTTAGGAAGAGCCTGTATAATAATTGAACGCTAATATGAAAAAACTTCTCTTTGTTTTATTTTTTCTGGTATTTTTGTCCCTATTTTTTCTGGTTTCTAAAACATACTCTGCCGTTTGCGCCCCAGGGGAGTGTGGATCCGGATATGTATGTAATTACGGAACTATGTGCTGCACCTGCGGTCTACTGGGTTGCGGATGCCCTAGTTATACGTGTCCGTCGGGTGGGTTCATGCATTGTCCGGAGATAAATCAATGTTGTTTGAGTTCGAGTAGAAGACCATGTCAACTTTTTTGTCGTGATGAAGTACTGAGGGGAGGAACTTGCTCGTATTGTGTAGGAGCGCCGCCGCCTTCTTGTTCAAATTGTGGGACGTATCCTAACTGTTATAATCCCTACTGTTCTGCCAGCTGTACATATGGCTGTTCTTCCACAAGCTGCAGTGGAGGAGTATGTAACCCCCCGCCGCCGTGTACGCCGGTTTGCAATGCGCCGTATTGCGGGCAGGGAGATGGCTGCGGCGGGACATGCAGTTCGAGCGACGCGGGAATACCGAGCGCGCCGGCCCTAAGTCCGGTTAACGGGGCGACGGTAACTGTGATTCAAGGCCAGCAAACAACAGTCTCGTGGTCAGCGCCGGCCAAGGCAGATAGCTATTATTTAGAGTTGTATCCGGCCGGGTACAGCTGTTTGGACCCGGAAAAGGTTTATTGCAATTCAATAGCCGGTTTAACTTATTCTTCTCTCCCTTTATACCCTAGCTATTATTACCGCGTCCGGGCGTTAAACAGCACTTGTTCGACCGAGTGGGGGGCATGGGCGGCGGCGACTTTCTCTGTCAGAGGGACGATTACCGGAACAGTAAAACAGGATGATAATAGGTT
>JAHJSU010000001.1 GCA_018829985.1 Elusimicrobiota bacterium | reverse complement strand
CTATCGGAAGAACCAAATAATTCAACTCTGCACAAACTTGGCTGCCCAGGCCTGGAGCGGGCGGCCTTTGATTGAGTTCCTCATAGAGGCGCTTGCGCACTTCCGCCACCTCCACAGTATCCTTATCGCCGTGTTTTTCAAGGTTCCGAAGCCATTGGTCAACGGCAAAGCATGCCGACTTCCATTTCCAGCCGTCCAGCGCAAGTCTGTGGTCCAAATCCTCTTCAGGGAGATTGAATTCTAAAATAGCTTTCATAATTTTCCTTGTGCCGGTTAAAGGTAGGCCTTAAGGCGCCAGAGCAGGTATAGGGGAATGGTCTTGATTTCTTTCCCGCCCACGTTCTCAAGCGAAGTTTTAACGGAAATTTCAGGGGAATACTTTTTCCGGTATTCCGCAAGGCTGCGCGCCCTGTTGCGGCCCGCTTTAACTTCAACAGGCACTATGCGCCCTTTAAACTGCGCTACAAAATCAACCTCGGCGGTGTTGCCGGATCTCCAGTAAAACGGCAGTTCCAGATTTGCGTTAAGCAGTTCGGTCAGCGCGAAATTCTCGGCCAGCGCGCCCTTGAATTCCCTGTAAGTCTCCGGCCCCTGGAAAACCG
This sequence comes from Elusimicrobiota bacterium, assembly GCA_018829985.1. Classification (GTDB taxonomy): domain Bacteria; phylum Elusimicrobiota; class Elusimicrobia; order Elusimicrobiales; family UBA9959; genus JAHJSU01. The sequence goes on along the minus strand of JAHJSU010000001.1, from coordinate 12,194 downwards.
CCTCGGCCGGAAGCGCGGCCATTTTCCGCAGCAACCCGACATCCGGCGCGTACAGTTTAAAATACGCCGGGTCCGCGTAGGCTGAAAGCGGCATGAACGGTTTTCCTATTTTCACCACTTTATAAACCATCCCCGCCGAAACCAGCCATTCAAGCGCATCCTCAAGATCTTTTGCCCTGGCGCCCGGCTTGGCGTGTCCGAAAACAAACTTGCCGCTTTCCCTGGCCAATTGATTCGGGATGGATTTCCAGATAAGGTTCAGCTTGGGGATATCCGTCGTAGGCGCGTGTTTGGCAAAATCCAGCTCGTAGGCGTCAAGTATACGCCGCTGAACCGCCTCAACCTCCGCCACGTCTTTTGTCTCTATCCATTTTGCCGCTGCCTCCGGCATGCCTCCCGCCACATAATAATTCCGGAGAAGCTCCTCGAGCCTTGCCGTGAATATTTCCGGGACTTCCTTGTCCGCGGGAAGTTCCGCCAAAAAGCCGGCCAGCTTTTCCTCCCGGTTTGCCAGCATGAATTCATAAAAGCCAAGCGGCCGCAGCGCGCGCAGATCAACCTTTCCCACCGGGAAAGACAGCGGCTTTGATAAAGCGATGCCAAGCAGTGAGCCGGCGCAGGCTATATGGTATTGAGGGGCGTCTTCGTAAAAATATTTCAGCGCCGTCAGCGCGCGGTTGCAGAACTGTATCTCGTCAAAAACCACCAGGGTTTCGCCCGGCTTTATGGCCCTGCGGTGGAACACGCCAAGTTCGGAAATAATCCTTTGCGGGTCCAGGTCCCGGTCAAAACACTTGTGAAGCGGCTCGTTGCCCTCAAAATTAAAATAGGCGAGATCGGCATAAGCCTTTTTGCCAAACTCTTTAAGCAGATAGGTTTTCCCGGACTGCCGTACCCCCTTCAGCAGCAGCGGTTTCCGGTCCTTAGCCGCTTTCCATTTATAAAGTTCTTTTGTAAGGGTTCTATCCATATGTTTATCATATTAAATGTTTAAAACGCAGTCAATACTGCATTTTAGATATATAAAACGCGAACAAACGTCCGGAGTAATCTTTCCGGCGGCTTATTGGCGCGCTGTACCGCTTCATTCCACCTATTGCGCATGGGGCACGCCGCCCCCTCTTTTTGGCGAACGCTATGTCTTTTTTAGCCGGAAAGTTTCAAGTGACGTGGCGCCGGCGGCCCCTTCCACCCGATTTCCGACAGCGATACTACGCTGTCGCGGTGATGTTCTATAATATTCTCAACGAACTAAAGGAGAACGCATATGTTTACCAGGAGAATTTCAAAATCGCAGTTTATGATGGGCCTGCAGTGCCACAAGAGGCTCTGGCTCTATAACTACCGCAAAGACCTTATCCCCCCGGTTGATCCGGCCCGGCAGCATATCTTTGACCAGGGCCATGAAATAGGCGCGCTGGCCAGGGAATATTTCAAGGGCGGGCGGTTGGTGGCCGCTGATTATAAGCAGCTACCGCGGGCAATCGAAGAAACCAGGAAACTCATCAAGACCGGCGCAAAGATTATCTATGAAGGCGCTGTTGTCTTCAACAATGTGCTGGTCCGGCCGGACATCCTGAAGAAGAACCCCGACGGCGACTGGGACCTGATAGAGGTTAAAAGCACAACTGCCGTTAAAGACGAGCATTATCCGGACACCGCCATCCAGAAATATGTTCTTGAAGGGGCCGGCCTTAAGATCAGGAAGGTCTGGCTGATGCATATAAACAATCAGTTTGTTAAAAACGGCCCCATACCGCCCAAAGACTTCTTTACCAAACAGGATATAACCGGCGAAACCGCGGACCTTAAAGCTGCAATAGTCCGGAATCTTGAAAAGTTTATGGAGATGCTGGGACGCAGCCGGGCGCCGGGAATAGGCATAGGCCGGCACTGCTCAACCCCGTATGAATGCGAGTTTTGCGGCCATTGCTGGAAGGGCATACCGGAATACTCCATTTACGACATCCCCCGCCTGAAATGGGAGCAGAAAAACACGCTTAAGGCTATGGGGATATTGAGATTCCGCGATGTGCCGGAGGATTTCCCGCTGAATGACGGGCAGTTGCTCTGCCTGCAGGTTGAAAAGACCCGGAAAGCGGTAATAAACAAGCCCGCAATAGCGGCGTTCATAAACGGGGTGAAATATCCGCTTTACTACATAGATTTTGAAACCATAATGCCGGCTATGCCGCTTTATGACGGCTCAAGGCCTTACCAGCAGATACCCTTCCAGCTCTCGCTGCATATACAGCCAAAGCCCGGCGCCGCTGTACGCCACCTGGAATACCTTGGCGACGCAAAAACCGACCCGAGGCCCGAGCTTATAACCTTCATGCTAAAAAATATAAGCCCAGAAGGCTCGCTTTTGGCTTATAGCGCCTCTTTTGAGGCTACAAGGATAAAGGAGCTGGCAAATGACTTTCCGGCCTATAACAGCGGTTTACTGGGCTTTACCAAAAGGATTAACGACCTGATGAAGCCGTTCCAGACTCGGGCGTATGTTCACCCCCATTTCCAGGGGCGGTACTCAATAAAGAAAATTTTGCCGGCGCTTATACCGGATATGACCTATGAAGGGCTGGCAATCGGCAACGGCGGCGACGCGCAACTGGCCTATTTAGACATGCTTTCCGGGAAGTTGCCCCCGGCTGAAATGGAGGGAATCCGGACGGCCCTGAAAATCTACTGCGGCCAGGACACCCTGGCGATGGTCAGGATCCTTGAGCATCTGCAAAAGATCGCCTGATCGCGGAATTATCCTGTTCGCCCGCTTAAATTCTATAATGGAACAAGCAGTTTAACAGCAACGGGGGACGCTATGCCTAAAACGAAAATAATAATTACCACCAATCCGAAAAAGCGCGTACGGAAATTCAACAATTTTAAATACAGGATCATGCGCATAATAGCCGAACTGCATAATAGGGGTTTTGTGCGCGCGAAGGACCTGGAGGACAAGTTCGAAGTGGGCATACGCACCATCGAGCGCGACCTGAACATACTGAAGGAAGATCATTTTATAGTTCAGGACGAGTTTGAAAAAGGGAAGTGGCTTTTTGACACCACGGACCAATGCTGGGACAAGCTGGAAGTAACGGACCACGACGCCGCCACGCTGGCTTTTTTATATAAATTTTCCAAAGTGTTCGGCGGGCAGATAAGCAGCTCGGTGCTGAAAGCCATAGACAAGATGTTTTGCGTGGATGATACCGAATACCCTTTCTTTATGATAACCCCCCGCGTGAAACGGCCCGATACCGAGCTGCCGTTTTACAAAGACCTTTACGATTCCATCCAGAACAAGAATAAAATAAATCTTACCTACAAGAGCGCCGGCGCCGAGAAAACCGTAAAGGCCTGGCCGTTTTCCCTTATTATGTGCGATGGCATGTGGTATTTGGGCTACCTGCTGGAGCCGCAAGGCCGGCTGAAGCAGGAATTACGCACCCTGCGCTACTCGCATATTCTCAGGGTTGAGCCGCTGGTTGAGGAAACCTTTGAAAAGCCCGCCTGGGTCAAGGAAACCTTGAAGACCGCGCGCAATATCTGGTTTAACCGCGATCGCAGCATCCGGGTGGTTATGCAAGTCTCCAACCGCATTAAGGATTATTTTGAGCTTAACGAATATTTCCCCGCGCAGAAAATAGTAGAGGAAGGGCCGGACTCATTTAAGCTTGAGGCCAAAATCTGCGTCCACAACGAAGCCGTGCCCAACATCCTGCGCTTCCTGCCGGATATAAAGGTGCTTGAGCCCAAAGACCTTAAAGACGAAGTAAACCGCCGGATAAAAGAATATTCCGGGAAGTAACCCGTAACCGTTAAATAGTGTTCGCATTAAACCCGTCCTGCCCGCCTCTTCGGGTAATGCGGCGTGTTCCCTCCTGCCCTGCCCCTGTTTCACTGAATCCGCCGCCCTCTACACTAAACCCTCTCCCCTATACCCTTTCTTCATAACGACACCACGCTGTCGGCGCGGGGGTCTATACTATTTACATTGAGGAAATGGCCGACAAGGCCTCCGCCCGGGACTTGGGCGCCCGCGGGCTGAACTCGGCGATAGAGAATTTCTTTTCCGAGCTTATGTATGAACTGCTGGACGGCAAAAATGAGTCCGGGCCCCAAAAAGGTGAACATAATGGATTGCCTGCGCGGGAACCGGCTTAAAGAGTTGTTCGCCTGAGAGGTATTATGAATAAAACTCCCGCTCATCTGTCCGGTCTTTACTCCACTCCGAAGTTTCCCCTGCCTAAGGGGCAAAAAAGCGCGGGCGCGTATTTGCGGACCTTGTGCCTGGCGGGTTTAGCCAGGCGCGTAAAGGCCGCCCCGCCTCAATACCTTACGCAACTTGACCGTGAACTTTACTGTTTTGCCCGGCAGGGTTGGGAAGACTTTTTACTCATAACCTGGGGTTTGGTTAAACATTTGCGTGAACGCGGCGTTATAGCAGGCCCAGGCAGAGCCTCCGCGGCAAGCTCGCTGGTACTGTTTGCCTTGGGCATAACGGAACCGGACCCGCTTAAACACGGCCTGCTGTTTGAGCGTTTCATTTACCTTAACCGCCGGATCCCGCCTGAACTGCATTTTGACCTTTCACCAGGGGGACGGAACATGGCTGTTGCCTATCTGCGCAATAAATACGGGGATGCCTGTGTACTGCCGGTGGCCGTATGTAACACATTATTCCGTCAACGCTCCTTTGCGCTGGCCGGCAGGGCTTTGGGGTTAAGCCGCGAGAATAGCGGCCGGAATATTATCACAACCATCCCGGAAGAAGCTATCGCGCGGCACGGCATAGCCCGGCTTAATCTGTTTGAGCGGGAATTACTGGAGGTATTGAACCGTACGGAACGGGCTATAAAGGAAAAAAAGGACCAAACTTTCAGCTTGAAAAAAATCCCCCTGGACGACAAAAAGACCTTTGCTATGCTCGCAAATGGCAAAACTGACGGCTTGTCGCAATTTAAATCCGTGCTGATGCGGGAATATCTTAAAATGCTTAAACCGGAAACCATTAACGACTTGGCCGCCATAATATCGCTTTACAGACCCGGACCCATTGCCTCCGGCTTATTGGACGTATTTATAGACGCCAGGCACGGGCAAAGCAGTGTAAAGTCTCCCCATCCGCTTGTGGAAAAGCAGCTTGCCGAAACCTACGGCATACTCGTTTACCAGGAGCAGGTAATGCAGATAGCCAAGACGCTGGCCGGGTTCACTCCGGAAATGGCCAATGAATTGCGCCGTGAAATGGGAAAAAGAGGAGACGGCGTTAAAGACTTCAGGCTTAAGTTTATTGCCGGCTGCTCCCGAAATGGTATGGCGGCGGCGGAGGCCTCCGCAATTTTTGCTTATATTGCTGATTACGCCGGCTATGGTTTTAACAAAGCGCACGCGCTCTGCTGCGCGCTTACCGAATACCGGGCGGCCTACCTGAAAGCCAATTACGGCGCCTATTACGCGAAATTGGCTGCGAGGCAGTAAAGCCACAAAATATCCTTATAAAACAAGCGCTTATTTTTTCTTCAAGATTTTTTATGGGTCCATTTCGTATATATATAGTATGGCAGGTTTAAAGAGGTAAAGTTTATGCATACCAAATCCGATCTCGGGGAGTTCGTGCAGAGGGATGGGGAATTGTACTTTGTCAGGTCTAAAACCGTAAATGAAGGCCTCGATAAGATAAATTTCCTCAGCCCCGCCGGCGCCAGCCAATCAGGCGACTGTCTTCAAACATGGCTCGGCGCCCTGGTCATTTGCATCTCGGCCGTTGTAATAATGCTGGCACTATTGTTAGCAGTCCTATTCCCCATGTTCCTATTCGCGATCCTGATAGGTTCCGTGGCCCTTAAACACATACAAAAAGCTTTGAGGTAATTTATTAAGCGCACGGAGGCAGTATGAAAATAAAATTGAGCAGCAAAGAAATAATCGCCAACGCCATGAGTAAAGCCGAAAGCGCCATTATTTCCCTGCTGCTTAAGACCTTAGGAATAGTGGTGGTTTTTTTTAACAGGAGGGAAAACGCGGAAGATAACACATGCATGTCCCCGGACGGCTGGTATGCCATCAGCTGGTCGGAGAACGGACTTATTTCCTTAATTATGCTGGGCCCCCACCCGACCGTGGTGAGTTTTTTCACCGATCCCGGCCCCAACTACCACATATGGTCCGCCCTGTTCAGCAAGGATATGCAGCGGATTATTATTACCAATGGGGACGGTTCCATAACTACCCTATCTGCAGTACCTGACGAAGGCTTCCAGCGTCGTAAAGTGCTTACTACCGAGCCTTGGTGGGGTTATTCGATGCCATTGCCGACTTGTAATATTGTGGAATTCATTTTTCAAACCTCCAGCGCATACTGGAACCACACGGACAATCCGAACGCGAAAAGTTGCTGGGTATTGCCTACGCCATTTCAACTTCCCCCCAATGCTCCGGCCGATTCCGACTGTGACTGGGATCAGTGGGTTTACCAGAACGAAAGATTCTGGGACAGAACATGGCGCGGGGCCGCAAGCCGGCTTGGCTGAACGGAGGAAATATGAAGAAAAAGAACCCAAATGCCGTAGGCCGGGCAGTGGCGCGGGCCATGCTAACCGAGGAAATTGCGGCATTAAATGCCCGACTGAACTTCGGAGCCTTATCGCAAGGCGATAAAGCCGAGCTTTCCCGGATGATAAAGCTACGCCAGGCGGCGCTGCGCAGGCTATAGTTACTCACAGCCTTATAAGTCAAAATAAGTATTATATTAGGGGGATTTATGTCTATAACATCCAGCCAATTAGCCAAAAACAGGGACAGCTTAAAAAAAACCCTTCAATAGAAACTGCAATTGAGGTTCTTGCCGATGCCAATGAGATTCTGCCTTTGGCGCGGGGCAGTATACAAAGTTATAATTAATCTCAACCAATGGACTAGGAGGAGCCAATGCCAGAAATCGCCATGAATATTCCGCTGATTAAAGAGTTGGATAAGGTCCCCCTTTTTAAACTAAGCAGGAGAAATGCTTCATTTTATAGAACTATTTTTGAAAGCTTAGTGGTGGACCATCTAATACGCCCAAGCCTTAAAAACTCTGCACTTAAAGTACTCAAAGGCTCGATAATCAACGGTGCCGGTTTTAGTCCGGAGGTGGATATAATCATATCAACATCCACAGTTTTTCCCGAAAACGTTGCAGAACCTTTTCATAAAATAGGCATTGTTGAGTATCAGGCTGTTAAGGCTGTGATCAAAGTTGAACATTGGTTTCATTGGAATCACATATATGAGGTCCGTGAATATTTCGACGACCTTGCTCCGTATCTACCGGCCAAGGCGAAGAAATTGCTTATAATCGGCGGCCTGTTCCCCCAGGTTGATCCTAAAGAATTTGATTATTGCGACGAGGTCTTCATAACTTGGCACAAATTAAATCGGAAATACAAGGAGAATTTCGGCGGCAGATATAAAAAATTAATAAAGACTCTTAACGCTCTTTAAGAAACCCCATCAGGGAGATCAATTGTGGCAACCAGAATTTTTGATCTTGCTATATTCGACATGGATGGGACCCTTCTGGATTCCATGGATTGCCTCGCTGACTGGCTCCACCGCGCCGTGAAGAATCATTGCCTTCCGTCGGTCACGCCGGCAACCATCACAAGCGCGTTCGGTCCAACCGAGGCGCAAATAATCGCGCAATTTGTCGCTAAGGATTTGGTTCAACCTTGCCTGAACACGTATTACGAACTCTACGAGCGTGAGCATGATCGCATATATGTCTATCCAGGCCGAACCCGTGGTATTGGGAGATTACGCCTGGCTTAACGCCAATAAAGCCATAAAACCTAAAGCAATGCAGTTAATTAAAAACATCAAAGCCCGGTTCGGCATAGATACCTATGTGCTCTATTTTGACAAAGGCGTGAAGTCCGGCAGTAAGCCCTACCGGTTGCTGAATATTAACAGGTTAACAGGTTAATTTGATACTATAACCTGCGATAAGGTAATATACGGTAGGGGTATTTTATAATAGTCGAATAGGGATCCCATATGGGACATGAAATAATAGAGCAAATAAAACAAGCTTATATAAATTGGGCGAGCAGTTTAGATCCGAAACGCCTTTCCTATCTGCTATTTGTGCAGCATTTTGAGGAAAGATGGGTACAAGTTGAATTAGCGCATCACCTATCCCTGGTTTTAAAAAACCCGAATGTTTGGATGGAAGCGAAGAAATATGACATAGGAGTTTACTCAAGCGTCAATGAGAAAAAACCAGCAGTATTAATTGAATTAAAAACTGTCAAAAATTACGATTTATCGTACTGGACGTCCCGATTTCCGGAGGATATTAAAAAACTCAAAGCAGCCAGACTCGGGGCTTCCGACATACGTTGCTTCTTCATGGTCATCTCCGCTTTTGCTGAACCGGCTGAACCAAAGGAGAATGTTTTCTGGTTTAACAAGGCAATTACCCCGAAATCTGAATATGAAACCCAATTGAACACAAAATTTAGCTTAAACCGCCCTGGGGCAGAAAAACTCTTTAAAGATCCGGACGGCTTCTTTAAAAGCATGAGCCTCACAATGTATCTGCAGGAAATATTTTAAGGAGTTTTATGAAATCAAATCAAATATTAACTGGTGTCGAAGAAGTAATACACGAATATTTTAGATTTCCTCCCGACAGATACCGGGGCAATAAAAGCGCGTGGAAAAACGTGGATTTAAGGAAAATTCAAGCGGAACGGGAGAATGAACCATCACTGGCATCTCAAATCTTTCGCAAAGTGCGCGAAAACATAAAAGACGGGGAAAAATGGTCAGATGAGAACTGGCGATTCGAACAGAAGTCTGTTTTGAGTCCAAAAAACAAGCAAGCGGAAAAAGTATTAGAAAAGCGTTTTATACGACTTGCTCCAAAATGCGGCTGGGCAAACCAAGTGCCCGTTTGTTCAAGAACCGGTCATATGGAGACAAAGAAAATGAGCATCGATTTAGTTTATCGAGAAGACAATGAAACTTATGAATTTATAGAATTGAAAGTGCCATCAAAGACTAATAATGCTTATTTTGCGGCTTTGGAAATTCTGATTTATGGGATATTTTATGTTTTGCGCGATTCCGTAAAAGAATCCTCAAATAAAATCAACGGCAAGAAAATCCATCTAAAAGTACTAGCCCCGGCCGAATACTACTGCGGGAGCCCCTCCAAAGAAATGAATACTAAGGCCATGGAAGAGCTATTAAACCAGGATTTAAGTAAATTTAAAACAGATATTGATTCCGGAATTGTTATTTCTTTTAGCTTTGAGGAATTGAATCATGAGGTGTTTAAGAGTGATGACAATAAGAAAGCAGAAAAAGGCCTACGCGAACTATACGAAAACTCGCCAGAAGATTTTAAAAACATAATCTTCTCAAGGCTTAAGCATGTGGGATAGGCGAAATCTGTAATCAGATTTCCATTGGTGTATCATCTAAAATCTGTCTTATTTTCTCAGCTCCAAACAATTCCGTATATTTCTCTGGATGCTCCGTATGCACGGGGATGATTTTGCCGGGGTTTAGGGCGGCGGCCAGGGACTGGAGGGTGGAGACGTCCGCATGGCCGGACGAGTGGATGTGCTTCATGTTTTTGTCCAGGCCGGATTCAAAGATAAATTCTGTCAGCTTCCTGTGGGATTTTTTTAGGTAGCCCTGCCATTGGGAGTATATCAAGAACGCGTCCTTATAGCGTGGAATCGCCTTAATTGCCGGCACTATGCCGTCTCGCACCAAAACAACATACTTCCCCGCCCCCGTCCGTTCCGGCCTGAGCTTGCGCAAGCCCAGCAGTTTTTTTAGCCCGGCGAATTTACTCCCCTCCTTAACCGCCAGCCGCACATACTTGTCGCCGTGGCCGTAATTGTGAATCAGGGTCCTGATGCCTGGAGAGGTTAACGATGGCACCTTGGAGGCATAAGGTAGGTCTTTTATGTTCTCAAGCACACAAGCCACGTACGGATCTATTACCAGCGCATAACCAGCATTACGCGCTTCGGCGTATAGCGAGCATATCCTGTCTATGTTCTGCCCGGAACAGGCCACCAGCACCAGGCGATGCCCCTGTTTAAGCACTTCACGGATGCCGCGCTGGGCGTCTTTTTCCGTTTTGTACTCAGGTTCCCCTCTGCCAACTGAGGTTCCCTCTAACACTAAATAGTCCGGCTTCATGGGTGGGCGGTCCACAAGCATCTCAAACGCTTTTTTCTTATGCCCGCTCGCCCTGAAGTCGCCGGAATAAAACAGCGTTTTTCCTGTGCTCTTTTCCGTTATAAAAAACCCTCGGGCGTCAAAAGCCGAGTGATCCATCAGGTACGGCTTTATTATAAAACCGCCTATCGGGAGATCCTCATTGTGGCCAGCCGGGATGATGTTTGAAAGCGGCGCCTGCCTTGGGACGAACGCATTAAGCGTTTCTATCATTTTCATGGCCCCGGGGCTTATAATCACGGGGATTTCCGGATTGGCAAAATGCAAAAGCCCAAAATGATCTCCGTGTGAGTGGCTTAACAGAATGGCGTCAAAATCTTTTTTGTCATCCTGGTAGAGCCCTTCAATCTCCGGCAAAATACCTCTTTGTTTAAGGTCTGAAATATCTTCTTTATCCCACACCTTCTTGCCTTTCAGCGGATCAACAAGAAAATCCTTACCCTCTTTGTCGTTAAGCGGCATACCAAGGTCTAAAAGTATCCTTGAGCTGCCGGATTTTAATTCTATACAGGTTCCACCCACCTGCCTGCTTCCTCTATACATTGTAAATTCCATAATGTTTATCCTATCATACAAAACACTTACTTATGAAAACCTTTCCAAGCGTTCAGTCCGGCCTCGGCTATAATTTTTCGGTGTAAAACCTTAGGGCATTAGGATCAAATCTTATTGAATGAGCTTGTCCGTAGGCGCCCGAGCTGTTCCAGACAATATCCAGAGTTACCGTGTCTTTGTAATCACCCCTTGAATCACAATATTCCGAGCGGACCATATTAACAATCAGGCCGACCAGATCTTCACATACACCGCACGCGCGGAAATCGCGCAACTGGGGACGCGCGCGGACTATGAACTCATCCTCGCAAAGCGCTTCAAGGCTGTAAGTGCAGACTACGGCAGCCCCTGTATCTTCAGCCAAGCGCTTTAAGACGCGCAGCATATCCGTTTTATCTCCACACCGCCCGGGGCAATCTGAAAGATACTTAATGGAATCTATAAAGATCACGTCCAGCTTTTTCTTTTGCAATTTCAGCACATGCGTTAATTCCAGAGTCTCCGTACGCACGGAATTGGACGAAAACCGCTTGGAGGCGGAAATCCAAAGCCTGGCTTTAGAAAGACCTGCCATAGCTTTTGTAAGGAGAAGCCAAGCATCTCTTGTAACAACGCCCCTTTGAGCTTTCGCGTAATCCACGCCTGCCCGGCTTGCCGTAAGCCTTGAGAAAAACTCGGCCGCAGGCATGTCCGGCAAAAACACGGCTGTGTTACACTTACCGGAAATTATCAGATTATTAAGAACCGATGTAATGTAAGCCGTTTTACCCTGGCCTGGCCGTGAGGAAATTATAGAAACCTCCCCGCGCCTGAAGCCAGAGCCGGGTAAAAACCCGGGGCCCTGCTGGATAGCCATTGGGGAGCAGTCCAAATGCGCTTTTTCCAAGCTTTCAGTCAATTCACGGCAAAGTGTTTCTGGTTGTTTAAATGTTTTCATAAAATATTATACAGGTCCCCACCGACAGCGTGGTGTCGTGATGCTTGGCATCCATCTAGGTGTTTATTGGGCATTAAAAATGATTAAACCCCGTTAAACTGAAAACGGGGTTTTTAAGTTTTTTGGGGATTTAAGCGGGCGCCTTACCTGGCGGTGGCCAGATCTTTAAGCTGGTACAGCGTCTCCGAGTTTATATTCTCCAGGGCGTCCGGGTTCCAGGTCAGCGTCATCTCCGGATACTTCTGTTCGGCCCCGGCCGTCATGGCGGGCTGTTCGTTTATGATCGGCTCGACCGGGAGCGGTACGTCCTTGCCGCGGGCCGGGATGGTTACGGACTGGGTCCCGCCGGTGGTCAGGTAGATCTTCGCGCCGGCGGCCGTAAGGCGGGCCAGGGTCTCTTGGTGCGGGTGTCCGTAGTTGTTAGTGGCGCTTGCCTGGATAAAGGCGTATTTCGGCT
>JAHJSU010000119.1 GCA_018829985.1 Elusimicrobiota bacterium | reverse complement strand
GACCTTCTGACCATTAAGATACGGCTGGTGGTTTGTTCCGTGGACAAGGCAATGGAGATGGGAATAAACTGGTGGCAGCAGGATTCCTTCCTGTCCACAGAAGCGAAAAAGGCCGGGCCGGGAAAAGAGAATGCGGCGCCCGGGAAAAGATCAGGCCGCCCGGGAGCGAAGATAAAGACACGGTAAGCCGGAGAAGTTCAATAAAGATGAAAATCCTGACTTTGGATGAAAAGCTGACTATTTTATCCTTCCGGGGAATTATCTTCCTTATTTTATGCTTCTTCCTGCTTTACAGCCCTGTCATGGAGGCGAAATTTTCCTTCACCATATTCAACCTGCTCAACATCTACCTTCTATCCAATATGGCCCTATGGTGGATTCCAACGCCGAAGTTTACGAATCCCCGGCTGCTTACTGTTCTTTTTCTATTCGACATGGCGTTTATTTCCTGGTTTATCTATGTCACCCAGGGCTGGAATACCGATCTTTACCTGGTTTACTTCGTCGTAATATTTATGTCGGGAATGCAAATAAGCATCCAGCAGAGCTTCCTTGTCGGAACGGTGGCCAGCCTGCTTTATCTGGCTCTCTGGGCGAATATGAATCCCCGCAGTGATTTTCTGAATACCGCCCTGCTGCTGCGACTGCCTTTTTTCTATATCGTTTCATCCTTCACGGTCTTCTTCGCGCAACAGGTCAGGGAACGGGAACGCCTGCTCAGGCAGTTCGCCCTCGACGCCGATAAAATGCGCAAACAGATGATTAATAAGCTGGAAACCATCCAGTCCCGCCAGGAAGCCATTTTCAACAATATCCCGGATATGGCCTGGCTGAAGGACAAAGAGAGCAGGTTTATCGCCGTAAACGAACCTTTCGGGAAATTCTGCGGAGTCTGTCCGGCGGAGCTGATGGGAAAGACTGATTCGGACATCTGGCCGCGGCCATTGGCCGAAAGATATCGGGCGGATGACAGGGAAGTCATGCAATCCGGCAAGCGCAAATGCGTCGAGGAGCCGCTGGCGGGCAAAGACAAAAAAATGTGCTGGCTCGAGACGATCAAAACGCCCATCTATAACAACCTGGGCGAAGTGATGGGCACGGTCGGCATTGCGCGCGACATCACCGGGCGCAAGCGGAACGAGCTGGAATTGCAGGAGCGCAATGACGAACTGACCAGCTTCTCCTACGCCGTCTCGCACGACCTGAAAAGTCCGCTGGTAACGATCACGACGTTCCTGGGCTATCTGGAGGAGGACCTGAAAGAGCGGAACACGGATGGCGCTGCCGGTAATATAGCCTATATCCGTACGGCAGCGGACAAAATGAGCCGCCTGCTCAAAGAATTACTGGAGCTTTCCCGAGTGGGGCAAAAGACCGCCCCTTATGTCGAAATGCCGCTCAGCGCGGTACTGGAAGAGGCGCTGGCCCTTGCGGCCGGGCACATAAGCGAACGCGGCATTAAGACGCGCATAACCGGCGAAACGGTCACGCTGTTCGGCGACCGTCAGCGGCTGCTGGAAGTGTTTCAGAACCTTTTTGATAACGCGGCCAAATTCATGGGGGGACAGCCGGCCCCGCTTATAGAGGCCGGGGTTGAGCTGTCCGGCGCGGAGCCGGTGTTCTTTGTGCGCGACAACGGCATAGGCATTGACTCGCGCCATCAGGCCAAAATTTTCGGGCTTTTTGAGAAGCTGGACGCTGCCACGGAAGGCACGGGCTTGGGCCTTGCGCTGGCGCGCAGGATAATTGAAGCGCACGGCGGCAGGATCTGGGCGGAATCGGAAGGCCCCGGCAAGGGGACCACCTTCCGCTTTACGCTGGCGAACGCAAAGAAAGGTTAATAGGCTGTAGGCAGTTAGACTGCGGTATCCGGTATTCAGTTACCGGTAACCGGTTACTGATTACTGGTTACTGCTGTTTACAGCCTAAACAACCTGAATAGTTATAAACGGGAGAATATGAAAATATGCCTAAAGACGAACCTGTGACAATTCTGCTGGTGGAGGACGATCCGGCTCACGCGGAAATAGTGCGCCGCAGCCTGAAAAATTTCCGCGTGGCAAACCGCATCGCGCATGTAAAAGACGGCCAGGCGGCGCTTGATTACCTTTTCCGCAAAGGCGAATACTCAAATCCCGAAACAAGCCCCAGGCCGGCGATAATCCTGCTTGATCTGCGTCTGCCCAAAGTGGACGGGCTGGAAGTCCTGCGCCTTATAAAAGAGGACGCGGAACTGATAAAGATCCCCGCGCTGGTACTTACCACTTCCGCGGCGGAATCGGATGTGGATATCGCCTATGCCCACGGCGCCGTGAGCTATCTGGTAAAACCCGTTGACGCCAGGCAGTTCGCCGGCCTGATGGAGGCGTTCTGCTTATATGGCCGGGACCAGACAGGTTCCTGGCCTAAGGGCCAGGCGGCAGGGATAAAGGATTAAGGCTAAAGGATAAAGGCAGGGGATTTAAGAAACGGTGTAACTACTCAGCCACAAAGTCACAAAGACACGAAGGAAATCAGACACCATTTCTTCTTCACGCTCTGAAAGAGGTTTGTATTCCTTAACTTTCTTTGTGCCCTGGTGTCTTAGTGGCTGAGTAGTTACGAAACGGTATAAAATTTATGAATATCCTTATCGTTGACGACGAGCCCGCGCACATCGAAGCCATCCGGCGCGCTTTCCGGGCTTCGGACACGAAAGCCGTGGTCCGCGCGGCCTCCACTTTGCGGGAATACCGCGAACTCGCCGCCGCCGAACCGCCGGATATCGCCCTGCTGGACCTGAATCTTCCGGACGGACGCGCCCTGGAAGCGCTCAGCCCGCCGCCGGCCGCCAATCCTTTTCCTATCCTTATTATAACCGCCTATGGCGACGAGGGCTGGGCCGTGCAGGCCATGAAGGCGGGCGCGTTTGACTACATCGTCAAGTCCGCCGTGGCTTTCGCCGAGATGCCGCACACCGTGGAGCGCGCCCTGCGCGAGTGGAATTCGCTGCAGGCGTGCAGGCGGGCGGAGGAAAATCTTTTGATCTCAGAAAAACTGGCGGTGATGGGAAGGCTTACGGCGGAGGTGGCGCATGAACTTAACAATCCCCTGGCGGTGGTTATCAGCAGGACTTCTCTTTTGCTCAGCCGGCCTGACGCCAGGCGGCCGCCGCTCAAAAGTCAGCTTGAGACGGTATTGCGCAGCGCCCTGCGCTGTAAGATAATTCTATCCGGTATCCTGGGTTATGGCAGGACTATCGGCAAAAAAGACGAGTTGATTGATCTGTCGGATTTAATCCGGGAAGCCGTTAATGATATTGGTTATGTGTACGACATGAGCGCTGTTAATATGGAGTGGCGCGGTAAACAGGCCGGCGTGGAAGTTTCCGGCAACAGGTCCGAGCTGCTCTCTGTGTTCATCAATATTATGCGCAATGCGTACCAGGCTATGGAAGGGACGGGCAGTCTGACGATAAGTGTGAGGCGGGACCCCGACAATAACCGGGTGCGCTTGGCAATTCACGATACGGGCGCCGGCATGAGCGGGGAGCAGCTGGCAAAATTGTTTCAGCCGTTTACCTCCGGCTGGAAGAAAGGGGAAGGCATCGGGCTCGGGCTGGCGACCAGCCGCGGCATTGTGGAAAGGCACGGCGGCCGCCTGTCGGCGGAAAGCGGGGGGAAGGGCAAAGGCGCCGCTTTTACGATCCTTCTGCCGTGTTCCGCGAAAGTGCGGGGTAAATTTATACAATAGGAATTTCCTTTTTGGGCTGATTTCACCGCAGAGGCGCGGAGTACGCAGAGAGGAATGAGAATAAGATCACACAAAGACACGAAGGCACGAAGAAATGCCGGAAAATAAATCTTTGTGGCTTTGTGCCTTTGTGTGAGAAATATTTCTCTGCGCTCTCTGCGCCTCTGCGGTGAGAGCAAAAAGGAAATTTTTATAGGGTAAATTTAAAAAAGGAGAAATAAGCGATGACAAACAAACCTGCGCGGCGGAAAATACTTATAATTGATGACGAACAGGATTTGCTGGAGGCGCTGTCGGAATTGCTTGAAAAAGCGGGTTATCGGGCAATTTGCGCCGCCAACGGCGCCGACGGCGTCCGCCTGAACGAACAGGAAAACCCGGACATTATCGTTCTTGACCTGCGCATGCCGGGAATGGACGGCATTGAAACACTGCGCCGGATCCGCGAACACGACCGGGAAGTCAGCGTGGTTATCCTTACCGCCAACGGGAGCACCGATACGATCAGGGACGCGGTCGGCCTGGCTGTCAGCGATTACTTAAGCAAGCCTTTTGAAAACGGGGAATTCATCGATTTAATCGGAGATTTGCTCTGGCGGCGGATGGTGGTGCGCAAATGACGCCGGAGTTGCGCAGGCTTGTCTATGTGCCCATTTTGCACGTGCGGGAAGATGTCGACGAGCTGTATGCCATGCTTGGCGGCAATGAAGCAAAAGAAAGAGAGCCGCAGGTAATGGAAACGCAGCGGGCGGGGGTAAGCAAAATGTGGTCGGGAATCGCCGCCAGGATCGCGGAACTGGAGCTGTCCTGGGAGCAAACGCGTATTTATCAGGACGGCTTGCCGATCTGCGGCACGGAGCTGAAAATTATCGCGCAGCTCGCCGAAAACGGCAGCCGGAACCATCTGCTCCTGCTGGACCTGCAGAAAAAAGGGGCGAAACTGGAGGGGACGGAGGACATCGAGCTGCTCATGCGGGAATATAATCTGCTGAACGTCCTTTTAATGAAAGCGCCCGGCGCGGAGCAAGCCGCGCCCATGCCGGAATACCAGGTTAAAAGCGCGGAATTGCTCAAGGCGCGCGATGAATTTATTTATAACCGCATTAAAAACACGCTGCGGGAAGGCGAGGCGCCCCTTGTATTTATGGGCGTCATGCACCGGCTGGATAAACTGCTTGAAAAAGATTATTTGATCTCCCATATCATTTACCGCCTGCCGTTCGGCAGCGCGGGGGCGATATATAATGTCTGAGGAGGGATGAGGGATGAGGGATGAGGGATGAGGGAAAAGATGCGCCTGAAACCATCTCTGCTGCGAAACCGCCCGCTGGCGTTTTCACCGCTTTACCTCAACGCCGGCAGGATTTCCACGGTGCAGTTGCTCGCCATCTACCGTTTTGCCGGTCTTTTTTTTCCGAAATTGGGCCCCGGTATCGTGCAAACCCTGCTGGACATGGAAAGGCACAGCGGGCGCTTGCGGGCGGGCGTCGCCCCGGAGGAGCGCCGGCGCCTGATAAGCGACATGAAGGGAATGAACATGGATATCCGGTATACGCTGAAGGAGGAAGGCCATAAAATGCTGGAGCTTTCAATACACATTGTGCCCAGCGAAGTTCTCAATCGGGCGCAACAGGGGGAGATCGACTTAAATCAATGCCGGCAGCTGCGAGAGGACTTTGACAAGTTGATCGCCGCGCTGATCGAAAAGGAAGTCCGCCGGCGATTTACCGCCAGGGTGGAAAGCCTCCTGCATGATTCCCTCGGCAAGCCGCATGTCCCCCCGCTTGTAAGCCGGCTGCTTGATATGGGCTGGATAAACGGCGAGGGCCGGCTGATGGAGGGGGTTGCTATTGACGACCTCCTCACAGGCAAACACCGCGCCGGATTCGGGCGGCTGGCGCCGGAAGAACTGATACGGGAAGGCCTGCAGATCCGCGAGACGATCCGGACCTGCTTTAAAATAGGCGCGGCGGACACCGGCCTATTAATTCATGACGCCAAAAAGCGGCACGCCATGCTTGAGATAACGATCCGTGCGGCGCAGGATGAGGGCGGTAACAAATGATGATTACGGTGATATTACGTAACTGCTCAGCAGTAATACATGGAACGCAGATGACGCAGATGAATATGATGGACGCAGATCATGTTTAATCATAAAAATCGTTACTACTCAGCCACAAAGTCACAAAGACACGAAAGAAATCAGACAACAAACCG
>JAHJSU010000118.1 GCA_018829985.1 Elusimicrobiota bacterium | reverse complement strand
CGGTTTTTGTGTCGCGGTGGATTCGTTTTCGCTGAAATCCTTGCTTTCCGGGGCCGCCTCTACGGCCACAGCATCTGCGCCGGTGGATTTTTGAGTCTCCTGGGAAAAGGCAAAAGGAGAGCCACAAAGCAGAAATAGATGGATAGATATTAACCACGTCTTTCGTATCATAGCACGACCACTTCCAGGATAATTAAGGTTCTCCCGTAAAAAGTCCCAAATGGCAGCCGCAGGCTTTAGCCTGCGAAAAACAGTAAGCCATCCGCCTAAGGCGGACGCAGGCTGAAGCCTGCGGCTACAAAGGCGATTTTTGAGCAAAATCGACTTTTTACGGGAGAATCAATTAACCGATAAAAAACACTTCACGCAACGTAAACCCAATACCTGTGCAGGCGCCGTATCAGGAGCCC
Source organism: Elusimicrobiota bacterium (assembly GCA_018829985.1). Lineage (GTDB taxonomy): Bacteria > Elusimicrobiota > Elusimicrobia > Elusimicrobiales > UBA9959 > JAHJSU01. The sequence continues at coordinate 21,991 of JAHJSU010000118.1, read as the reverse complement.
TTCGACTTTGCTCAGGGTGGTGAGCCTGTCGAACCACTATGCTCATCAAACGGCCATATTTTGCTTGCCGCGAAGTTGTTTAAGCAATGTTGTATAAATCCCTGACTACAGTCTAACAGAGAAACCGGATAGTTTCAAGGCCGGATTTTAGTCAAATAGAGCATAAGCGGTTACGGCTTATACACTCCGGCTTTCATACCCCCCCCGTCCCATGCCGGCGGCAATCTTCCGGTCAGAATCTCCCGCCCAGCGCGGCGGAGAATTGCGGGTCATGGTCGTCAAAGGAATAAGTGCAGGAAAAGCCGATGGGCAGCGGGAATCTCCAGAACCTGTACCAGAAGCTCGCGCCGGCCCCGGTCTTTGTCCCTGAAGCCGCGCCGCCCCACGCCCGCGCCGCCTCGACGAACAAGGCCCCTTGCCACACCCCTCTGCGGGTTATACGGAACGGATGGGAATATGTCAGGCCGGCGCCCGCCGAGGAGGCCCCGCGGAACTCCCTGGCGTAATTGCCGGAAAGGCTTGTTTCACGGCCCGTGGCCAAAAGGCGGCCGGGCGGAAGGTCTTTGCCGTGTCCGCCCGCCAGACGCAGGGAAAGGCTGCGGTGCGTGCCCCAGGTCAGCGTGCCGTTCCACCGCGCCAGGAGATAGCCGTAGCTGAAATCGGAGCCGGTCCACGCGGCTCCCCTGTAATAAGAGAATTCGGAGCCGGAAGCAAAACTGGGGGCGGGAAGGGGCGCAAGCCGCCTTTCCATATCGGCCAGTCCGAAGCCGAAGATCGCGCCTACCGCTTCGGCGGCGCCCGCGCCGCCCGCGCCGCCCCCTCCGGTTTTCCCGCCAAACAGCCCGGCGGGTCCGCCGCTGGCGGAAAGGGATACATAGGCCTGTCCCCGGCGCCCGGCGTCACCGGGCAGGCCTGGCGAGGGGACCGAATATTCCAGCTCGGAACGCTCCCAGCCGAAAACCGCCGACAGACCGGACCGGCGGCCCCGGCCGCGCGTGAGCGGCATGCCTGCGGCGATAGCGGTTTCATCCATGGTTTTGCGGTAGCTGCCGGCGACGATCCCGTATCTTGACGGTTCTCTTTCATCCGGGGGCGGGCCGAAACCCGAACCGGAGCTGAAAGCCCCGTCGGAGTATTCCCGTTCGGTAAGGTCGCGCCGCCGGAAGGCCGCGCTAAGCGACCATCTTTCGCGCTGCAGGGAGAGGGCGGCGCTGGAGCCGGCGGAACTGGAGAATGCCGAGGCCATAACCGATTCCGCCTGCCTGAAGATGTTCCTCGCGAACAGGATAAGTCCGCCGCGCCTGCCGCCGCTTCCGCCGGTGAGGAACGGGAACGGGAGCAGGTACCAGCCGTCCGTCACGGTTATGTCTATCTCCGCGTTTCCCCCCGGAAGCGCGGAGGAGGAAACATTTACCTGCTTGAACTGGCGCATATCCCAAAGGCCGGTCTGCGCGTCTTTTAAAGTGGAAGGGCCCAGGGGGGCGCCCTCCGAAAAAGGGAGGTGTTTGCGCAGGAGCTTTTCGTCCGTGCGGTTTCCCCGGAAGATTATCCTCTCTATGCGGACGGGAGCGGTGGAAACAGTTAAAGTCTGGGAAACGGCCGGGAGAAAAAATAAAGGAAACGCTGAGAAAAGGAATGGAAGGGCCTTAAGAGCCCGGTGGACGCGTCCGGTTTTTTTCATAATCAGGTCTGCGCTAAGATTATAATTCTATATAATATCAACAAGGCCGGAAAGGCGGTCGTGCGCGCGGTATTTCGGCGGCACACTGCTTCCCGGCAGGCGGGTCTTGCGGTAACTCTATGACACAGGAAAAAAAAGCCCCCGGAAAATTCCCTCTGCACGTCCGGATATTCATCGGCATGGGCGCGGGTATTTTACTGGGGCTGGCGGCGAGGCTTATATTGGGAGAGGGCGACGCGCTCTCCCGGCTGGTCACCGGCGTCGCCCAGCCGGTCGGCCAGATCTTCCTGCGCATCATTTTCATGGCCGTGGTGCCGCTGGTGGTGGCGGTGCTTAATTCAATAGGAGTGCCGGGGGAAGGGATAGTGATAATTCTGGGGATAGACCGCCTTCTGGATATGGCGCGCACCGTCCTTAATGTGACGGGCGACATGACCATCGCTGCCTGCGTAGCCAGGCTGGAACCCCGCGGACATACGGGCCGATAACGCCCGTTTGCACCTTCACCGGCTGCCGGCGGGGAGAGGGGAGGATGCCGTTGTCTTAATGCGCGTAGGCGCCGAGGATGATCATTGCCATCTGGATCGAATATCCGAAGCAGCCTTCCACTTCGATCCGATAGCTGACCGGCTTGCCGCCGATCACGGTCGAATAAGTCGGATTGACGAAGTGTCCGTTCGAAATCCCTTCGGGAGCTATCGCTACGACGACTTCCGCGTCGTTGATGCGCAGTTTGAACGTGCGGGACGCCATGTCCGCCCCGGCGAGGAAAACCGAAGTGCTGCGCTGGGAGGAACCGTCGCCGCTCGTGATGACGCCTCCGAGCGATTTGTCCGGCTGCCGCTTGAATTCCGCTGAGATCGTTTGTCCGTATTTTCTCATTATGAGTTTCGAGGCAGAGGCGGCTTCATCAAAAAAACCCCACGCGACGGCGCCGTTGACGGCCCCGGCAACGGCATGGTCGTAGACCTTCATCGCGATGTCGGCGCCGGTTACGTCGCCCAAGTCATGGCCCGGCTCGATAGGACGCAGCTCCGGCGGCCGGATATCGGGGGTGACGCCTGGAGTCTGTTCTGTTACAACCAGCGTCCTGGCTTTTTCAAATCCCCGGGACAGCGCGTCCCGGGTAAAAGCAGGGCGGGAGAGCAGGCATATAAGGCAGGCGAGCCCGCATACGACGGTCAAAATCTTTTTCATAATAAACTCCTCTGTGTTTAAAGATGATGCTTGGAATAGCATAACAAATTATCCGCGTGTGTCCCAGCAAAATCCGCAGCCAGGATCGTCCGCTATAACGTTCTTATGGAAGCGGGGGTGGCCCGTTTGTAGGCCCAATCGCGGATAGCCTTTACCTGCTCGGCCATTGTCTTGGAGAGCGGCACCATATTGTAGGCCTGCGATAAAATATCGTCCGCGGTCATCGCCCGTCCGGCCTGGTACGCGTCGATGCGCGCCGCGATGACGGCTTGCTCTATTTCCGCGCCGCTCCAGCCGTTGGTGGAGCCGAGCAGCCGGTTGATGTCGAAGTTTTTCGGGTCCGCGGAGTTGCGCGCCAGGTGGATTTTGATGATCTGGGCGCGCTCATCCGTGTCGGGCAGGTCGCAGAAAAATACCTGGTCAAAGCGCCCTTTCCGGACGATCTCGGCCGGAAGCATCTCGATCCGGTTGGCCGTGGCGGCCACGAAAACGAGAGGGGGCTTTTCCTGCATCCAGGTCAGGAACTCCGAGAACACCATGGATTGCGATGAGGCGGCTTCCTTAGGCGTGCTCAGGCTGCTTTCCATCTCGTCGATCCAGAGCACGGCGGGCGCAATGGCCTCGATCGTGCCCAGGGCGCGGTGGAACGCGGCCTCGGGACTGCCGTAGAGGCCTGAAAATATCAGGCTCATGTTCAGGCGAAACAAGGGGACATGCCAAAGTCCCGCGATAGCCTTGGCCAGCAGGCTTTTCCCGCAGCCGCTGACCCCCATGATAAGAACCCCCTTTGGGATGGGTATCCCGGCATTGACCGTCTCCTGGTTGAACAAATCCTTGCGCTTGGCGGCCCAATTCTTGACATTCTCCAGGCCGCCGACTACGCTGGTGTCGAACTTGAGCGGGACGAACTCCAGAAAGCCCGCCTTTTTTGTGAGCATCCCCTTTTCGGCGAAGATCTCATCAAGAATTTTGTCCCTGGCGGCGCCTGTGCTGAAAACGCGGTACATAATATGGTCGACTTCCTTCAGGGTCAGTCCGCGCAGGGCCAGGATGACTTGCGGCCTTATGTCCGCCGGCAGCGCCGCGCCGGGAAACTGTTTTTCAACCGCCAGCACGCGCGCCATCAGTTCCTCGGACGAAGGCGCGGCGAGTTCGATATAGCACAATTCCTTTTCCAGGGATTCAGGCAGCGCGGCGACCAGCGAGATGAGCAGGATGGCCGATTGGTAGCTGCGGCCGAAGGAGAAGTAAGCCTCGCGCAGCCCGCGGACCACTCTCGGATCGTTCATGAAGTCTGAAAGGTCTTTCATGACATAGAATCCGCGCCGGGGGTGGTCGATCATATGCTGCAGCGCGACTACGGGATCGCGCGTGTCGACGCCGTCCACGGCCGGCTCTAATCCGCGAACGCAGCTCCAGGTGGTAAGCGAGCCGCCGGGGAAACAGCGCGAAATCAGCGGCGCGAGGCTGTCGGTGACGCGATCTTCCTCGGACGTATGCAGATAGATCAGCGGGTTGCGGCCTTGTATCGCGTGAAGAATCTGCTCTTCAAATCGGGACATAATCATCCTCCGGAAATGTAAGGATACCCGGCAACCGGGCTTGCTCCCGTCTGCAGGAAATACAAGGGCGGTTAGCGTAACTTAAACCTTTCAGGAGCCCTTTCCTGTCTTTGCAGAACCGGCGCCTTAGAAAATATAATACAAAAAAAAGACTGTCGGGAAGTTTTTTTCCGGAGCGGCGGTCGTTGCGGGAACACCCGGCGGCTTGACAAACATTCCTGAGGTCTGTAATAATATCCTGTAGAGCCTTCCGGTAATGGGCAGGTGAAAAGACCGGCGGGTTAAAGAACCGATGAAAATAAAAATACCGGCGCCGGCGTTTATAGCGGTCTCCGCTGGCATATTTGTTTTTTTGCACGCAAAAAACGCCTCGCCTTTTGATTTAAGGGGCGCCGCGGAAGGTTTGGGCTTTGATACCGTTATTGCGGATTTTGAAGAGGCCGGCGTGGATCTTCCGGAGGTGAAAGTTTCCGGCGAATCCGGCGCCGGCGCGGCGGCCGGACCCGGCCCGGGCGCGGCGCAAATAAACCCTTTAAAATATCTGGCCACGCTCCAATTTGACGGGAAAGCTTACTGGAATACCGGAGAACAGAATTTTCCCCAGCCGTTTGTTTTCAATACAACCCAGGACGCGAACGGCGACGGGGAAATAGACGCCGACGACGCCCTGGAGAATCTGGTCCGTTACAAAATAGGGCGGGACGTATACGGCAAAGGGAGGTCGGGGCTTCCCGATCGCGGCCCCAACGACCAGAGGCCGGCGGTGTATTTCCATTACGTAGTCCGGGGCGGTTACAGGGTTTACGAATACTGGCTTTATTATGCCGACAACGACTATTGGAACGACCACGAACACGACTGGGAAAGGTATTTTGTCTACGAGAGTCTTTTAACAGGCCTGCCGGAAAGGATAGTCATAAGCCGGCACAATCAAATGCGGGAATATGACTGGGGCAAATTTCCCATGGACGAGGGGCATCCTTCAATAGGGGTGATCGGCGGAGGCCATGCCATGAGGGAGGCCGCCCAGGACGGGGTCAGGATTAGATATAACGGAGAGATCTCCGCCAATAACGGCCGGCTGGACGCCGGTGACGGCCAAAACATCCCGTGGCTGATTTTTTCAAACGACCCCGGCGTAAAGGGCGCGATCTCGTACGTCCGGCAGCCGGATTGTTTTAATTACGGAGATCCGCGATATTTCCGGAATCGCGACGAATACGGCGATTTAAGGCCGGCGCCGTGGAAGAGAGTATTGTGGGACGACCCGCAGTATGCCGATCAGGGAGATACGGAAGAATTCTCTGATTAACCCGAAAACCTCCAGTTCCCGCAAATTTTTCCGGCTCCGGCAAAGATTTTTTTCTGGTCAATCACGCCGGGAGAAACTTCCGGCTCCCGGCCGAGGAAAATATTCTCCCCCGCGGTCAGCTGGGGAACGAGATTAAACTCCTGATAAATGATGCTGATTCCCAAATCCTGGGCGTGATGGGGATTTTTTATTTCTACGGGCCCGGGGCTATAGGGCCTAAATTAAGCTAGGACTAAAGCCTGCCTGTTGTTTAGGCACGTGGGCACTGGCGAGCCCCTGATTTCCAGTGTATCCTATTAATACTACAGTGCATTACGTGGTTTTTACAGTGCGATGCGCTTAAAATGCCGGGAAGGAAACAATGAAAGATAAAATACTTGTTAACAGGGCTATCAACGCCGGAAGCGTAAAACCCGAAACGGTCAGGCCGTTTAAAGCGGATCATCGCAGGATTACCGTTCCCGCAGCAGTCCTTCTTTTAATTCTGGCTTCCTGGAGTTCCTTTTTTCAAATTTCCACGGCGCATGCCGGCGCATACGAAGAACTCGCTTCCCATGCCGAAAGCCTGGGCCTTCCTTCGCCTCAGGCCTCAAATACCGGTTCCGATTGGCAGTTAGTCCCTCCGCCCCCTCCGGACACGGCTTCCCCCATGCAGACCGGCGAATTTAACAGCGGCGAACTGAATTTCTGGCAGGAACTGGGGGAGGATACAGGCGGCAGCCCCTGCCGGCAGGGATTGCTGGATTCGAATTTGTGCAGGAACTTCGGCCTCGTGGGACCGGAATTTGTCAGGGCTCTCAAGAACTATCCGGACGGCACGCTGGCGCTGGTCGAGAAGATAGGCCTCAATCTTGCTCTGGGCAAGGAGACACAGCTTCTCAACATAGGCGGCAATATGGGTAATTTCAATATCGGCATATCCGGAGGCGTCAGGCTTGCGGGGACGTCAATAGTGGTCACCCCCCTCGGCAAAAAAGAATGGAACACGGAAATAATGCGTCTCATAAAAATCTGGAAGACCAGGACGATAATCCCGTTTAACGCCGGCCGCATCATGAGGATGCGGAACGGCGAAATATGGAAACTGCCGATAGTGATCTGGGCCGGATTTGCTCCGACGGTAGGCGTGGGGGCCGGCCCCGTCCCTGTATCGCTTAACGTCTCTTTCGGAATGTCCGGCGAACATCTGCCGACGCTTTCTCTTTTCCGGGCCGGAGACAGGGAATTACGGCTCCGTCTGCGCATAGACCAGGCGGTTATGCGCTTTATCGGAGGGGGCTTGAACATCTCCGTCACGCCTGTTACGGTGGGACTTGACAAGCTCGACACCCTATTGACGTCCAAACTGGACAGCCTTATCAGACCCGTCGCTTCCAACCTGCCGCTGGTGGGAAAGCAGGCTCAGAATGCGGGCGGCTTTATCGGGCACTTTGCCGCCGGTCAGATAGCCAGGGAATTCATGAATTACACATACGCCAGCTTCGGCGTTTCGGCGAATGAGAGGAAGGGCAAAAAGATGATGGCGGAGTACATCTTTGACCCGACCGACAAAGAGCAGATGGAAGCATTGGTAAAGCTTGTAAAGGCAGGCGGGTTCGATATGCCCCGGCAACTGGCCCGGATAGCCTCGGTATGGAGTTTCCTGCCGGGACACAACAGCGTTGATGAGGTGTCAAAACTCCAGCAGATACAGCAGGACTGGCAGAGGGAGCATCCGGACATGAAGCCTTCCTACGCCGGAGCAAGCGGTTACCGCAAAGACAGCAGAGGCATGAACCTGCATGTGCCGCTGATCGTCAATTACAACTCTTCCCACGGCGCCGCCTATGAGAAAATAAAAGAGCAGGGCGGAGCGGTTCGTCACGTGAACCAGTCTTTCAGAAATACCGACGATAATTTTATCGATATTCCGTGGTTCGGCAAGGTCTTCAAGCACAACCAAAGCCGCAGCGCTTATGTCCTTAACACTGAAACCTCCTCAGGCGGCGTCAATTCCCCGATGATGGTCTACCAGCAGTTTGACGGCATGATACGGCGCAGCGAAAGAGCGGGCCGCGGCAGCCTTGAGAAGATAAACGGCATAATGCGTTATGCCGGCGTCATGGGAGAGGGAGAAAACCCTTCCACGTCCCTGCCGCTGGACTCCCTGCAGCCGATTTCTTCTCACACAGCGCGGTTGAACGGGTTTGATTTGGACAAAGTGATCGCAAACGTTATCTGTCCCAACTGCACCTCGCGCTACAGGGCCACAATGGTTAACTTTTCGCTGGGTTTAAACGAAAACGCTGTCAGCGATATAATAGCCGCCCCCTGCTCGCTGATTTTAAAGGCTTTTGCCAATTCCCTGGGAGCCGGCGCAAAGGAACTGATGCAAAAAGTCCTGTCCGTATCAAAGATCGGCGAAGACGGGGCCATCAGCTACCTCCGCGGCGACCTGGAAAAAGTGATAGATTTAAGCGTAGGCGCTTTCCGCGAGTTCAGGATACTGCGCAGCATTTCTAAGATGTGCCGCACCGCCACCCGTATCATTCAGGACCTTATAAAAGTGCGCACCGCATCCGGCTGGAAGGAGCGGGCGGAGGCTATAGGAAGGCTGACCTCGGGGGAAGGGAAAAGCAAGCTGCGTTACGGCGATATCATGAAGGTGTTGATCCAGCTTGTCAAACCGTCCGATATAGCGGCGGAAATCAAATACAGCACAAACAGAAAAGAAGACAACCGGTACCGGAACGTCTCGCTTCATTATTCCTATAACGGCAATCCCGATAATACAGCCTTCCAGGGCATGTCCGGCTATTTCCGGCTGAAGGACAGATTTTCGGCGCCTGCCGAGTTGGCGGACTGATTAAGAATTCCAGGATCTGTTCCGTAAAACGGATGCCTGGATATCCAAAAAACGCCTTTCCCTGTAGAAACCCGAAAAATTCAGTTGGCCGTCTGATGATGAGCATAGCTCCTGATACGGCGCCTACGCAAGTATTGAAGCTGAATTTTCCGGAGGCAATTCGGCTGTTAGGCTCTTAGTTTTATCTTGCTTTTTTATTCTTCAGATATGCGATAAGTTTTTCCGGATCGTCCGTTATGATGCCGTCAACCTTGTAATCCAGCATTTTCCGCCAGTCCTTAGGCCTGTTCGCCGTCCAGGGCACAACCTGATATCCTTTTTTGTGCAAAGATGCGACCGCCCTCTTTGTTATATTTTTAAAGTACGGGCTTAAGATATCCGCTCCCGAGGATTTAAGCGCGGCAATGAAATCAAAACATTTCTCCGGAGTCAGCAGCGCTGTCCTGACAGCGGGGTTGATTTTCTTGGCCGCGATCAGCGTTCTCATATCAAAAGACTGAAGTATTATCCTGTCGGTCATGTCGTATTTTGCGGCTGTATCGCAGACAAGTTTTGCGAATTCATCGGGAGACGGAGAGGCTTCCGGTTTTTCAGGCTTTATCTTGGTCTCAATGTTGAATTTTACGGTTTTTGCCGCGGGATGAGTTGAATTAATCACAAGCTGAAAAACTTCTTCCAGGGTCGGGATTTTCTCTCCCGGACACGGCTTCTGCAGCGGGAATCCGGGATTTTTAAGCGTTCCGCAGTCAAACTCCCGTATCTCTTTTAGCGTAAGCGACCTTATCAGGATGTCTTTGCCGATTTTTTTACCGTCTTTGTCCAGGCATATGGCGGGATTTACGGACTGTTCGTGCGATATGACTATAACATCGTCTTTTGCCACTATCATGTCCATTTCAAGGACGTCCGCTCCCGCGCGGAGAGCTTCGTTAAACGCCGGCAGAGTGTTTTCCGGCATTACAGCCCGCGCCCCCCTGTGTCCGTGAACTTCAGGCCTGTGTCCGGTCTTACCGGCCGCCGCTGAAAAAACAAAGACTATCCCCAGCAGCGCCTGGGTCATTATTCGCTTCATCGATTTTTCTCCCGATATCATTTCAGCAATAAACTTTGCGGCGCGTACGGCTCCAGCGGCGCCGTGAACGAGCCGTTTATCACCGCAATCGCCGCGCCGGCCGCCGTGCCGCGCAGATCGCACGGCTGGGCGCTGCCGACGTTCATGCCGCCCGGCAGCTCGACCCGCACCGGCGCCGCCGAGCCCGCCTGTTCCCACAACCGCAGCAAAAGTCCGTCGCCGGACGGATTGCGCCCGAAAGCCGTCACCAGCACGCCCGGGCGGGAAAGCCTCAAGCCCCCCTGTTCCGGCGGCAGGCGGCCCCCTGCGGCCTGCGACACCGCTGCGACAGCCGGCGCGCGCGCTTCCCAGGACGGCGCCAGCAGCGACTCTGTTTCAGTGCTGCCGCGCCGCACGCTCCACAGGCGTACGCGGGAACGCCACGAGCCGCCGGTCCACTGCGGGAAATTGGTTCCCCATTGGTTATTGTGGAGCATTACATAGACATCGGCGTTTTCCGGATTGAACTCCGGCGAGTGCCGCCAGAGTCCGGGCCGGCCGATGCTCACCAGGGGCGAATCCAGCGGGATCAGGCCCACGCCCCCGTCCGCGCCGGTCACTGTCATGCCGCCGTCCAGGCAGAATACGTCGTGATTGGAGCCCGGCACAATATCCTTTGCCGGGTCTATTACCGAACCGAGGCGCGACAGACGGAACTGCGGCCGGTCGACGTTCAAAGGCAAATACAGCCAGCCGCCTTCCGGCCAGGAATCGGGCGTCTTGCCGGATATCTCCCACTCGAGATCCACATACGGCTGGCCGCGGTACAGGGTAACGCGCAGCGTGGTAGAGTCGGGGATTATGCCTTCAGCAGGGGCCTGAAGCGTCGCTGTCGCCGAGACGGCGCCGACTACGACGGTCATGCCGGCATGGGCCGCGCCTGCGGATTGGTACGGATGCGTTTTTGCGGGCGGCAGGTTCGGCTTGCCGAAGTCGGAGAACGCCCATTGGGGGCGGTTGCGCAGATATTCCTTCTGAAACAGTTCCACCCGGTCCGTGTCGAAGCGTTCATAAAAATACTGGCCGAACGCCATTTTCGCGCCGGGTTTTACGAGTTCCCGTCCGGTTGCCTGTTCGACTATGGATTTTATGCCGCAGCGCTCGGGGTCCAGCGTGACGCGGAAAAAATCATTCTCGATCACCTCGGCGCGGTCATGCCGGAGGATGCCGGCCGGTTTCTGTTCTCCGGGAAGGAATGTCCGGTAGCCCAGCGGCGGCAGGTCCCGGGCAAGGAACCGGTCCGCTCCATCCCACGACGCCGGCACAACGGCGTCGCGCCGCCATGGCAGCGGGTTAAAAACGACAAGACGGCGGCCCGGCGCGTCAACGGAATCGGCCAGCCGGCCGGCCAGACGCGCGATAGCCGGCGTGATCGTCCGGTCCGCCCTGCGGATATACGCACGGTGCTCTTCAAAGGCCTGCAGTAAAGAATCATAGTGACCGGCGGCCACGGCTTTTTTCCACTCGTCGCCGTAACGGTAGCCATAGGCCTTCACGTCGCGGCCCCAGGTGTGTTCGCCGTAAAGCAGGCTGTCTTCATACGCCGCATCAACGGCGTCGGCCGCAGAATCCGTCTTTATGCCCCAAATGCCCGACAGGGTGTCCAGCTTTTCCAGCGTGCCGATTTGCGGACGGATGTTCCGGGCCAGAGCGGTCTCAACAGGCATAGCCAGCAGGCCGTGTATCCAGGTGTCGGGCATATCGCCGCGCACCACCGGCAGTTCCGGCTTCTCCGCCAGGATGGCGCCGGCAAAATCCTCCAGGCGTCCGAAACGCACTTTTACCCCGTTAGAGAAGGCCGCTGACTCCTGCCGGCGGTATGGGGTGTTCCTTTCGGATGGCGGTATAATGCCGCCATCTGTGCCCGTTAGAGGTTGTTCTCTAACGGGGTTTACTCCGGGCAATTCCTTTGCCGCGGTTTCAAAAAGCTTCCCGACCTCGTCCGGCCGCGGCGGACCATGATTATCGTTCGTCATCCACATGTAAAGCCAGGTTTTGTGCGGCCAGTCTTTCGGGGGATGGATGCCGGAGCCGTAACTCCCGGCGTACATGGTCAGCAGGCGCGAGCCGTCCGGCCCCTCCCACCAGAACAGCAGCGGCACCTCCGGAACCGCGCTCGCTTCATTGGAACCGAGGTGCAGAAAACCGATGCCCGCGCGCTTGAGCAGCGTAGGCAAAATCCAGGCATGTTCAGGCACATCGGTCATTTTTGCGGCTGACGGCAGGCTTTGTCCGGCCGAGCGCGAGACGACCTGCGCATACCGCAGTCCGCGCACGATTTCTTCAAGCTCCAGCGACTCCGTGTGCATCGTGAAAGGCAGGGCGTGCGCCGCCAGGCTTCCGTCGCGCAACGCCGCCATCACCCGCTCCCGCCGACCTGGCGTCTGTCCCGGCCAGAGCACCTGCGCCAGCGGCCAGCCCGGGAGCGTCCAGGTGAATCTTTGTTCGGGCGCAAGGCCGCGGCTCTGCTCGACGGTTTCCAGTGCCCGGTCGATCATTTCGGTGCGGTACCACGCAATAATTTCGGACGGCAGGCCGGTGAAGCCGATGTCGAAGTGGGTCTTGGAAACCACGATGATTTCCCGCAGTCCGCCGTCGGCCCCGCTGACGGGTCCCGAAGCCGAAGCCCAATTATAGGCCGGCTTGCTCTCCGCCGCCCGCGCCGGAGATAGCCCGGCGGCCAGCAGAACAAAAAATATCAATGCGTATTTTTTTACCATATTACCCTCTCCGATTAAAACCCAGTCCCTTTTATTTTTCAGAGAAAACAATAGTTACCGTGGCTTTGGCCTTATTCCCCGCAGCCTTGGCCTTGTAAGGCCGCGTGCCGGCGTTGATATAGGCGGCAAAGGCCTTGGCGGTCTCCATAGGTGTTTGCTTTGCTTTCAAGGCCAAAGCGATATTCCAGCCTGCAACATGGTCGGTCGTGCCGTCAGGCCGCATATACCGGAAAATAGAAAGCCATAAGTTTATAGTGCCGTCTATGCTCGCATCCAGCTTGCCGGTGGCTATTCCCGAAATTTCAGCAATCCCAGGCTTGCCGCCGACAGTGACCTTGCCGGCGGTAACCAAAATCTTTTGAGTTTTATCATAAGACGCAACAGTAAGATTCGCGCCTTTCGCAAGTTCCACTTCCGGATTATATCTTTCCATAAATCTTTCCTTTTTGGAATCTAATAATTTTTTAACTTCACGATCGAAATCGGATTCAAGCATGCGGGCTTGACTGATTCGGTATTTTTCATATTCGCTTTCGGCTAATGCCGCCGCAACTTCATGGCTGATCCTGCCGCTATCCTGCAAAACTTCTTTTTCGTTAAATTGCAAAAAGGCGTCCAATTTCTCAACCCAGGACTTCATATACATCACAACACCCTTTTGCGCCTGTATTTCGGCATAGTCAAGATACATCGTTACAATTCTATTCAGCCCATCAAGTTCTTTTTCATTCAGATAATTCTTGGCAATACCGACATCGGCTTTCCGGATGGTTCCTTTAGGCGAATTTTTCCAGTTCGTGAGCCCCATATTTAATTTCCCGCTGTTCACTCTGTTCTGAATAATTTCCGCCGCGGTTTGGCCGGTTATCGCCCAGTGAAGTTTGTTTTGCACGGTGGCAAAGAATTGCCTGGTAATTTCCTCGTTTGGATCATAGTCAGCGCTGCACTGAGCGTAAATGTCGGTGATTTTCTGGTAGAATCTGCGCTCGCTGCTGCGGATATCGCGGATCCGCGCCAGTTGTTCTTCAAAATAATCTTTACCGAAAATGTTATTTGGGTTTTTCAGCCGCACATCATCCATGGCAAAGCCTTTGATGATGTACTCTTTGAGCACTTGTGTCGCCCAGATGCGAAAATGCGTCGCCCGCCTTGAATTTACCCGGTAGCCTACGGAAATAATGGCATCCAGATTGTAAAATTCCATATTTCTCGCAACTTGCCTTTGTCCCTCTATTTGAACTTGTGCAATTTTTGCACAGGTTGAATTTTTGTCCAGCTCGCCTTCCTGAAAGATGTTTTGAAGATGTTTGGTGACTACGCTTCTCTCAACGCCAAAAAGTTCGGCGATTTTTGCCTGCGTAAGCCATAAATTTTCATCGCGCAAAAATATCTCCACTTTCACCTTGCCGCTTGGCGCGGTGTAGAGCAGAAACTCCGTAAATGTGTTCTGTTTTGCAATCTGTTTATTCTTTTTCATAATTTCATGCTTCACTCGCGCCGCTCACCAGTCGCGGCAAAAACAACCTCCCACGAAATACTGGACCGAACATTCAATATTTCAACAACGTCCCCTCTACCGTCCCCGGTGAAGCCGATGTCAAAGTGGGTCTTGGAAACCACGATGATTTCCCGCAGTCCGCCGTCGGCCCCGCTGACGGGTCCCGGGGCCGAAACCCAACTATAGGCCGGCTTGCTCTCCGCCGCCCGCGCCGGAGATAGCCCGGCGGCCAGCAGAACAAAAAATATCAATGCGTGTTTTTTTACCATATTACCCTCTCCGATTAAAACCCAGTCCCTTTTATTTTTCAGAGAAAACGATAGTTACCGTGGCTTTGGCCTTATTCCCCGCAGCCTTGGCCTTGTAAGGCCGCGTGCCGGCGTTGATATAGGCGGCAAAGGCCTTGGCGGTCTCTATAGGCGTTTGTTTGGCTTTTAATGCCACAAGACCTCAATATTCACCGCGCCGTCGGGTGATTGACAAAAAGCGATTTGATTGTCAGGTAGTTTTTTCATAGTTTTATACTTCAGGGCCTATGGCCAACAGACGTAGGGGAAACCGCTTGTGCGGTGTCCACCTGTGGTTCAATCCCCCGGAAGGGGCGCCGCCAACTTGCCGGCAAACTTCTTCCCACCCCGCACTCTGGTCCTCTTTGGAAAAAGTGCGGGGCCCGCCCAGCTTCCCAAATTCCTGATTTTCAATCATGAAGACTTGAAGCAGCGTTACCTATCTTCCGGTTAGTCAACTAGTCAACAACGTCCCCTATCTCCGCATGTTCATTACGGCTAAAGCTCGGGTGGCATTGTCGTTTTCCTGGCCGTAAATTGAAATGCCGCGCTCGGCCTCGTCGGCCACCTTAAGCAGAAGCGAACCGCTGCCGCAGGTGGGGTCATAAATAGTCTGGTCTTGGCGTTTAGTATGTTTAACGCCGATAACCTTAGCCATTATCCGGGACACCTCTGCCGGGGTGTAGAACTGGCCTTTGCTTTTGCCGGATTCGGTGGCGAACTTGCGCATTAAATACTCGTAAGCGTCGCCCAGAAGGTCGTCACCCTCCGCCTTGTTCTTGCTAAAATCCAATTCCTCAAATATCCCGACCAGGCCGGAAAGGCGTTCCACCATATCTTTGCCTTTCCCCAGCTTGTCGGAATTATTAAAATCCGCCACATCAATTACGCCTTTTAAGCTGTTGGCCTCGGCCAGTTTGGCAATGATTATGTTTAGTTTCTCGCCGATGTCGGCCTTGCCTTTGAGCGCGATCATGTCTTGGAAGCTGCTGCCCTTGGGGACCTCGATTATTCCATCTTTCTGGCCGGCATATTTATCCGAGATATATTTAACGAACAGTAAAACCAGGACATAGTCTTTATACTGCGAGGGGTCCATGCCCCCGCGCAAAGCGTCGCACCCTTTCCAAAGAGCGCCGTAAAGTTCACTTTTTTTAATTGCCATAGAAATCCCAATTAAACCATTAACGCGTCCGGTTTCTGGATGTAGGTTTGGCCGTTCAGGGTGCGGCCGGCTTTTTTCTTGTTTGTTCCGCCCCACTGTTTGAAGAAGAAGGGGACCTTGGATTTAAAGCATATGTCGCGGATTCCCGTTACCCATTCCGGTTTTATGGGCCTGGCGCCGGGGCCCGATTCTCCGCCTACTATAACCCAGCCTATCCCCTTAAGACTAAGCCGGGCCAGCGGCCCCAGCAATGGTTCAAGGCAGACGAACTTTGTTTTTGCACCGGTTTTTTTAAGATGTTCAAGACGGTAGAGATATTTTTCGTTTTCTACGGTCACGCCCATTAATATATTGTCAGCCCAAGGAAGGTCCTTATTCATGTACAAAAGCCGCTCGGAGCGCTTTGTGAGAATTTGGAATTTATGCCAATGGGCTTTTTGCATTACCTCAAACATGTTAAAAATAAAACTATCCGGCACATCTTTATGGAAAAGGTCGCTCATGGAATTAACGAAGATAATTTGCGGCTTTTTCCACTTGAGCGGCAACGCCAGGGAATTCGGGTGCACTGTAAGCTTAAATCCGTTTTTATAGTTGGCTGAGCCCATGGCCTTAAGCCTGCGCGTCATGCGCGCAGCATAGCAGTTAAGGCAAGCGTCACTTATCTTAGTGCAGCCGGTTACCGGGTTCCAGGTGGATTCAGTCCACTCGATTACAGAATTTAGGGACATAAATTGCCTTAATCCAAATTTTCCCGCAGGTAAAATTCTACCTCTTTAAAACTTTGACCGCTAGCCCAGCTTCCGCAGTAAAACCGTGAAAACGTCTGGTTTCATGACTTCCAATTTGTTCCCCCCGTCGGGGGGAGTTTTTTCGTATTCGAAATGACATGTAGTGGCGACTTTACCTCTCCGTCGTGACTGCGGAAGCTGGGCCAGGAAATTAGGGGCTACGCCCACCATGGGCCGTACGCAGGAATTTACTGATTACCGCCTCACTCTTGGATTCCCCGTAAAATGGTTCTGTCGCGCGAACAGCAGCCCTTATTTTATGATTTTGCTTCCAGAAAACGCTTTTGTTCGCGTTCAAGTTCCGCGCGCAACTCAGCTTCAGACGGCAAAACAAGCCTGTATTTAGTGGCAAAGAGCCGTTTATGTTTTTTCAGTATTGAAAAGCGAACAATGGAAGCGTCTTTTTGAGCGCACAGGATAATGCCGACAGTCGGGTTGTCACCCTCGCTCCGTTTAAGTTCATCATACATCCGGACATACATATCCATCTGGCCTATGTCCTGATGCGCCAATTCTTTCGTTTTAAGGTCAAACAATACAAAGCATTTCAGTTGGTAATTATAAAAGACAAGGTCTACGAAAAAATCTTTGGTTTCCGTGCTAAGCCTCTGTTGACGGGCCACAAAGGCAAAGCCTTTGCCCAGTTCAAGCAGGAAATGTTGAAGATTGTCTATTAAAGACTGCTCCAAATTTGATTCCAGAAGTCTCCCTGCCCCGGGCAGGCCGAGGAATTCCAGAAGCACCGGATCGCGCACAAAATCCCTTGGGGTCTTATCCGCTTCGGTAATCCTGGCGGACGCCTCGCGGCGCACGGGTTTCCGGTCTTTGCTGGCAAGGAGCCGTTCATAATAAAGCGTGCCGATCTGACGTTCAAGAGCGCGGCTTCCCCAGTTTTGATCGGCTGCCTCGTTCATGTACCACTGTCGGGCATGTTCATCTTCAACGCGAAGCAATAGCCGGTAGTGGGTCCAGCTCAATTCGGAACGCAGTGCGTTCCAAATTGGAAATATCTGAAAGAAAGCCCGCATATTGCGCAGATTCCGCTCATCAAAACCTTTGCCGAATTCAGGCGTCAGTTTTTCAGCCAGGCGGCTGAGAAGATGCGCGCCGTATTTCGCTCTGGCCGCACCGCTCTGCTGAAATTCAACAATATGCCGTCCCATTTCCCAGCCGGTGCGCACCTGCACAATATCCACCGCGCGCAACGCCTGCCGGCGTGCCTGCTGTATAATGCCGCGCAATTTGCCCAGCAGCGCATTAAATCCAGCCCTTTCAATTGGCAGCGATGATGCGCTCAAAGAATGCTTTTTCTTTTTTTTATGTTTTTTCATTTTATACATCCTTTCTTTCTGTAAGAAAAAGTATAGCAGACCAACGCGACAGCGTCTTGTCGCGGTGGAAATGGCTGTTTTTGGGGATTTTTGACTAATTTATGGGCGGGTTATTATACTGTATCATGAATGGGGAATAAGGCGGCTAAGGCCGGACGATAAAATGATGCGTTTCACGGGCGCCTCCGCCAGGAAGCCCCTATTTCTTCCAGGGTGCGCCCTTTGGTTTCGGGCACCATAAGCAGCACGAAGACGAAAGACGCCAGGCTGACCGCGCTGTAAATCCAGAAGGTCAGCGCCGGCCCTATGTGCCGGCTTTCGTTAAGCATCGGAAACGTCTGGGCCACGATATAGCAGGAAGCCCAGATCGTGAAAGTGGCCGCCGACATGGCCCGTCCGCGGATTTTGTTGGGGAAAATTTCGGAACACAGTATCCAGGGAATCGGCCCCATAGCCATCGCAAAGGCCGCGATGAAAAGCAGGATGCACAGCAGAAGCCCGATTCCGCTCCGGTGGGTGTAAAACATCCAGCCGACCGAAGCCAGCGCCAGCGTCTGGATGAAGGAACCGACGACCAGCAGCGGTTTGCGTCCGGCCCGGTCCACAAAGGCGATCGCGACGAAGGTGAACACCAGGTTGATCAGGCCTATCCACACGGATGACTGGAAAGCCGAATTTTTCGCCGCCCCCGCGGATTCGAAGATCCGGGTCGAATAGTACATTATGGCGTTGATGCCGCAGAATTGGGAAAACGCCATCAGCAGCGCCGCGATGAGAAGCGGCCGGAAATAATCGCGCGAAAAAAGCTCGGAAAAACGGCCCTCTTCCGAACTTGCCGCCGCGCGGATGGCGGCGAGCTCCGCGGCGGCATGGCCGGCGCCTCCCATTTTTTCAAGGACGAGCAGGGCCTCGGGCTCGCGGCCCTTCTGGCACAGCCAGCGCGGGCTTTCCGGCACGGTAAAAAGCATCAGCAGAAATCCCATAGCCGGCACGACTTCCAGGCCCAGCATCCAGCGCCAGCCTGTCGTCGTATTCCAGATCTCGTCGCCCATGCCCTGGATAAGCCTGTTCACAAAAAGGGTCAGGAAGATGCCTATGACGATGCCCATCTGAAAAAACGAGCCCAGGCGGCCGCGCCATTTTTCAGGCGATATTTCCGCGATGTAAACAGGACATACCAGCGAAGAGGCGCCGATCCCGAGGCCGCCGATGAAGCGGGCGGCCAGGAACTGTTCGAAGGTCCTGGGAATGGCCGACAGCAGGGCGGACGCCGCGTAGAGCAGGGCGCACACGAACAAGAGCTTTTTGCGGCCGTAGCGGTCGCTCAGGCAACCCGCGAACATCGCGCCCGGGATGCAGCCGAGTATGGCGCTGGCCGCGGCCAGACCCTCCTGGGCCGGATTGAGCTGCATGTGCGTCTTGAGATAGGTATTGGCGCCGTTGATGACCGCCGTATCGTAGCCGAACAGAAACCCTCCGATAGCGGTAACGGCGGCTGCAAAAAGAGCGAATTGAATGGAATATGAAGCCGGCTGGGGCATAGTTCCCTGAAATTTATGATTCAAAGCGCCTCCTGTTAACCCGAAAATTGCAGTTGAAATCGTATTGCATTGAGAAATCTGTGAATAAAAATATCCACGGCAATTTTCGGAAGGCTAAAGGATAAAGGCTTAAGGATGAAGGCCGTCTAATAAGCATAGCTCCTGATACGGCACCTACGCATGTATTGGAAAAGATACGGCGAATACAAAGACTTTTTTCTGCCCTTTAGCCTTTATCCCTCATCCTTTATCCTTACCCGAAAAATTCAACTGAATTTTTCGGGTTAGCTCAGATAATCCGGAATGTGTTTCGCCGACGGCTTCAGGAATGCCTTTACCACCCTGGTTTGCGCGCCCGTGTCGCTGCTCAGGCGGTAGCGGCCGGCCGCGGCGGGCACGACAAAAGTCTCGGCGTAGGCGAACCGCCGCGGCGGCGCGCCGCGCGTTTGAAGCGTTACGCAAGGTCCTTCTACCACGTTAAGGACGTGCGGCGAGCCGTCGGTGCGCATCTCGATCGCCGTTTTAAAATCCAGCCTGTGCACGTCATAAAATTGTCCGGAATGCGTGGGCAGATGGAGGAGTTCCCAGCCCGGCCCGCGCGCCAGCGCGCGCGGCTGCGCCACCAGTTCACTCCGGACGCGTTCCCCCTGGCGTTCGAAATACAGATTGTCCATGGCGCGTTCTATATTCAGCGGCCGGGGCTCGCCGTCAAGGTCAGGGCGCAGCCAGTCGTACATTTTGAACGTGTAGATGTACGGGGTGCTGCTGATCTCAAGCACCAGATTGCCGAGACCGGAAGCATGAATCGTTCCGTTGGGGATAAGAAACAGGCTGTGTTTCGGGCTGGGGTGTTTCTGGATGAAGCGCTGCGCGGCGAGCGGCGACGATTCACGAAAGCTGGTTTCCAGCGCGCGCCTGAATTCGGCCGGATCGACGCCCTGCTCAAATCCCAGGAACACGCCCGAACCGGGCGCGCAATCCGTGATGTAATAGCTTTCGTCCTGGGTGAAGCGCTCTCCGAAATTTTGCCAGGCGTATTCCGGGCGCGGATGGCATTGCACTGAAAGATTGCCTCCCTCAAAAGTGTCGAGGTAGTCGAAACGTATGGGAAATTCGCAGCCGAAGCGTCCGGCGAACCCGCCGAGCACGGCCTGCCGTTCCTGGAACATCAGGAAGTCGAAAGAAACTTCCAGCAGCCGCCCGCCGCTTTCAAAGGCCAGCCCGTTTTCAGGAGCGATGAGTTCGAACGACCATGCCAGGTTGGGGATTTCAGGCGGAAAGCCCGGGAAATTCCGCTTCATCCACTGGCCGCCCCACGGACCGGGCTCAAACCAGGGCCGCACGCGGAACACCGACCCGGCCGCGGCCGAGAGCCCCGCGCGCAAATCATCTCCGGTCATAACGGCCGGTTCTTCGGGCCGCTGGCTGTCCACGATCAGGTCGAGCCCCGGCAGGAGTCCGGCCTGGTGGGCCCTCAGAGGCGGCCAATCGGCGAAGAAAAACCGCTTGTACATCGGCTTGGGCGGGCCGGCGCGGCCGGCCCCGAGGTTGGCCACGCTGCCGGCCCGCGAGCGGAACTGGATTTCGTTTTTCGGCACGTCCACGTAAACATGCAGACCCGGCAAGCCGGCCAGCGCGGCGCCGGTTCCGTAAAGAATTGAAGGACGGCCGGAGGCGGCGCGGCGGGCCAGGGCCGCAAGTTTTTCGGCGGCGAAAAAATCGAGCAGCGGCCTTCTGTTGAGGGTGCCGAAGAGAGGGTCGTCTCCGCCCAGAAACGGCCGTATCAGCGAGTCGATTTCCGGTTCGGGTTTAAGCGCCTGCGCCGCGTCGATCCAATCGAATGTTATCCCGATTTCGTCCAGCGCGCCGGCAAGCCGCCTGCGGAAATCGTCCCACATGACGCCGCCCATGCCGTCCATGACGACCCGCTTATGCGCGGCGAGCCGGCGGGCCAGGGCCGGGAATCCGAGTTCGATGCGGTTTACGCCGAGCGGCTGGCCCGGATAAAGGTTGAATGCCCCGCCGCAGGGCGGAGGCAGCGCAGGCGCGACCGGCAGGGTTGTTTTGCGCAATGGCTTCATCGTATGGAAGCGGCGAAATGTCGGGCGCTGCGGCGCAGGTTCCCCGGAAATTCGGGCGGGGCGGCGGTCCGGGTCGAGCGTTCGCGGGCGAGCATGACCGCGCCGAGCGCCGGGGCGAAGCCCCCGTGGGCGAGGGTGAATCCGGGCAGGGCCCCGGCCCCGCGGAGGCCGAAAGAGCAGGCCCCGCCCTCGGCTACGGCGAGCAGGTTCCCGGTTTCGGCCGCCAGAGCCAATCGGGTGCGCGTGCCTCCGCCGTCGATTCCGGCAAAAATCTTCATTGGAAATTTTATTTCGGAGATGCGTCGGACCAATCTTTCAGCTTATTGCGTATCCAGGGCAAAAACGTCGGATCCAGCCACATAAATTCGGTGTGGTACGGCACGTTGAAAGTGTCCACGATTTTTTCAACGGCCGCATCGTAGCGGGTCGCGAATTCCCCGATCGTCCGGGCCTGGACGGCGGCGTCCCTGATTTCCGCCTCATGCGCCGCGTAATCGGCGTCGCGCGCCAGGGTCCGCCAAAGGTTCTGGAGACCCTGTTTGCGGATAATCCCGCCCAGGGCGAACCCGTCGAGCTTATTCATGTCCGTCTCCCCCTTGCGCAGGAACTTCCACAGCTTCTTGAGCTCGCCCTTCCCCAGCTCATTGGAATACCAGTTGGCGATCGGCTCGAATTGCCGCATCTCCGGGCTGGTGTCCAGGTTGTGGTGGACGGTGACGAAATGCGTGGTCACATTCTCCGGCATGTGAACGCGCTGCAGCCTGTTCATGACGGCTCCGCGGTTCATAAGCGACAGGAGCCCGTGTTTGCCCAGCTCTTTGATGCCGGGGGCGAGCAGCAGCCAGGGCATGTCCACCCCGCGCCAGATG
>JAHJSU010000117.1 GCA_018829985.1 Elusimicrobiota bacterium | reverse complement strand
TTACGGTTGATTTTTGGTTTTAACCGCAAAGAACGCAAAGCAAACGCAAAGGACATAGAGTAAAAGACGGAATAAAACGTGTCATTAACGGCGTGTAATCTTTGCGTTCTTAGCGTACACCCTTTGCCTGCCTGCCGGCAGGCAGGCGCCCTTTGCGGTTAAACTTTTTGCGCTTTGGCTTGTTTGTTAAAGGTGAATAGTTACGGGAAAAGGGGGGTTTTATGAAACTGAACATCGGCTGCGGTTATAATTACCTCAAAGGCTACGTGAACCTGGACGCGAGCCGGGATTCGCTGGCCGATAAATTCATGGAAGCCCATCAGCTCGGTTTTGACGACGGTTCCGCCGAAGAGATAAAAGCCGCCCAGCTCGTCGAGCATCTGGGATTTTTCAAGACGAAGTATTTTCTGGCCGAATGCTACCGGGTCTTAAAGGACGGCGGGTTGTTGCTGCTGGAGACGCCGCATATTGAGAAGACTTTCAGGATTTTCCTGAAAGGGCCCCGCGCGGCCCGCGAAGCGGCGCTGGGCTGGGTCTACGGCAGCGAGCGTCCGGGGATGGAGCACCGCTACTGTTTCCCCGCGGAACTGCTGGAGGAACTGCTGGCGGGCGCCGGCTTTGAGGTTAAAAAAAAGAAGCTTTTTGAATACCAGGCCCACCGTCCGGCTTTAAGGCTTGCGGCGCGCAAAAAGGGGAGCCCGGCCGCGGATTTTGAGGCGGCCCTCAGGCGGGAGCTCGCCGTTGAAGGAACGGCCCTTTTCAAGGATGAATACGCGGCGGCCGAACTGGAAAAGCTCATAAAAGCCGCTCTGTCTCCCGGGATCTTTGAAAACGACGAACTCGCTTTTGAACTCGCGCTTTACGAGCCCGGGCTGGCCGGGGCCTTTTTCCGGGTCAAAGGGAACGCCAGGTTCATAAAAGCGGCGGCCGCTCTGGCCGCCGCCAATTTTACGGCGCGCATGTACGGGACGCTCGCCGCCCAGCCGCTCGGCGCAAGCCATAAGGACGCTTTTGACGCCGCTCTGGAGCTCGGGCGCCGCGACCTGAAGGAAGCTCTGGCCGGCCGGCTGCCGCCGGCTGAAAAACCGGGTCCCCAGCCGCTTTTCTCGTTGGAAATGACGCGCATATCTTCGGACCGGGTCTTCCGCGCGGGATTAAAGGCTTATGAAAACGCCGATTTCGGCGAAGCCGCCGGATATTTCGCCCAGGCGCTGCGCTTGTGCCGCGACAACCCGTACGCCTGGCTTTATTTCGCGCGCAGTTTTGAGGCGCGCGGCGAATATAACGAATGCGCGCCCGCCTATGAAAAAGCCCTGGCGTTATTCGAGCGGGGAGGCCTCGCCGGCCCGGAAATGGTGGAGAACGTTAAAAAGCAGCTTAGGAGCCTCCGCCGCCTGGGTCGTCTATAACCCGAAAAATTCAGTTTCCTACTAAGTTTTTGGGGTCAAATTATGTAAAATAAACTATTATGAAAAAAGTCTATGAAATGGGCGCTAAAACAGGTTTACATACCGATGAACTGCGCAAAGCGGCAAAGTTCGGGTTGTTCGGCCTTCTCGCGCTGGCTTTGACGGCGCTCACCGCTTGTTTTAAAAGCGACAAAACAGCTCCCCCGCCCGTGGAGCAGGCCCCGGAGACCTCCAACCAGCAACAGCCGCAGACATTGCAGGACCTGGTCAACGATATGGACATAAGTACCGGCACGGTCAACACGCCAACCGGCGACAAGTGCGGTCCTTATCCCGGCTATCCCTGCGGCACAAGATATTACACGGTCAGCGCCGGAGATTTTAAAAAGGGATGAAAAAACAACCCTTTTTTTTAAATCGTCTTTTCCTTCATCCCTCATCCTTCATCCTTCATCCTTCCAAACTATACCCTGTCCTCCTCGCTTTATTTCTATGCGGCTGCGGCAATTATTATTCGGTCAGGATCCCTTATTATCTGCCGGCTAATGACAATGCCGTAGAGACCAAAAAGGCCCTGTCTTCGCTTTACATCGTGGTCAGGGCCCGGCCGGAACCTAAAAAAAACGCCCTGGGCAATATCGTGGGCGCATTGCTGAAGCAGCGGGAGCTTGAATTTAATGTTTTCGCGCTGGCCGCAAAGCTCTCCCGGACCCTTTCAAGGCCGGGAACAAGCGTAAAAGCCTACAGGGTGAGCCGTTCTAATAAAGGCCCCGACCCGTATGCCGGATATTTTGCTCCGGCCGGCGTCCTGGAGATAAAGGTTTCCGATCCGCAGGTCTCGGTCCGAAAGAAAGAGCGGACGAGTTCCTATTTAGATAAACAAAAGAAAAAGCGGACGGTGAAATCCACGGTCTGGGTCTATTCCGCCGCCGTCACCGCCGACATCAGGCTCATGGCCGCCCCGGAGCTGAGGACGCTGGATAAAACCGCCGAGACTTTCGTAACAAGCGAGGAGCGCCTTGACGATAAAAAAGACATAGGCGACTGGTATCAGGAACGCCAGGAGACGCTTTTTAACGACGCGGCCGCCAGGCTTGCCGGACGCTATATAGACAGGCCGGCGCTCCGCTATCGGCCGGTATTCAGTAAAAAAGGCGACAAAGAAGCCGCCCGTGCGGCCGATCTTGCCCGCAGGGATAAATGGTCCGCGGCGGAGGCGGTCTGGAATAAACGCCTTAAAGAGGGGGACGACTGGCGGGACATGCTGAACCTGGCCGTGGCGGCCGAAGTGCGAAAGGATTACGTTTCGGCGCGGGAGTATTATCTGAAAGCCAGGGACGCGGCCGCCGGGGACAAAGAGGCCGGGGCCGCCAGGTGGAAAGAAATACTGGGCGACCTGGAGGTAATGCTTTCAACCGGCGCGGCGGCGGCCGGCCCGGCGCGGGACTGGTTCGACGTCCCGGCGGCCGTTCTGCCGTTCGCAAATGAAACCACCAGCATTGACGGTCCGCCGATGCTGAGGACGCTTTTTTATGAAGCCCTGAAGAACGGCGGCTACCGGGTGCAGGCGCTTGAGGAGACGGATAAAATGCTCCTGTCCCACGGACTTACCCAGGGCGGGCAGCTTGGCGCGGCGGACCCGGCGCAGTTCTGCGAATGGCTGGGCGTGGAACGCCTGTTTTACGGGGATATAAACGAGTTCGGCGAAGTAATGGCCGGCGTATATAACCAGCGCATGATAAAGGGCCGGCTCTCGCTTTGGGACCTTAAGGAACGGAATTTCATCTGGAGCGCCGAGCCCTCGGTGGTGAAAGTCCGGACGCCCAAAAGTTTAGCGGGGGGGCTGTTTTCCCAGCTTGCCAGGGGGCTTTTGGAACGCCTCAAAAACAAGCCGCTCGCCTATGAGGGGTCGCTTTTCACGGCCGGGGCGGCGGAAACTCTGCCCAACCGCATTACCCTAAGGATAAAGGATTAAGGATAAAGGCTGCCCGCCAAACAGTCCGGCGGGTCCGCCTCAGGCGGAAAGGATGAAGGAAAAGATACAGCGGATACAAAAAGATTTTTTCCGCCCTTTAGCCTTTATCCTTTAGCCTTCAGCCTTCTCGGGGTATTGTAACCAAAGTCACATATATTGTGAAATGTAAATGTAATACGGGTACTGTATAATTGTTTTTGACAATGATTAGAAAAATGATGCTTTCAACCGCGCTTGCGGCCGCGGCTCTTCCCGGCGCCGCGCACGCGGCCTGGGACAGGGTGCGCTCCTCGGACGCTCCGCTGGCCGTTATCCAGGCCTCCACCGGCGCTTACGTGATGAATTACACCGTGGGAGAGGCCTGCGCCGCGAATATCCCGTCGCAGAACGGCCCGGACTCGGTTTTTTCCGGGTACCTCTCCGTATTCCCTTTCAGCCTGCCCGGCCAGGGTTTTTTCGGGTTCGGCTCCACCAACGGGGTAACCATGGAAGGCGCCCTCTGGGGCGCCAAGCCCGACGACAATATTAAGCTCCTTTTTTCAGTTAATCTCTCCAGCACGCTGTCCCAGCCGGGCCTGGTACTCACGCACGTTCTGGACAATACCGGCCAGGAGATCAACGAGTCCTGGACGGCCTACACACTGGACTACTCCGCGGAAAAATTAATAATCGTTCCGTCGGCGGCCTGGCCTAAGGGCAGCGTCTTCTCGGTCTATTACTCCTCATATGTCGTGGATATCAACGGCTATCCCCTTTCCCCCGGTACGACGGTGTATTTCACCGTGCGCATGGACCATCAGCTCGACAATACGGCCGTGGTCCTGACCGAAAGAAGAGCGAAGGTGACGGTGCCGGCCGACGCCTACTCCGGGGATTTCTATCTTACGCTTTCAACCGCGGCCGGCGGCGCCGAAATAAAAGACGCAAATTCCGGGCTGGCCGCTCTGCCCGGTTCGCCGGAGTTCCTGGGACTGTTGAACGTAAAACCTTATGATTCCGCCGGTAATCCGGCCCAGCCTGACCTGGCCTGCGTCGTCACGATCCCCTACAGGGATGAGAATAGCGACGGCCTGGTGGAAGGCGGGACCGGCCGCATTAAAACTTCCAGCCTCTCGCTCTGGCGTCTGGACGAGACGCGCAAGCTCTGGGTAAGACAGGCGGGCCCGTCCGTCGACGGCGCTTTAAAGCAGGTGAACCAGTCCGTGGCGCATTTTTCAACTTACGCCCTTATGGGGCTCCCCGACACCGATCTGACCTCGGCGTACGCGTTCCCGGTGCCTTTCAGGCCCAATGCCAACGACACGGCCAGGTACGGGAGTTGGGCGGATGGCATCACTTTTAACAATCTGTCTTCTTACGGCACGATCAGGATCTACACGCTTAGCGGCGAGCTGGTGCGCTCTATGGACATCGCCGCGTCGCAGTCCAATTCGCAGGTTCCGTGGGACGTTAAGAATTCAGCCGGCGAAACGGTCGCAAGCGGGGTCTATATCTGGGAAATCACCTCCGGTAAGAACCGCAAGACCGGAAAGCTGATAGTGATAAAATAACGGCGGTAACGGCGGTAACAGCAACAACAGTAATCGGTAATCGGTAACCAGTAATCGGTAAACGGTAATCGGTAAACGGTAACAGACCGGGAAAGATTATGAAAAAGGGCGAGACGAAAGGGATAGGAGGAATAAAACGCCACATGCGGTGTGGGTCTTTTTCTTATCCATTTACCACCGGCTTCCAACTCTCATTGCTGTTACCGGTTACCGGTTACCGGTTACCGGTTACCGGTTACCGGTTACTGGTTACCTGTTGTTGGTTACTGGTTACCGGTTACTGGTTACCGGTTACTGACGTGTACGCCGCGGCCGGCAAATCCGGCGGCGATTTTCTGCGGATAGTCCAGAGCCCGCGGGTGGTCGGCATGGGAGAATCCGGCGCCGGTTTACACGGCGATCTTTTGGGCGCGCTGGCGCTTAACCCCGCTGCGCTTACCCTGACCGGCTACAGGGAATTAGCCTTCGCTTACAACATCTGGATAGAAGAGGTGTCCGTCCAGCAGGCGGCTTACGCGCATCCTCTGCCGGCCGCCAAAGGCGTGCTGGCGGCTTCGGTGTCCCGGCTCGGCATGGATTCCATCGCAGGCTATAATAATTCAGGCGGCTATACCGGCGCCGTGGACGCCGGAGACCTGGCGGTCTCGGTTAATTACGCCAGAAGGCTGCGGGGGCCCTGGCAGGACCTGAGGCTCGGTCTTTTCACCGGCGTCGGGCTGAAATACGCCAGGGAGAGCCTGGACGACGTTAGCGCGAGCGCCCGGCTTTTTGACGTCGGAGCGCTTTGGCGTTCAAAATTTAAAGGCGGCGTCCTTGGGCTGGGTTTATCGGCGCAGTCGCTGGGCGGCAAGTTTAAATTTGACACGCAGAGCGACCCCGCGCCCCGGATAATCCGGGGCGGAGCCGCCTATACGGTGATAGCCGCGGGCGACCCGCTTTCATTCGCGATAGATTTTAAACAGCCCAATGATTCCGGGATGGTCTACGCCGGCGGCGCGGAATATCTTATCAAAAACATCATAGCTTTGCGCGCCGGCTATGTTTCGGGCATGGATATGGGCGGGGGGCTTCGCCTGGGCGCCGGGGTGAATATCAGGCTTATTCAGTTCGATTACGCGCTTGCCGGCTACGGGAAATTCGGTTCGGTCCACAGGTTCAGCCTGTCCCATAAATTCGGCAAGCCGGTGGAGGTCACGCCCCACAGCTCGCCGGAACAGGAGCAGGCGCGCTGGAAAGTAGAGCGCGCGCGCGGATTTATGAGGGAAAACCGGTATTACGAGGCGATACTTCAGCTTAACGGGGCGCTTGACCTTGACCCGGGCTCCCTCGAGGCTCTGGGACTGATGAAAAAGGCCCGGAACCTTGTGGATACGGAGCGTTGATATGAAACCGCGTTTGGTCCTCGGGCTTATATGTCTTTGCGCCGCGCCCTGCCTGGCCGGCCCCCCCCCAAGCTTGGGGGGGGAGAGCCCTTTTGAAAAAAACCGGGCGCTGATGGAGCGGGGCGAATACCGCGCCGCGATGCTGGGTTTCATGGAGCTGGTCATGGCGGACCCTGAGAACAGCCGGGCCAGGGAACACTTAAGGCTCGCCGGCGAGCGGGTGGTAAAGAAGGAGCGGGAGGCCGCCCTGGCGGAGAAGCGGAGGATTTTAACGGAGGCAAACAGTTCCCGCCGGCTGATAATGACCCTGCGCGCCGCCAAGGAAAAAAGGTCCGTCCCGTGGAGGGCAAGTCTTGCGCATGCCGCGTCGCTGGCGGGCGACATCAACAAGGTAAAGGAAGCGGTCCTGGCTTTTGAGCAGTGGCTTAAAGGCGTACCGGTCTACTCGGACAACAAAAAAGAATTTTTAGGCGGGATAGCGCGGATAAAAGTCGTGTTTTACAGGACCATAAAAAGCAAGTATCCCTATCTGGTGCAGGGCCGGACCACGGTGGATTCGCGGGACCTGGCCTCGCTGACATTCTCGCAGGAATCCATGAGCGAGAGCGCCGACCATTATGTGGAAACGAACCAGGCGCAAAAGGTCCTGGAGAAGGCCGACAGGCTCAGGCGCGTTGAGAGGCAGATCCTGTGGCATTACCGCATCGTGGAAAAAGCCACGGAGCTTTACTGCAGAACGCATTACGCGGAGTCCATGGCCGGTTTCAGGGATGTGCTGGCTTTTGACGCGTTCAATGAAGAAGCGCTGTTTTTCCTGGACCAGGCGCAGAAGAGACTGGGCCTGGCGGCCGCCGGGAACGAATTGAAATAAGAGGTGGAATTTATGAAAATCTTTAAGAGGTTCTTGCCCGCGGGCTTTATATTTTCCGTCTGCGTTCTTTGCGTCCTTTCGGCGGCCGAAGCCGCCGTCCCCGGGAAGATTAGTTATCAGGGCACGCTCAGAAAAGACGGGATCCTGTACGCCGGAACGGTGGCGATGGAATTCAGGATAACCAACTCCAACGGCGGCACCGTCTACTGGACTTCCGGCTCCACCGACGTTTACGTGTCCGGCGGGCTTTTCCGCTACACGCTGGGGACGCCTAACGAAACCTCGTTCGCCGCGATACAGTGGCCCGCCATAGACGCTTACATGCAGGTCCTGCTGGACGGGAACTGGCTGCCGCCCGAACCGCTTTTCAGTTCCGCCTATGCGCTTCACGCGCTCAGGGCCGAGGGCTCCACCGGGGATTTTACGGCTTATGACGGCAACATAAGGATTTCCACCACCGCGGGAAATATCGGCCTGGTCTTTCAGGACGGCACGACCCAGTACACCTCGGCCTCGCCGGTCTGGTCGGTTTCCGGCACTGACGTCTACATCAGCAGCAACTCCTACGGCAACGCCGGCATAGGCAACTCCGCCCCCGAGGCCAGGCTTGACGTGCAGGCCGCGGCCGGCGGTTATCCGCAGATCTGGCGCGATTCTTCCGGCGTCATCCAGGCTTCCATGAGCATCACCGGCCTCCTTTACGCCGACGCTTCCCAAATGCGCAATATCCCTTCCAGCGCGGACAACCTGGGCAGCCATATAGCCGCCGCCGACCTGAATATGGCCGGTTTCCAGCTCAGCAACGCCGGGGCGGTGACGGCGTCCTCATATACCGCCGCGGGCGTGTTGGGAATAGGCGCGGCGCAGGTGCGGCTTGCCGGTAATGTCGCCGTCTCCTCGGAGGCGGCGTCGGCGCTTGGCGGCGGCGTGCGCGTATCCAGCAATATTTATATAGTGGGCTTCAGTTCGGCCGCGAAGTATTACGGCGACGGCTCGGCGCTTTCCTTTTTCCCCGTGCCCGCCAATATAATGAGCGTGGACACGAACCAGACCGCGACCGGCGTGAAAACGCTGACCAGCAGTTTTACCGTCACTTCCGCCAGCGGCATCCGGGCGCCTATATATAACATAGCGGCGAACGTGGCGATGTCGGCTGCGCCGGCCCCGCAATACGGCGGCGTGTATGTATCCACCCACGTGTATCTGCCCGCCGGCGCCAGGTATTACGGCGACGGCTCGGCGCTGACCGGCGTCGTCGGGCTGGACAACCTGGGCGACCATACGCTTGCCCAGAACCTGACGGCCGGGTCCTACTGGTTCTCCGGCGACGGGGGCCCTGAGGGCGTAAGCGTGGACGCGAGCGGAAATGTAAGCGTGGGCGGCTCCGGCTCCGTGCCCGGCGCCAAGCTGGACGTGCGCGGTGCGGTGGGCGCATTCCCCGGCTACATCCAGATCTGGCGCAATACGGCGGGCGTTGTCCAGTCCTCCATGACCGACACCGGCATTCTTTACGCCGATGGTTCCCAACTGCGCAATACGGGCCTTGGCACCGCCACCCAGAACCTGAACATGTCGGGCTA
>JAHJSU010000116.1 GCA_018829985.1 Elusimicrobiota bacterium | reverse complement strand
TTTTTTAAAATTTAAGGAAATACTCCGGTTTTTTTATATAATCAGGAAGGGGAGCTTTTTCTGAAAGATTTTTAAGCAGCGGAAAGAGCGAAATTAAAGAAGAGCTTGCAAAAACAGGTCTTATACGGACTACAATGCCAATTCCGGGCCTCTGCATATGGCAGGGGCGCTGAAAGTCCAGTCAATTTCAACCATGGGCCCTACGGATCCGGTCCGCTGGTCTCCTCTGGGCCGCGATCAGGTGGTTTTAAGGTCCGATCTGAAGTGCCGCCCGTGTAATAAGGGCGTATGCAGGAGCCATGAGTGCATGAACGATCTGACCGTGGACATGATGATGGAGGGCGTTAAAGGCCTGCTGGCAAGGCACGGTATTATTGAAAAGGAGCCGCGCAATGAAGATTAACCTTGGTTCCGGAGGAAAACCGCTGGAGGGATATCTTAACGTGGACTGCAATCCCGGCGCCCCCAAAGTGGAGATAGTGTGGAACCTGGACGATTATCCTTGGCCTTTCGATGACAACTCTGTAGACGAAATTTTCATGGACCAGTGCCTGGAGCATTTGTGCGACCATAACCGGGCTATGAAAGAGATTTACAGAATATTAAAAAAAGGCGGGACCGCGAATATTTCCGTCCCCCATTTTACATGGCAGTTCGCGTTCCATGATCCTACGCATAAGCATTTCTACGGTTATAATACCTTCTTCTACTACGCCCGGGAGTGCGGCTATTTTGATTTCAAGTTCTCTTCATGCAAGGTGAAGATCGTGTTCGGTAAGAGGCTCTCGGTCTGGAATATAATCCTTGAGCCCCTGTTCAATCTGGCGCCGAATGTATATGAACAAAGTCCTTTAAGGATGTTTCCCGCTTTGACCGTGGACGCCGAACTGGTAAAATAGAAAGCGACCGATAAGCTTATGAAAAACGTCGTGCTGATATCCGCTGCCTATACCGTTGAAGGGCCGGCCGGGAGCCCGTTTGAGGTCTTTTTCCGGAATATGGCTTCCGGGCTTAATCAAAATTCCGGTGAGACCGGCTGGGCGGCGCAGGTGATAGGAAAAGTAGGCGTAAGGCCGCCCGTTCCGGGATGCAGTGACATTTTCTCGCCGCCGGCTTCCATGGTCGCCGGGAATAAACTGCCGCTTGTCTTTGTACCCCACAAGACTCCGCATAATTAGCAATCCCTAAAACCTTATATCTTCCGTCGGGCGGCCAGCTGCGCCGTGGTCGAGTTTGAAGCCGCCGGCGGTGGAATAATTAGCAGTCTTTTTAGGGCCCTGCAGCAGCCTGGCCCCAGAACTGGCACCCCTGCGCGACCGCCGTCCCCCCCTTACCGCCGCCGGTGGCAAGGCCCGCGCCCACGGTCGGCGGTTCTTCTTAGGCCGGTCCAAGCCGGCCTAACCAACCTTGATAAAGTCAAAAAAACCTGAAAAAGAAAGCCAGCTCCTGGGCCGGCTGTCTGGCCCGGGTTTTTGAGGTCTTCCCGCTACTCTGCCCAACTGTAACCTGGAAATGAAACCTGTTGCTGTTATCCTTAACGACAAAGAACTTGTACGGCTCCTAACCCACCTGGGCCAGCCTGCGGAATTCCCGAAGTTTAAGCCGGCGCCGCAGGCGTCACTATATGCACACGCCTGCGGCCCGCCGGACGAAGACTGCCAGTTGGACCCACGGGTTGATTACGAAGCTATAGACCCTGCCCCGGCTGACGATTGAAGCAACCAACCCTCCGACTCCTGACACGCCCGGCAACAGCCGGGCGCGGGGTTTTTTTTTAAAATTACAGAAACCGGGCCAGGATTTTTGTATTATAGCGGTAAGAGAAGATTTCCGCGATTTTTTTAAAGTGTGAAAAGATCAAGGTCGGGGAAGAACGTGCGATAACCGGTCTCATGTTTCCTACAAATTAACGCCGGGGCCGAAGCCGGCCGCTTCGAGTATGGTGAAGATCATGCCCACCACCGTGGACTTGCCGCTGGTACCGCCGACGGCCACGGTCCTGAACTTGTCCACATAGGAAGAAAGGAGTTCGGAGCGGTGTATAAGCCTGGCGGACACCGCGCGCGCTTTCGCTATCTCGGGGTTGGAATCCTCTATGGCGGTGGAGACCGCGACCTCCTCCGTGTCGTTGTCTATGCCGGAACCGTCCTGCCGAAAAATGCCGACCCCCAGCCGCTCCAGCGCCGTTTTGAAGACCAGGTTCTTCCCATTGTCGAAATCCCGGTCCGAACCCGTCACGGCGCGGCCTTCCATGGCCGCGATCTGCGACAGGGCGCTCATGCCGGAGCCGCCTATGCCCGTAAAATGAATTTTCTTCGCGCTTTTTTCCATGTGTGAATTAAACGATATTATCAGCGCGGCGGCAAGTCCGGCGCTTTTGGCCGCGAAACAAAAGCCGATAGCCACACGCTTGGATCAATCGGCGAAGGTGTCGAGCCAAAAGGGCTGGGCAAGCCCTTCAAATATCCGGCACGATGACCCTTTGGCGGATCCTCCCCCCTATTGTGTATACTGGGGATATGAAATATGCGCTGATATCCGTTATCCTGCTAGCCTCCGCGTGCCCGGCGGGAGCGCAGTTCCGGGGAGAAAGGCCGGATTACGGCAAACCGGAACTCTACCTGAAGCAGGGCACCCAATCCTTCCTGTCCTCGGGGACAGCGGCGCAGATAAGCGGCGAACTCGCGCTGCCGAGCGGCGCCGACCACATACGGACCTTGTCGGCCCTGTATTTCTGGCTCATGGACGCTTTTACGGGCGAAGCGCTGGGCGGCAGGACCGTCGGCAAAACCACGGCGGAAGGACTTATCAAAAACCGGAAATTGGGCGGCTGCCATGATTATGCCCTGGTTTTTTCAGCCGCGCTCAGAACGCTGGGCTACCCCGCCCTGATGGCCGACGCGGCCAGTATACGCTGGGCGAAGGGATACAAACCCGGCTCAGCCACATACGGCCACGTGTTCGTGGAGGTTTACGCGGGCGGGAAATGGCTGCTGGTCGACGCCGTCACCGGCAGGATGATACTGGATTACGACCCGTCAAACCCCGTCATACCGCTTTACCTCGACCGCGAGCCCAAAGGTTTTTATGCGCTGATGAAAGGGCCGGACCCGGAAGCCTACGGAGTGAATTCGATCGACTCTCTCCACAGGGCGATGGAGGAATTCGCCCAAAAGCTGCCGGTCATGGATATTTCTTACCCGCAATACGACATAGTGACGCTGAGCCGGTACTCACCGCCGGTCCAGACCGCGGCCGAAGAGCAGCTGACCGGCCCCTGCGGACAGGGGCCATGCCATGGGCTTAAAAAGACCGGCATGATAATGCAGTTGGGCGGTCACGACCTGCACCTCGAGAAAACGGGCGCCGGCTACGCGGCCCACCTGTACCCCTACGGCAAGATCTTCACCGCCGGCGAAACGCGTACCATGACCTTCCCGGACCTGCGCGCACTGAACGCGTACCTGAAAGAACTCCAGGCCGACGACTGACCGGGCGGCTTTTTGTGTGAAGAAGCGAAAATTTTATACCATAGTCCAAAGACTGGCTCATAAAGAATTTCAAAGCCGGGGGCGCCGCCCCCAAATATCCGGTCAATGTAGCCCGGCTCATACGCAACCTGGTCTGGCAGATGAAGGAGCGCATCGCAAAATCAAAAGGACGCCCCTTTCCAA
>JAHJSU010000115.1 GCA_018829985.1 Elusimicrobiota bacterium | reverse complement strand
CTGAGCGTGCGCCCCGGCATAACTGACTACGCCGCCATAGAATACCGAAACGAGGAGGCTGTGCTGGCGCGATATTCTAACCCTCAGGAAGCCTATATGAAAGAGGTCCTTCCCGCCAAGATTGCGCTTTATAAAAAATATATCGCGGAGCAGTCCTTCCTGACGGACCTGAAAATAATTGTGAAAACGGTGTGGAAGATTATCGGTTAGGAGGCAGGGCAGCGGGAATATGAAAAATTGCGGAAGGATATGAGCTTTGTGGGGCCGCGCCTCGCTTTATTTAACCAGGATGACCTTGGGGGGGAAGCGCTGGACGGCTAGGTGGCTTGGCAGCTGGGCGGCGGGGCTTACCGGTTGGGCGCAGGTAAACGGCAGGGACGAGTTGCCTATCCCTGTTAAGGTTGAGTACGATGAGTTTTACCTGCGCCATCGTTCTTTTGCCTTTGACTTTAAAATCCTGTTCATGACCGCGTGGCAGGCGCTAACGGGGAAAGGGGTGAGGCATTAGGGGAAAGGATGAAGGATAAGGGATGAAGGATGAAGGGGGAAAACTGGACGGCTAGGCAGCGGGGCGGATGGGGAAAGGATGAAGGCTGAAGGATGAGGGATGAGGGATGAGGGATGAGGGATGAGGGATGAGGGGCAGAGGGGAAACAGCTCAGATGCTGGGCAGCTAGGCGGCGGGGCAGCTTGACGGCTAGGCAGCGGGGGGCGGCGGGACGGCTGGGCGGGGGGAAAGAAAGCCGGTCAAAACGAGTATGAAATGCTTGACCAAAGCAATTTATCATGATAAACTGTCCTATATGGTTAAAAAAATAACATATAGGCAGTTTACATTGTCGCTTCCTCCGGGCAAATCAGCTTTTTTGTGGGGCCCGCGCAAGGTGGGGAAAACCTACTGGCTGCGGCATCACCTTCCCGGCACGGTTGTTATAGATCTGCTTAAAACCGACATTTTCGCGGAATTTGCCGCCAGACCTTCCCTGCTGCGCGAGCGCTATCAGCAGCACAAAGGATTGCTGGTAATAGACGAAATTCAGAAAGTGCCGGCCCTGCTGGATGAGGCGCACTGGCTTATTGAGAATAAGGGAATGTCTTTTCTCATGACCGGCTCAAGCGCCAGGAAGCTGCGCCGCAGCCATGCCAACCTTTTGGGCGGCAGGGCTTGGCGCAGGATTATGGCCCCGCTTTCCCGCGTGGAAACGGAGGGCTTTAATCTTGAGGAGGTTATGGTTTCAGGTCTGCTGCCGCCGCATTACCTGTCGCCCGACCCGGTTGAGGATATCCGCGGCTATGTGGCTGATTACCTTAAAGAGGAAATAGCGGGTGAGGCTTTGGTGCGCAATATACCGGCGTTTTCGGAATTCTTAAGGGTGGCGGCTGTGACCAGCAGCGAACTTCTTAACTACACTAATGTGGCCAGGGAAACCGGGGTATCTCCTAAGGTGGTGCGCGGTTACTTTGAGATTCTGGAAGACACTTACCTGGGGTTCAGGCTACAGCCGTGGAGAAAAGTTAAAAACCGGCGGCTTATAGAAACCGAGAAGTTTTATCTGTTTGATATTGGTATAGCCAACTACCTGTGCCGGCGGCGCCCAAAACCGGGAACTCCGGAATTCGGCAAGTCTTTTGAGCACTATATACTGATGGAACTTAAGGCGTACCAGGCTTATAAAAATCCGGAGTTGGACATAAGTTTCTGGCGGACAGCCGGCGGGTTTGAGGTGGATTTTCTGCTGGCGGATAAGGCGCTGGCCCTGGAGGCGAAGGCAAGCCCGCGCGTTCATGAGGGCCATGCTAAGGGGCTCCTGGCCCTCGCCGGGGACGGCCCGGTTAAAAAGTCTATTATTGTGTGCCTTGAAAACGAGCCGCGCACGCTTGCCAACGGCATAGAAATTGCTCCCTGGGAAAACTTTGTCCAGCGGCTTTGGGCCGGAGAGTTTTTTTAAGATACTCTGCCCCGCAGGAAGCCTGTATCAAAGATATTCTTCCCGCCAAGATTGCGCTTTAAAGGACGAAGATGTGACAGTCAGACGGCTGGGTCCCGCCCTTTTGGGCCGAGCGTTAAATCCAGAAGAGCGGGGGAACCGGCGGGGGGACGTGGCAGCGATACAGATTGGATATAAATGGAATCGCCGATTCCAAAAAGTATCCCTGCTTGTTAATCATGCTTGTTAATCCCCCAGCGCTAACGAAAAATGACCCACTTCCGCTAATGAAAATAGACCCAGGCTTTCAGCGACAGCGCTTTTCCCTACGGCGGGCTGACCGATGAAGACGACGGACTGGCCGCGGTCTATGAAGTCCAGCTCGGCCAATTCATCAATCAGCCGCTTATCTGCCGGATTGGCCGAGCGCATGCAGCCAATTACAGCTCCATAGACCAAAAACAAGGCGAGCACATCTTCAACTGCGTATTCCGCTGAAATCGGCCACGGTTCCGCTCTGAAATCGGCCGGGTCGGAGCGAGGCGACGCTCGGGCTCTTTAGAAAGTATCTCTTTTGCCGGTTGCAAAGCCGTCAAGGCCGTCAAAATCCATGTAGAGAGCGCGGTCAACATGCAGGGCGGAAAAAACGGTGCTCCTAAGCAAAGGATGCCGGGAGGCGCTGCTGCGTATGTGTGCGGCCGGAAATGTGGCCGACTATTAACAATGTTCACTTTACTTTAAGTCCGACTTAAAGTAACATATACATATATGAAAACCAATAAGCTTTTTAAGCGCCTGATTGTTGATGACCTGCTTAAGTATATCAACACCGACGATGTTTTGGTCCTGCACGGGGCCAGGCAGGTGGGAAAAACCTCTATTCTTTATTATCTGCGGGATGTGCTGAAAGCTGAAAAACAGCCCGTATATTATGCCGATCTGGAGGATTCCAGGCTGAAGAACGTATTGGATGCCGGGCCTGGGGAATTTTTAAAACATTTAAGGGAAGAGGGTTATGAGCCGGGAAAAAAACTTTTTGTTTTTATTGACGAGATACAATATCTTAAGAACCCGTCCGCGTTTTTGAAGCTGACTGCGGATCACTATAAGAACCTTAAGCTTGTTGTTTCCGGTTCTTCCAGTTTTGAGATCAAGACCAAATTTAAAGATTCGCTGGCAGGCAGAACCCTGGAGTTTGAGGTATTTAACCTGTCCTTCAAAGAGTTTATGCTTTTTAAGGGTAAACCGCTGCCGGAAAGCGCCGGCGCCCTTACTGCCGGCAGGGTGGAGGAACTGAAAGCGCTATATAAAGAATATGCGCTTTACGGCGGCTATCCAAAGGTGGTGCTGGCCGCTTCGCGCGAGCTGAAGGAAAAATATCTCCAGCAGATAATAGACACTTATATCAGGAAAGATATCGGGGATCTGGCGAAGATAAAAGACGCGGGCAAATTCAATAAACTGCTTGAGGTTTTAGCGGCGCAAAGCGGGAATCTGCTGAATGTGAAGGAACTGGCCGGTACCTGCCGGCTTGCCCAGGCGACGGTTGAAAAATACCTTTTCATACTTGAAAACACTTACGTGATCAGATTGCTCCGGCCGTTCAGCGGAAACCTGCGGTCGGAATTGTTCAAGGTGCCGAAAATATTCTTTTACGATACGGGGCTTATGCAGCTTTTGTGGATGAAGTCTCTTTTGAAAGAGGTTATGGGTAATGTTTTTGAAACCTCGGTTTTTGCCGAGCTGGTTAAGAAATACGGGAAAGACGCTGTTTTTTATTGGCGCAGTAAGGATAAAAAAGAGATAGATTTTATACTTAAACGCCGCGGCGTTATATTGCCGCTTGAGGCAAAAATAAATTTTCAGCGTTTTGAGCCCGGGGCCATAAAGTACTTTAACGGCAAATACGGCCTGAAAGATCATAGGATTGTGGGACTGTCTGGCGAGCCCCGTGGTAAGTCTTCGGTTTATCCCTGGCAGGTTTGATTTCCGGCGGGGCCTCTTGTTGTCGGCGGAAAGCTGGAGGGGGAGGGAAAGTTCGGGGATAAGGCGATAAAATTCGTCCCGCTGTGGAAAAGGCGTGCCGCGGAAAAGTTGAAGGATTGGGCGATCCGGGACGGACTGCCCGGGGAATATAAATGCGCGTAATTGTTACCGGCGCCGCCGGCTTTGTGGGCTCTCACCTT
This sequence comes from Elusimicrobiota bacterium, assembly GCA_018829985.1. Lineage (GTDB taxonomy): Bacteria > Elusimicrobiota > Elusimicrobia > Elusimicrobiales > UBA9959 > JAHJSU01. Next base: position 1,134 of record JAHJSU010000115.1, on the reverse strand, counting down.
TGCCGCTCGCTGAAGGCGGCCGGAACTGATGTTCCGGCCTGCGCAATGACCCCGGAGGAGCAAAAGTCGCTCCCCGGGGGGATCTCTTCACACGTTGCAGGGAGCATTGACGCCAATACAGATTGGCGCGGCATACTGGGGAAAGAAGATGTAATTGTGCACCCGGCCGCGCGGGTGCATGTTATGCGCGAGTCCGCCGCCGAGCCGTTGAACGAGTTCCGCAAGGTTAACACTGAAGGCGCCGCCAACCTGGCCCGCCAGGCCGCCGCCGCCGGGGTAAAGCGCTTTGTCTTTATGAGCACGGTGGGGGTAAACGGCAACAATTCGGCTAACGGCTCCTATACAGAGAACGATGAGCCGCGGCCTCATAACGATTATTCCCGTTCCAAATATGAGGCGGAGTTGCAATTAAAACAGATTTCTTCCGAAACCGGGATGGAGGTCGTTATCCTCCGCGCCCCTTTGGTGTACGGACCCGGCAACCCCGGGAATTTCCTGTCTCTTTTGGGTTTTGTCGGTAAAGGAATTCCGCTGCCGTTAGCCTCGGTTCGCAACGTTAAAAGTTTTTTATATGTCGGCAACCTTACTAATGCCATTGCCCTTTGCTGCGCGCATCCCGCGGCCGCCGGCAAAGCTTATTTGCTTAGTGATGGCGAAGACGTATCAACGCCGGAGTTGATCCGGCGGCTTTCGTCCGCTCTCGGTTTTCCTGCGCGGCTGGTGCCGTTCCCGCTTTCTCTGATGCGGTTTGGCGGCAGGATTATTGGGAAGTCCGCTGCGGTAACTCAACTGTTAGGGTCACTTGTAGTGGATAGCGATAGTATCCGGCGCGAGTTGGGATGGGATCCACCGTTTACCATGATAGGGGGGTTAAAGGAGACGGCCAACTGGTATATTAACGATAGGAAAAATTAGACTTATCTTCAATTTACTTAATTGCGGTATATTGCCGTCAGCGGGCAGTTAATTCAAAAAGAACTGGGTTTTGTCCCAAAGTATAGTTTAAAAGCCGGCTGGCAGGAAACAATCCAGGAAATGCGCCGATCCGGGGTGTTATAAGAAAGGCTAGGCGGCTGAAATAAAGAATTGACCGTTACGGGGGCAGTTTCAGCCAAACGATATCAGCCTCTTGCG
>JAHJSU010000114.1 GCA_018829985.1 Elusimicrobiota bacterium | reverse complement strand
GGATATAATGGAGGGAATGGCGGCCCCGGCTGGAACGGCAAGGGGTCAAAATACCAAGAAATGCGATAGTGTCTTGCCGGCGGACTTGGGGAACGATATCCGCAAGTCCCTGCCCAGTGTGGCGGCTATGCGCACAAGCGTGTCTATGGTCAGGTTCTTTTCCCGGCCGGTCTCAATGCGCGAAACATATTGTTGGGATACGTGCAGCTTCCCGGCCAGTTCCGCCTGGTTAAGCCTGCTTTCCCGGCGCAGCGCCGCTATCTTCTGCGCCAGGGCCACCTTGGCCCGCTCTTCCTGGAACGCCTTGCGGAACCCTGTCCGCTTAAGCTCGCGCTTAAGCCATTTATCGGAATTTTCCAGCCGTGGTTTTTTATTCATAACAGATCCTTAACTTGCGAGTTCCCGGATTCTTCCGCCAGCTTCTTCCGCTTCACGCATAGCTCAATGTCCCTTTGAGACAGCTTGTCGGTCCTCTTGCGGATGGCGTGCGCCAGGACCGCGCTGTCCCGCATGAAGAAAAAATAGAATACGCGGTTGGCACCCGGTCTCAACTCGTATATCCCGCGGCCGACATAGTCCGCAAGCGGCCGCCTGAGATTATACCCATTCCTTCTTAACTCCTCAATATAGGCATAAGCCTTTGCCCGCTCCTTTACAGGCAGCGCTCCCAGGAATTCCCTGACCGGGCTGCGCCCCCTCTCATCCACAAAGAACCAGACATTGGAGAGCATCGCTCCTCCTATATTATACAAGCTATAACTTGTGTTGTCAATAGGCCGGGCAAAGGCCGCCTGTCCCGCCTGCAATAGTATAAAGAACCACCGCGACAGCGTTATGTCGCGTTGGAAAAGGCTATTTTGGGGATTTTTAACGAAAATGTAAGGCGGCTGAGGCCGGGGCTGCACGGCTTAGCCGTCTGACGAGCATAGCTCCAGCCAAACACCGGCGGGCGGAGCCTGATACGGCACGGGTATAGCCTTGTAAAAATCTCCCCCCCCCCCCTCTTTTTAAAAGAGGGGGTAAACAGGCACATTTTCTGGAAATCAGAGGTCTCCCTGCGGGAGGCGGTTTAGCTGTTCGAGGGTGAAGACGGGGCCGTCTTTGCAGACGTAGACGCTGCCTACGTTGCAGCGGCCGCATTTGCCTACGCCGCATTTCATGCGGTTTTCAAGCGTGGTATAGATGTCGGAAGCGGGAAAGCCCAGGCCGGTCAGGACGGGCATGGTCAGCTTTATCATTATGGGCGGGCCGCACACTATTGCCAGGCAGTTCTTGGCGGCGGGAGCCAGTTCTTTCAACACGGTGGGCACAAAACCGATCTTTCCTTTCCATTCCGGGGTTTCCCCGCCCGGGTCCACCGTTACGGTAAGGTCTACGTCCTTGCGCTCGGCCCATTCCTGGAGCTCGTGCTTGTAGACAAGGTCGGCCGTTGTGCGCGCGCCGTAGACTATCTGCACCTTGCCGAACTCCTTGCGCCTGTCGAGGATATTGCAGATAACGCTGCGCAGTGGGGGCAGGGCTATGCCGCCGGCGATGAAGAGCAGGTCTTTGCCCTTCCAGGAATCAATGGGGAAGAAATTGCCGTAGGGACCGCGAAAGGTTATTGTCTGGCCGGCTTCCCTGTCAAAAAGGGCGCTTGTGACCCTGCCGGCCTTGCGGAAGGTGCATTCGATATAGCCGGTCCGGGTGGGCGGGCTGGCCACGCAAAAAACGCTTTCCCCCTCGCCCGGCAAACCGTAGAGCCCGAACATCCCCGTGCGGTAACCATTAAAGAAAGCCGTTCTAAAAGCCTCGTCCGTAAATTCCAGCTTAAGGGTTCTCACGTCGGGCGCCTCGTCCCTGGCGTCCGCGATGCGCATTATGGACGGCTGGTAGATATTGCCCGTCATTGTTTTATTATCATTCATTTTTGGTAACTACTTCTACAGCCGCACTTTACGAGGTAATATTCGGTGAACCCATGTCTCTTTCACGTATCTGCGTAGTTGCAGAGCTTGCTCTGCGTAAAAGGCAAAGCAAGCTTTGCCACTACAGAAGCAAAGTGCGGCTGT
>JAHJSU010000113.1 GCA_018829985.1 Elusimicrobiota bacterium | reverse complement strand
CGGTTTGTTGTCTGATTTCTTTCGTGTCTTTGTGACTTTGTGGCTGAGTAGTAACGATTTTTATGATTAAACATGATCTGCGTCCATCATATTCATCTGCGTCATCTGCGTTCCATGTATTACTGCTGAGCAGTTACGTAACTACTGGATATTCTTATGAAAGCCCTGATCATTAAATGTCAACCTTGCCGTGGATAAAACCGCCTGCGTCGGGCGCCTTAAACCCGGCGGGATATACCGCGTCAAAGACGCGCTCACGATACCGGGCGGCAAAGGCGTGAATGTGGCCCGGGCGCTGAAGACGCTGGGCCTGGAGGCCGTCATTGCGGGTTTTACCAGCGGCCATAACGGGCGCTGGATAGAGGAGAAAATCTCCGAAGAAGGTTTTACGGGCCTGATAACGCGCCACGCGGCCGGGGAATCCCGCGTCTGCTATTCGGTGGTGGACGAACTGGGCTGTCCCACCGATTTTAACGAAGAGGGCCCGGCCGTGCCGTACGCGGCGCAGAAGCGGTTCCTTGAAAAGCTGTCCGCCGCGGCCAAAGGCTTCACGGCGGCGGCGGTCTGCGGCCGCGTCTCGAAGGGCCTGAAAAAAAACTTTTATTTACGGCTGACCCGCGCTCTTAAAAAAGCGGGGTGTTTCACGGTGCTGGATACCGGCGTCGAAGCGCTGAGAGAAGGCCTGGCGGCCGGAGCCGACGCCGTTAAAATAAACAAAAGCGAGTTCGAGGAAATATCGGGGGCGGGTTTCTCGCGCAAAAATGCCGGCCTGTTTTTTAAAAAATATTCCCCCCGCGGTTTAAAGGCGCTGATAGTGACCGACGGGCCGCGTTCGTCCGCCGCCGTTTCACAGTCCGGCCGCTGGGAGATAAGGCCGGCGCGCCTCAAAGCGCTTAAAAGCCCCGTGGGCGCGGGAGATTCGTTCATGGCCGGGTTCATATACGGCTTCGTGAACGGCCTGGCTTTTGAAGCCGCGCTTAAACTGGCCGCCGGCTGCGCGGCTTCGGACTGTCTGAGCCTGGGAGCGGGGATCATTTCAAGAAAAGAGGCGCTGGCTTTTTCAGACATGGTGAAAGTCATTCGGCGTTAGGAAGAACTTATGGAAAACTTCTCCCGGACTTTCGCGTCGCCAGAAGGTCTACGCCCAGGCCCATAAAGTTTTTTACCACCGCGTCTCCGGTTTCAACCGGAAAGGGAACTTTTATTTTTTTAATTTCTTCCATGGCCGGAAAAATCTTTTCTTTCGGTATAGGGGCGCTTGTGCGCACCGGCAGCATTTTAAGCGCCGGCGACCCGGTTAAAACGGAAGCGGTAAGCGTGCGCACGGGGTTTTCAATTTCCTGACGGGCATAATTTTCGCCGCATTCGCACTCCTGGCCCGTAACGGAAATTACGCGGGAGCCGCCGGTCTCCACGGAAAGCCGGCACCCCTGCGGGCATTCAATGCAGATCATCAGGCGGTTCATGATAAATTCCCTCTGTCCGCCGACCCCTTCCCGAGATACTCCGCCGCTGACCGGCCGGCGGATTCGCTGTCCAGTGAAACATTGTCGGCCAGGTCATAAACCCTGAAAGCGTTGCCGCAGACAAATATCCCCGGTATTGAAGTGAAATTAACCCGCGCGGACAGCGGGCCGTTGGTTTTCGGGTCAATTTGAGCCCCCGCCATTTCAAGCAGTTCATTTTCCGGTATCAGACCCACGGAAATCAGCACGGTGTCGCACCTGATTTCAAAGCCTGAACGGGGAATCCCGGCAAAATTATCATCAACCCTGACCACCTCCACTTTTTCAACCCGGTCCCGGCCGGTTATTTTTAAAATTTTATGCCGCAGATGCAGCGGAATGCCGTAATCCTCAAGGCACTGTACCACATTGCGCGTCAGGCCGCGGGTGGTTTTCTGTATCTCTATCACCGCTTTCACCTTCATTCCCTCAAGGGTCATGCGCCGCGCCATTATAAGGCCTATGTCGCCCGAGCCGACTATAACGGCTTCTTTGCCGGGTATCCAGCCCTCCAGGTTTATCATCTTTTGCGCCAGCCCCGCCGGGTAAACCCCGGCCGGGCGCGAGCCGCATATGGGTATCATCTCCCGCGTGCGTTCGCGGCAGCCCGTGGCAAGTATCACCGCGCGCGCCTTTACCTCTTCCATGGCGCCGGGCTTCAGATAAGTTATCACCCTGTCCCCGGTGAGTTTTACCGCGAAAGAACGCAGGCTTACTTCTATTTCCGGCGCTTTCTCAACCGTTTTGACGAAGCGGTCGGCGTATTCCGGGCCGGTGAGTTCGGCTTTAAAGCGGTGCAACCCGAACCCCGTGTGGATGCACTGGTTCAAGATACCGCCAAGATGCTGGTCCCGTTCAATCAAAAGTATGTCCTTAACGCCGGCCTCTCCGGCCGCCAAAGCGGCCGCAAGCCCCGCCGGACCGCCGCCGACAATAACCAGTTCCCGTTCAGTCACCCCGCCACCTGCTTATTTGCCGAAGGCAAATCTCCGATTTGCAGGCAGGTGGCGGGGTCATATGCGTTCTCCTTTTATTAATTCCGATCCGGGGCCGCGCTTGGTTATTTCCGTTACCGGAAGGCCGAGTTCTTCCCGCATTATTTTTATGATCCGGGTGGTGCAGAAACCGCCGTGACAGCGGCCTGACTGCGCCCTGGTGCGGAACTTCACGCCGTCAAGCGTGCGGGCGCCGCGTTTTATGGCGTCGCGTATCTCAACCGCCGAAACCATTTCACAGCGGCAGACAATATCGCCGTATGCCGGGTTTTTGGCTATAAGCCGCTTTGTTTCTTCAGGCGGTATCTGGAAAAGGTGCGCCGGGCGCGGGCGTAAGCGGTGGAACTCTTTTTTGGGTTCAAGGCCCAGGCCGTGCGTTTTAAGGATGTCCGCCGCCATAACGGCTATGGCCGGCGCCGCGGTAAGGCCGGGCGACTGTATGCCGGCGGCGGTTATCAGCCCGGGGGCGGCGTCTTCGCGGCGAATTACAAAATCCCTGCCGCAGGCCGGCCGCAGCCCCGCGAAGTAGGCGATAATATCGCCCCTGCTGATTGAAGGCATCATGCGGCGCGCGCCCGCGAGCGCTTCGGCCAGGCCTTCGTCCGTGGTGGAAAGGTCGGCCTTGTCCCCGGTTTCATGGGCGGTGGGGCCTATCATGGGGTTGCCGTCGGAGGTTTTTATTATAAGTATGCCCTTGGAATTTTCAGACGGCAGGGGAAAAATTATATGGTTGACCAGATGCCCGCGCTTCTTGTCCAGCAGGTATTCTTCGCCCTTGCGCGGCGTTATTTTAAAGGAGGGCGCGCCGGCCAGGGCCGAAATTTCGTCCGCGAACAGGCCCGCCGCGTTCACCAGAAAACGCGTCCTGTAAGTTTCTCCGCCGGCCTCAACTTCAAAACGCGCCCCGCCTTCGTCAACGCGGCGTATGGCCGTGACTTTATGGGAGGTCTTAAGTTCCACGCCGTTGGCCGCGGCGTTTTCAACCAGCGCGTAAACAAAGCGGTAAGGGCTTACTATACCGGCGGTGGGCGCATAAAGGGCCGCTTTAACTTCGGGGCCAAGGTTGGGTTCGCGCGCGTCGAGCCAGGCCCGGTCCACTATTTCAAGGCCTTTTACGCCCAGCTCCCCGCCTTCTTTTTTTATTTTTTCCAGCGCGGGCAGGTCCTTGAGGTCAAATATAACTATCAGCTGGCCGCATTGCACGAAAGTAAGGCCCAGGTCTTTTGATAGCTCTTCCCGAATCAGGCGGTTGCCTTCCACGCAAAGCCGGCCCTTAAGAGAGGAGGGCGGGTTCTGGGTGCCTGCGTGTATTATGCCGCTGTTTGACTTGGAAACGCCGAAAGCGGCTTCCACTTCTTTTTCAAGCAGGAAGATTTTCAGTTTGTAGCGGGATAATTCCCTGGCTATGGCGGCCCCCGTTACTCCGGCGCCGACAATAAGGACATCGCAGGTTTCCATTGACGTTATTTTAGCAAAGCGCGGGTGAGGGTGGAAGTCTTAAGCATTATTTTGCAAGGATGAGCCCCCCGCTAACCCGGAGTCCCCCCTGGCGATAGGCCGGGACGCACCTCAATTTGCCGAAATCCGGCGGGGGAGATCATTTTTTGGCGTCCAGCGCGCGGCGCACGCCCGTCAGGAGCTCTTCGGGAGTAAAAGGTTTTCCCGCCCCCGGTTACAAGGGCAGATACTATTATACATTCAAACGTGAAGATTTCCAACTGCCTGTAAGCGGTCAATAATATAGGTAAGGATTCCTGCACAAGCGTTAATTTACTTATCAGCGTATATTCCGCGCGGATAATATAATATAATCAATTTTATGGCTAAGATACTGATAATAGACGATGACGGCATAGTCCGCGACGCCCTTTCCGTTTTCCTTACGCGCGCCGGGCACCGGGTGTTGACGGCGGCGGACGGCGCCAACGGCGTGCTGGCCTTTAAGAACAACATGCCGGACCTGGTGGTGCTCGACCGGGACCTGCCGGTAATGAGCGGCTCCAAGGTTTTCGACAACATACGGAAGATCTCAACCACGACGCCGGTAATTATACTTAGCGGTTTCAACGACCCGGAAGAGGTTGAAGCCTATCTCCGGCACGGCGCGGCCGCTTTCCTTTCCAAAGGCGACGGCCTCGCCCCGGTGCTTGAAGAGATAGACCGCCTGCTGGGCGCGCAAAGCAAAGAGGATTTTGCGGGGCTGAAAGCGGGGAAACCGGCGGAGGGCCCGGCGGCCGATACACGCGCAGGCGCCGTATCGAAGCCGTGCCCGCCGTGTTGTATTGGCGGGGCCTCCGGCCCACAGACGGCCAACGCCGCGTCCGGCCGGGCCGCCGCTCTGGTGCTCCTTGCCGACGACGACCCCGCGATCCGCGCGGTGCTGCGCCGGTTTTTGGCTTCATTGTCCTGTGAAGTCCTTGAGGCTGAGGACGGGGCGGCGGCGCTTGAACTTGCCCGCGCGCGCAAGCCCGATATCGTTCTGCTTGATATTTCCATGCCGAAAAAAACCGGCGTTGAGGCGCTTAAAGAGCTGTTGCCTGAAATGCCGGGGACGGGCTTTATGATGATCAGCGGCAACGATGACGAAGAAACGGCCCGCGAGTGCCTGCGGCTCGGCGCCTTTGACTATGTTTCAAAACCGATAAACCTCGCCGCCCTGGGCGAGCTCATAAAAGCCCGCCTGTTCCTTCAAAAGCCGTAACTACTCAGGTTCACGGTTCAGCGGTTCAATGGTTCAACGGTTGAAAAAGGAAATCCTGAACCCTGAACCGTGAACCCTGACAACCTGTAGTTACCAAAAGCCATAAATCTCAATGACGCAGGCCCCCGAATACCCGGAACAGAAAAGCCTGAGGCTTCGATCAAAACAGCTGCGGCTCGGTTTTGTTCTGGCCCTTGGCGGAATTTTCCTGCAGTGGATTCCCGGGAACGATGCGTGGCGCATCGTTCTGGGCTGGCCTGTCGCGGCCATGGGTACTTTGCTTTGCGCGCGGACGCTCCTCGGCGATCTGGGCTGGTGCCTTCTGTCCCTGCTCCCGCTGATCGGGGCTCCTCTCTCCCTCATCGGTATCCTTGTTCAATACAGGCTGCGCGGCGGCGCCGCCCCTGTGGCCGGCAGGCGGTATTTTTTATGGTACGAGTTCCTGATGATTTTTATAGCTATAGCGGCATTTTGGGGAGGTCTTGCCTGGCTGCGGCTTTTTTGCAGGCAAAACGGCGGCTGCTCATTTGAGTGAATCCGGAAGCATTATCCACTGAGAGCGGGAGGAATTTATGGCTCAGTCAATTTATTTGGCCGTAATCAGGATATTTGCGTGGATATTTGTCGCTATCCTGGCAATAGCGGCGGTATTCTTTGCGGTGGGCGCGGTAAAAAGCGTAATATCCATTTTTCGGCCATTGTCCCTATTTCCAAGCCATAGCTCTCCCATGGGTTTTGTAGTGGCCGCCGTTTTCCTGGCATTATTGGCGTGGGGAGCGTATGCGCTCATGCGCCGCGCTTATAAGCTGGCGGTATCGCCGCGGCCCGCCGCCGGCCCGGAAGAACAAGTCGTGTCCGCCGCTTGTGAGGCCGGGAAGCAAGGGGGCGGCGGAACTATGGAAACGGCGGAGGCAGCAGTCGCCGGCCGGTTTCCGATCCCATGGGGCGCGATCGTTTTTGTGGCCGTGCTCTGGATCGCGGGCCGCAGATCGTCCGCTAACCCGATGCTGTTCATTCCGATCATTGGTATAGCCTTGCTGGTTACGATAGGCCGGTTTTTTGGCAGAGCAACCAGCTATTACTCAAAACCAACGCCAAAGGGCCTGGCTGATCAGTGGAGGGCTCTTATCTGGATATTGGCTGTCATTCTCGGGGCCGCCGGGATAGTCCACGGCCGGCATTATCTGATTCGCGATATTGAGAAGACTATGGCGCCTCTTATCGCCGCCGCGGACAGCTTCTGCTCCAAGACGGGTAAGTACCCTGCGTATCCCGATGAACTCGTGCCCGACTATATAGCGGCCATACCTCGCTGCCCGGATAGGTGCACATCCAAGCAGCTCTTTTTTAGGACATTAGATGATGGCTATACCATCGGCTGCCTGACTGATGTGTTTATGCAATACACCTACTATTCGAAGACAAAGCGCTGGGGTATGCGGTATTCCTGAAAAACGGCATTGTAAGCCGTTTTTTAGGAGTTAATCTGTATAAAATATTTCCTTTGCATAATTGGTAAAATATTTTGGTGAAAGTCTATTGAAAAATTGCCGGAATGCATAGGAGAATCATATGCCGCAGACAGTGATTGAACCGCTGGAGGTCCTTTCCAAAATAACCGCCAACGTGGAGAAAGTAATGAAAGGCCAGGCGGCTTCCATCCGCCGCCTGCTGGCCGTTATGGCCGCAGGAGGGCACGTCCTGCTTGAAGACTGCCCGGGCACCGGCAAGACCACGCTGGCCAAAGCCCTCGCCAGGTCCGTGGGCGCCTCCTTCAACCGCATCCAGTTCACGCCGGACCTGCTGCCCTCCGACATCCTCGGGGTTTCCATCTTCGACCAGCGCGAGCAGTCCTTCCGCTTCCACCAGGGCCCGGTCTTCACCAACATCCTGCTGGCCGACGAGATAAACCGCGCTTCGCCGCGCACGCAGTCCGCGCTGCTGGAGGCCATGGGCGAGGGGCAGGTGAGCGTGGACGGCAAAACATATGTTTTGGCCGAACCATTTTTCGTGATCGCCACGCAGAACCCCGTAGAGTCGCACGGCACCTATCCGCTGCCCGAAGCGCAGATGGACCGCTTTATGATGCAGTTCAGCCCCGGCTACGTGCCGCCGGAAATAGAGGTGGAGATCCTCTCGGACCAGGAGAAGACGCACCCGCTGGAGGGCATCTCACCCTGCGTTTCGCTGCCGGACGTGCTGGCGGTGCGGCGCCGGGCCAAAGAGATACGCATCAGCCCGGAGATAAAGCGCTACATAGTAGAGCTCGTCGGCCGCACGCGGACCGCGCAGGGCGTCCAGCTAGGCGCCAGCCCCCGCGCGTCGCTGGCGCTGATGATGGCGGCGCGTGCGCTCGCGCTGGTGGACGGCGCCGACTTCGTCTCGCCCGCTCAGGTCCAGGAACTCGCGGCGCCGGTAATCGCGCACCGGCTGATGCTGGACCCGCAGGCGCGGTTTTCCGGGCTCACCAAGGCGGGCGTCGTCGAGGCGGTCCTGAAAGCCGTCCCGGTCCCGGCATGACCCCGAAGCTTTGGCGGGCCCTGGCCCGGCTTGGACGCCTGCTCGATCTTGTGCGCCTGCGTTTTACCCCCGCCGGTCAGCTTATCCTTGTGTGCCTTGCCGTTTCGGCCGCGCTGGGCGTGGATACGGAGCGCGGCATGGCGTACCAGTCCTTCACCTTCCTCCTTGCATTGATCTCGCTCTCCATGCTTTGCAGTGTATTCTTCCGCGCGCGCTTTGAAGCCGGCTGGCGCTTGCCGCGCTTCGGAACGGCGGGGCAGCCCCTGCCGTGCTCAATAACGCTTCGCAACACGGGAAACCGGCTTCAGCGGGGACTCTCCGCCGCCCCGGAGCTTGAGGACGGCGAAGCCGTGCCGGAGCGGGCTTTGCCGGACCTGAGCGCGGGCGCGGCCTGTGAAGTAGAAGCCGGCCTCCTTCCCCGGCGCAGGGGCAAATTAAGGCTTAAGGGCGTGCGCGTGGCCAAACCGGACCCGTTCGGGCTTTTCCGCGCGTTCCGGCGCGAGCGGGCCGAGGCCTCGGTGCTGGTGCTGCCCAGGCGCTACCCGGTCCCGGGCCTTTCGTTGCCGGGCACGCGCCGCTATCAGCACGGCGGGGTCGCGGCCGCCTCGTCGGTCGGCGAGTCCGGGGAATTCGTGTCCATGCGCGACTACCGGCCCGGCGATCCCCTGCGCAAGATCCACTGGCGGAGCTGGGCCAAGGCCGGCAGGCCCATCGTCAAGGAATACCAGGACGAATATTTCGTGCGCCACGCCCTCGCGCTGGACACCTTCGGGCCGGAAGGTCCGGTCTTTGAGGAGGCGGTCTCCGTGGCCGCGTCTTTCGCCGCCGGCTTAACGACGCAGGACTCATTGCTGGACCTGCTCTTCGTCGGTTCCCGGACCTACTGCTTCACCGCCGGCCGCGGGCTCGGTTCCCCGGACAGCCTGCTGGAAGTCCTCGCCTGCGTGGAGCCCTGCCGCGATAAGACCTTTGAGGAACTTCAACACGCCATCATCCGGCGCAGCGCTTCCATCAGCGGCTGCGTCTGTATCCTGCTCGGGTTTGACGAGGAGCGCAGCGGCTTTATCCGGCAGCTGCGCGCTATCGGCGTACCGACGCTTGCGCTGGTCGTCGTCGGGCCGGACGCGCCGGCTTTTGAGGAAGGTAACGGCATACTGCGCATCGAGGTGGGCCGGGCGGCGGAAGGGCTTGCGAAAATACCATGAACGCTCCGCCGCTATTGATAGCCGCCGCCGCGCTTTTCTGGGGACGCCAGGTCGGATTGCTCGCCCCAGCCGCCGTGATAGCCCTGGTGATTGAATCCGCGCGCTTTGTACCCTGGCGGCTGGACCTCTCCCGGGAGAACCAGTACCGGGCCTCGGACATCTGCGCGGCCCTCTTCGGCGTGACCTCGCTCGTCCTCTATCTGACCATCGAGCCCCTGCGCGCGGTCATGCTCATGCTGCAGTGGTTACCCCTTTTCCTGGCGCCCGTAGCGGCGATGCAAGCCTACAGCGCGGCGCGAAAACTGGACGCAGGCGCCTTCTTCTGGACCCTGCGCAAACGGCATAAGGAAGGCTATGCGCGCCGGCTCGTGGATGTGAGCTATATTTATGCCGCGGTTTGCGTGCTCTGCGCCAGCAACGCGAATGTGCGCACCGGGGAATACTACCTGGCCAATATCCTGCTGGGCGGCTGGGCGCTGTGGTCCGTGAGGCCTAAGTCCTCCTCAGCGGCCGTCTGGGCGCTGCTGCTGGCCCTTACGGCGGCGCTGGGCTATCAGGGGCATCAGCGGCTGAACAGCATGCAGGCCGTGGTGGAGAAGACCGCGTTAGGGTTCGTCTACAGTTTGATGCATGCCGGGGGCAAGGACCCGTTCCAGAGCCGCACGGCAATCGGTTCCATCGGCGCCCTTAAGCGTTTTGACCACATCATCCTGCGCGTGCGGCCGGAAGGCGGGAAGCCTCCGCCCGCGCTGCTGCACAACGCCTGCTACGATCTATATAAAGAAAGGAGCTGGTTCGCGCGGGAGGCTGAATTCCAGGCCGTGCCTGCCGTCGGCGCCGGCGGGTGGAAACTCTCCTCCGCCAAATCTCCGGAGAGCGTTTCCGTGGCCATTTCTCTCGCCGGGGGAGCGGGCGTGCTCCCCCTTCCCGCCGGCGCCGCGCGCATCCAGAGGCTCCCCGCCGATTCCCTCCGGAAGAACCGGCTGGGCGCGGTGAAGGTTGAAGGCGGGCCCGGCTTGGCGGATTTTGTCGTGCGCTTCAACCGGAAGGCGTCGCTTGAGTCCGCGCCCGTCTCCGCTGACCTGGCCGTGCCGCCGGCGCACGGTAAAACTTTCGCAAGGATAGCCGCGGAGCTCCAGCTCGCTTCCAAAAAGCCCCGGGAGCGGGCCGACGCCGTCGCCCGCTGGTTCGCGCGCGGGTTCACCTATTCCCTTTTCCAGGGCGGCAGGCCGCTGTTTTCCGATCCGCTCGAGAATTTCCTGACGAAGACGCGTTCCGGCCATTGCGAATACTTCGCCAGCGCGACCGTGCTGCTTCTGCGCGAAGCGGGCATACCCGCCCGCTACGCCACCGGATTCTCCGTGCAGGAATTCAGCAGGCTTGAGAATGCTTATATCGTCCGCCAGAGGCACGCCCACGCCTGGGCGCGGGCTTTTGTGGACGGGGGCTGGCGGGATATGGACACCACTCCCCCCTCCTGGTCCGATGCTGAAAAATCCCGCGCCGCAAGCTTAGAGCCACTCAGGGATTTCGGTTCATGGCTTAAGTTCGGCGCCCTGCGCGCCCTGTGGGGAAGCGCGGGGGAGCGCCTGCGACGGCAGTTGGTGTGGCTGCTTCTGCCGGCGGGGCTCTGGCTTGTCTGGAAATTCCGGAAAGGCCTGGGCAGGCTGACCCTGAACCGTCTGCGCGGAATAAAAGACGCAGCCGTTCCCGTCCAGGGTTGGGACTCGGACCTCTACAAGGTGGAAAAACGCCTGCGCGCAAAAGCCCTCGGACGCCGGCCCTGGGAGCCTTTCACCGCCTGGGCGCGGCGCGTGGGGCCCTCTCTCAGGGATGAGGCCGCCGCCAGCCGGTTGAAAGCCCTGGCCGCGCTGCACGACCGCTACCGCTTCGACCCGGCCGGGCTCGGCGCCGGTGAGCGGGAGACGCTTAAGAACGGCGCCGAAACCCTGCTGCGCTGATGTGGAAATTTAATTAAATTTTCCCGGTTATTATGTTACAATGAAACTTGAATCCTCACCGACGCGGGTCTTGACTATTTCAGAGCGGGGATGTGGGAAAAAGACCGGTCTTTGAAGAAAGGCGGGAACAGCGGCGGGCGGAAGGCCGGACGGAAAGGTTTCCAGTGACCAGTTGCCGGGTACCAGCAGGGGAAGGGTAACAGTTCGGTGTTATAATATACATGCCATTTCCAAAATATATTTTCAACCTTATTTTGTTCGCCATAGCCGCCTATGCGGCGGTTAAGATCACCACTTTCGGCTGGTGTTTCTGGAGCCCAAGCTTTCAAGGCCGCCCCACCCGGTCCCCGGAAATAAGGGACGAGCTTAAAAAGCATGTGGCCAGGCTTGCCGGCGAAATAGGCGCGCGCGACATATACCGCAACAACTCGCAAAGCTTGAAAGCCGCGGGAGAATACATAGCCGCTGAACTTGAAAGCTACGGCTATAAAGTCGAATTTCAGGACTACCCGGTATCAGGAACCACGGCAAGGAACATAACCGGCGTAAAAACCGGGGCTATAAATCCCGAAGAATCCGTGGTAGTGGGCGCGCACTATGACACCTGCGCCAATCCCGGCGCGGACGACAACGCAAGCGGCATAGCCGGAATGCTCTCCCTGGCCAGGCTTACCGCAAAAACCCCGGCCGCCAGGACGCTTAAATTCGTCGCTTTTACCAATGAGGAACCGCCTTTTTTCCGCACCGAAGACATGGGAAGCCTGGTCTGGGCGCGGGCCGCGGCCGCGCGCAAAGAAAAAATAAAAGCGGTCATAGTGCTGGAGATGATAGGTTACTACAGCGAACGGCCCCGATCACAGAAATACCCGCCGCTGATAGGGCCGTTCAACCCGAACAAAGGGAATTTTATAGCCCAGATAAGCAACTTTAAATCGCGCGCCCTGGCCCGGAGCATTGACGCCGGGTTTAAAAAGAACTCCGCCCTGCCGATAGTGACGCTGGCGTTACCCTCGATAGTTCCCGGCGTGGATTTTTCGGACCACAGGAGTTTCTGGAAAGCCGGATATCCCGCCGTCATGTTTACGGACACTGCTTTTTACAGAAACGCCAATTACCACCAGCTCACCGATATGCCGGAGACGCTCAACTACGAATACATGGCTGAATTGATAGAAGGGCTCAAGTCCGCCCTGCTGGCGCAAGCCGGTCCGGGGTAAATGTAACAGGCGCCTTTTACAACGAGCATTCGCAGGCGGCTACGGGGCGCTTGCGGTTCTTTACGGTGAGCTCGCGGCGTTCCACATGCGCGAACTCCGGTTATCAGGTTCAGGGTTCAAGGTTCAGGGTTGGCGACTTTGCGGTTTTTATATTCTTCAAACCGTTCAATCTTCATCGCTCTCTAACCTTGAACTGTGAACCATTAAACTTTGAACCTGAGTAGTTACCATTTTTTAAGCAGTCTGACCGCCGCGCCGGCCTTTATTCCGTAGGCGGCGGCGAAATCGCCCATGTTCACGGCCAAAGACAGATACCCCCGCGAATTTATATAGGCCAGGGGTTTGCCCTGTTCCACTTCGCCGAAAGCGGTTTTAAAAGGCAGCGCCAGCTCTTTGCCTTGAGTTTCCAGGTGAAGCGTGGAACCGGGGGCCAGCCCGGCCTTTCTCACGTCATCCTCGCCTATATTGGTCAAGACATTGCCGTACGGCGCTTCGATGCGCATTACCCGGCCGGTAACCGCCGCAGTGGAGACGATGGCTTCTTTAAGGTCCAGGAAGATTATTTTGGGCAGCCTCCCGCCCAGTTCGGCCGGGTCGAAGCCGCGCCTTGAAAGCCAGCCGGCTGCGGACGCGAAAACGTCCCTGCCGTGAAAAGTGGAGGCGGGGTTGCCTCTGAAATATTTTTTATTCTCCAGCAAGGTGATGCGTTTAACGCCCAGTTTTTTGGCGGCCAGGGTGAAAATCCCGTTGTCCGGGCCTATAAAATAATGGCCCGACATGGTTTCAAGCAAGATCGGGTTCCTCGCCGTGCCTACGCCGGGGTCCACCACGGCCAGGAAGATGCTGCCGGCGGGCCATACTTTTGAAGAATCATAAAGCAGGAAGGACGCGAAATTTATGTCGAAGGGAGGGATCTCGTGCGTCAGGTCTATGACCTGGGTTTCGGGGTTTATGGATAAAATGACGCCTTTACATTGGGCGGCGGAATCGTCTTTTGTGCCGAAGTCGCTCAGGAAAAGCACGAAGCTGTTTTTATTTCCGGCCGCATGAGCGTTAAAACCCATAAACAACGCAACCGCAAAAATTAAAACACAATTTATTTTTTTCATAAGCGTATTTATTCCCCTGAACCGAAGGGTTTTAGGGTGGGGAATTTTTGTTTTTACCCTTATCCCCTCAAACCCTTAAACCCTTCCCCTATGCCGCCGTCCGCAGTATCCCTTCCACGGTCTTGCGGTCATAGCCGGCTATTTCCCACCGGTTTATCAGTCCCAGCGCGTTTTCCGTTATTTTCGGGATGTCCGCCGCCGGTATTTTTACTTCCGGGAGCCTTACCGGCGCGCCTATCTTCTTGAACCAATTCTCAAAAGCGTCTATCGTCTCTTCGGCGCTCTTTACGCCGAACACAGCGTTGCCGAATTTGATCAGCCGTCCGGGGCCGTCCGTCTTCAGGTGATATTTGAACCAGGCCGGCATCACTATGGCCAGGCCCGCGCCGTGCGCGATGTCGTAAAGGGCGCTCAGGCTGTGTTCTATTGCGTGGTTTATAAAACTCCCTCCGCCGTAACCCAGCGCCTGCAGGCCGTTCAGGGCCAGCGTCGCCGACCACATCATGGAGGCCCGCGCGCCGTAGTCTTCAGGATCCGCCAGTATGCGGTCCGTGCATGTTATGACCGAGCGGGCTATGGCATGGACCAGTTCGTCGGTCATTATGACGTCCGGATCTTTAGTGGTAAAGTAACCTTCAATGACGTGCGCCAAAGCGTCCACTGCTCCGTTGGCCGTCTGCGCTTGCGGGAGCGACATGGTCGTTTCGGGGTCCAGAATGGAAATCCTCGGGAAAAGCAGCTGCGAACCGGCGTTGTATTTCTGCTTCGTCTCCTCATTGGTCACCACGCAGCCCGAGTTCATTTCCGAGCCGGTGGCGGGAATGGTCAGGACCGTGAACAGCGCCACGGCGTCTTTTATCGCGGCTTTCCCGGTGAAGAAATCCCAGACGTCTCCTCTGTATTTAACCCCCGCGGCTATGGCTTTGGACTCGTCTATCACGCTGCCGCCGCCGGCGGCTATGATGACGTCGCAGTTATTTTCCCGGGCTTTTTTTATCCCTTCGCGGGTGTGGGTCAGGACGGGGTTCGGTTTTACGCCGGAGTGCTCTATGAACGTTATTCCGTTTTTGGAAAGCGACCCGGTCACCGTCTCATAGACGCCGTTCCTCTTTACGCTCCCTCCGCCGTAGACCAGCAGGGCTTTTTTGCCCGCTTTGGCCGCCTCCCGGCCTATTTTTGAAACGGTGTCCCTGCCGAAAATTATTTTAACCGGGTTATAAAATGTGAAGTTCTGCATCTCGCTCTCCTCCGGGGGGCGGGCCCCCTGAACCTTAAAATTTTACGCTTTTACCGATGTTTTGTCCAATTATAGTAACTACTCAGGTCGCTATGAGATGGCGGAATAGAATATAGAACGCTGATAACGCTGATTTTTAGTAATTACTCAGCCACTAAGACACCAAGGCACAAAGAAAGTTTATGGATCAAACGGTTTGTTGTCTGATTTCT
>JAHJSU010000112.1 GCA_018829985.1 Elusimicrobiota bacterium | reverse complement strand
GCTTACCCCGGAAAAACTCAAAGCCTTCCTGGCGGAGAAAATGAAGTCGCTGGGTACCGCTGCCTGCCCCCCTTACCACATAGCTTTCGTTATAGGCGGCACCTCGGCCGAGATGTGCCTTAAGACGGTAAAACTCGCCTCCGCCGGTTATCTGGACGGCCTGCCTGAGAGCGGCAATGACGGCGGCCGGGCCTTCCGGGACAAGGGGCTTGAGAAAGAACTGCTTGAGGCGGCCTGTAAGCTGGGCTACGGCGCGCAGTTCGGCGGCAAATACTTTGCCCATGACATACGGGTCATAAGGCTCCCGAGGCACGGGGCGTCCGCCCCTATAGGCATGGGGGTTTCCTGCTCGGCCGACAGGAATATCCTGGCTAAAATAGACAGGGACGGCCTCTGGATAGAAGAGCTTGAAAGGGACCCGGGCAGGCTTATCCCCGCGGAGATACGCTCTGAATTTTCGTCGGCCTCGCAATGCGTAAATATCGACCTGAACAGGCCGATGAATGAAATACTGGCCGGACTTTCCGAATACCCCGTAGGCACGCGGCTCTTACTTAACGGGAAAATCGTGGTCGCGCGCGATATCGCCCACGCGAAATTCAAGGGACTTCTGGACTCCGGCAAGGCTCTGCCCGAATATCTCAAAAACCACCCGGTCTATTACGCGGGCCCGGCCAAACAGCCTGAAAACAAGCCCTCCGGCTCGTTCGGCCCCACCACCGCCGGCAGAATGGACTCTTATGTGGACCTGCTCCAGGCCAGAGGCGCCTCCATGGTGATGATAGCAAAGGGCAACCGCTCGCAGGCCGTCACCGACGCCTGCAAAAAATACGGCGGATTCTACCTGGGCTCTCCCGGCGGGCCGGCCGCGCTGCTGGCCGAACGGAACATAAAAAAAGTGGAGACGCTCGATTATCCCGAACTCGGCATGGAAGCGGTGTGGGCCATTGAGGTCAAGGATTTTCCCGCTTTCATCCTGGTGGACGATAAAGGCAACGATTTTTACAGAAATTTGTAACTGCACAGGTCCCTGTATCAGTACTGTCGTAGTGGCAGAGTTTACTCTGCCCAAAAAGGCAAAGCAAGCTTTGCCACTACAAAAAATACGGAAGAAACACGGAAGACATAAGTAGTTGCAAAAATTTTTAATTTTACCATGCCAGATTCCCGCATCAAAAGACTGGACGCCAACAGGCTGGAACTTTCCCCTTCCTTTAAGCCCGGGATGTTCTCCGGCGCGGTCATTTACGCCGACGAAACCCTTGAAGGCCTGCTGGAACCGGAGGCGATCGAGCAGACCGCCAACATGGCCACCCTGCCCGGCATAGTCGGCCCGGCCATGGCAATGCCCGACATACACACCGGCTACGGATTTCCTATAGGCGGGGTGGCCGCCTTTGACGCGGCCGACGGCGTCATCTCCCCAGGCGGAGTTGGCTATGACATAAACTGTGGGGTCCGGCTTTTAAGGACAAATCTGAAGAGGTCCGAAGTATCGCCGAAAATAAAAGAGCTGGTGGACCTTCTCTACGCGCGGATACCGCTGGGCGTCGGCTCGGAAGGGCAGATAAGACTGAACTCCAAGGATGAAAAAGAAATATTGCTGAAGGGCTCCCTGTGGGCCGTGCAGAACGGCTACGGCCTGAAAGCGGACCTGGAATGCACCGAGTCAGGCGGAACGCTGGACGGCGCGGACCCCTCGGTGATAAGCCGGCGGGCTTATGAACGGGGCAGGCGTCAGCAGGGCACGCTCGGCTCCGGCAACCATTTCCTTGAAGTGCAGTATGTGGACGAGATCTATGACGCCGGGACGGCTGAAAAGCTCGGCCTGTTCAAAGACCGTATAACGGTGATGATACATACCGGTTCGCGCGGTTTCGGCCACCAGGTCTGCACCGACTTTATCGACGTGCTGCGCAGGGCCGCCGCCCGCTATAAAATAAAACTGGCCGACGGCCAGCTGGCCGCCGCCCCTTTCAGGAGCGTGGAGGGGCAGGATTATTTCGGCGCGATGAAAGCGGCCGCCAATTACGCCTGGGCCAACCGCCAGGCGCTCACGCACTGGACCAGGAAAGCGTTCTCCGAGCTGTTCGGACGCTCCGAAAGGGACCTGGACATGGCCCTTATCTACGACGTGGCGCATAACATAGCCAAACTGGAAGAGCATACGGTAAACGGCGTAAAGAAACAGGTATTGGTGCACAGGAAGGGCGCCACGCGCGCTTTCGCCCCCGGACATCCGGATATCCCTTTACAGTACCGGGAGTTCGGCCAGCCGGTGATCATACCGGGCGACATGGGCCGCTATTCCTACCTGCTTTGCGGCACGCGCAAAGCCATGAACGAAACTTTCGGCTCAGCCTGCCACGGCGCGGGGCGCCTCATGTCCCGCCACGAGGCCATAAGGCGGGCCGGAGGCCGGTCAATAACGGAAGAACTCGCCAAAAAAGGCGTCATCGTGCGCGCAGCCGGCCGGAGCACCCTGGCCGAGGAAATGCCGCAGGCCTATAAAGACGTCGAAAATGTGATAAGCGTGATGACCGGAGCCGGCATAGCCGGGAAAGTCGCCCGCTTCCGCCCGATGGGAGTGATAAAGGGGTAGAGGTTAGAGGATAGGGGTTAGAGGATGGGGTTAGAGGATAGGGGCTAGGGGATAGTAAAAGAGTTAGTCAGTCTCTAGTCCCTCGCCCCTAGCCTCTCGCCTCTAGCCCCTAACCCCTGTTGTTTGACCAGCAGCGTGACCCAGACCGCCCCGCTTAGCGCCAGCACAAGCCCTATTATCTGGTAAGCCTGTATTTTTTCAATGCCGAACGCGGCCGACAATACCGCCGTTAACACCGGATAGGAAAGCACTATGGCGGTGGCTTTTGAAAGGTCCATATTCAGGATGGCCTTATACCAGAGCACATTGTTTAAAGCGGTAAGCGCCAGCCCCCAGACCAGAACGATGCCCAGCAGCTTAATACTCGGTTCGATATAAAAGACCGGCGTAAAAAACCCGAAAGCGAAAAGCGGGATCAGGCCGAGCGCGGCGAAAAGGGCGCGCGCCGAGGCCACGAACACATGGCTTATCCCGCGTGGCAGTTTTTTGCTGAACAGGTGCGAGATCTGGTAAAACAGCGGCACGGCCAGCACTATCAGGTCCCCCGTCCAGCGTAAGGTGAACCGCTCTTTGAATATTATCAGCATCGTGCCGGCCAGCACCAAAGCCGTGCCGGCCAGCTGCCTGGCGGAGATCTTCTCTTTCAGGAAGATGCTGGTCAGTATTATGGAATAGATCACTTCCACCTGCCCCAGGATCGCGGCATTGGCCGGCGTGGTATACCTGAGCGCTATGACCAGGGCCACTATGGGCAGGGCGCTGCCGAAAAACCCTATGCCCGCGAGCCGCGGCCAGAGGCCCGGCCTGAAATATTCCCCGATGACGCCGTTTTTGATTATCCACGGCAGGAAACAAGCGAAGCCCAGGGCCGAGCCCAAAAAAGCGAAGAGCACCGGCGAGATCCGGCCGGCCGCCAGAAAACCGAATATCGGCATAAATGAATTTATGCACACATTCAGCCAGATAGCGCGCAAAGGAGTCAAACGCATATTTAAATTATATAATCTATAGCCGTAACAATTCAGGTTGTTTAGACTGTAGGCTATTAGGCTGTTAGTTAAACCGGATTCTTACCTAATTCTACAGCCGCACTTTACGAGGTAATATTCGGTGAACCCATGTCTCTTTCACGTATCTGTGTAGTTGCAGAGCTTGCTCTGCGTAAAAGGCAAAGCAAGCTTTGCCACTACAGAAGCAAAGTGCGGCTGTAGAACTAATAGTCTAACTGCCTACAGCCTATCCACCTGGGCAGTTACCTATAACGTACATTCCGCACATCTCGAAAAGTTTCCTTTTAATTATAACCGATTTTCAGTCGCCCGCGCTGGCGTAATTCGCCACGTTGACCCCCAGCAAAGCGAGTATTTTCTTCTGTAGCGGCGTAAAATCCGGCGGAAAGT
>JAHJSU010000111.1 GCA_018829985.1 Elusimicrobiota bacterium | reverse complement strand
GCGTGGAGCCGCCCACTGAAAAGCCGGGCCCGGCAATTGTGGCCGTCCCCCTGATTACGGCATTCCCGCCGGAATCGGCGCTGAAAACGGCAGCGGCGGCGTTATCCCGCACCGTGAAGCTGGTGGAGCCGTCGTTTGTATACAGCTTAACCTCCGCCGCGAACGCGTAGCCCACAACGACCGGAACCAGACAGATCGCGTAAAAACTCCAGGTCAGTATCGTTTTTTTCATATATATATTAAGGTGACACATATTAAGGTGACACATAACTTAACTCGCACACGGCAGGGCGGCGCCAAGGGACGCTGTTGACTAGTTGACTAATTATTTTATCACAAAGAAATCATGAACTTTTTGTTACGCCAACCCCGGAACCCCGCCAATTCGTATTTATTCGTGCTTATTCGTGGTTCTACCGTATTGCGCTTTCCGCTCCCTTTGCGGACAATTCTATTACTTCGTGACGGGCCTCTATTATTTTCCGGAACTCAGGGGAGGCCGTGTTCCAGTCCAGGACATCAACCCTGAAAGGAAGAATGGACTCCTCAAAATCCATTTCCATGTTCCCCATCAGCGAAAAATCAAGTTTTTTATCCGCGCGCACAGCAAGATCCAGGTCCGAGTAAGCCACGGCGGTTCCGGTTACGCGCGAACCATAAGCCAGCGCGGCCGCGCCAGGCACGTATTTCCGGAGTATCTCCTTTACAATTTTCAAATGGGAAGGCTCAATATTAAGCATTGCGTTTCTCCATCTCGGCTAAAAAGCTTTTCGCATCTTCGAGAAACACCCTGGAAACATTAAAGATCTCCTCAGCCTTGGCGGAATTATACGCGTGGGAGGTATTATTACGCGCCTTGTGATAACCCATCCAGACGTCAACATCCGCAATCAGGTGGTTTTCCCTGGCCATGCGGAAAAGCTCACGCCGCGGAACTCCCTCTCCGTACAACCTCCCGACATTGGTTTCCAGCCAACGGCGCATAAATTTCCAGCATAATTCGTAAACGAATTCAAAACTCTGTATTACCCCGGCTTTTATAACCTTTTTCTCGGCCTCGCTGTACAGGGAAGCTTTTTCCGATTTCGCCACCTGCAGCGCCTCTTCAAGCGACAGTATGCTGTTTTTTAAGCTGCTTAAATCCAAAGCCATAAATAACCTCCAAATGCCTGCGCCTGTATACTATGGCAACCGCCTGTTAATAAATTCTAAAAAAAAACTTTCTGTTACATGCGAAAATGACACTACCAGCCGCGTCCGCTTTTAAGGCAATGCGCCAATTATAGTATAGCCCGCCAGTTGACAAAAATCAAGGGCATGGGTATTGACGCCCTACGCGCAAAATTCGGCCGCCCGTCAGCGGGGTTTGACTCATTACGGCTCCTCAGACAGCTTCGCGCCTCACGATGATCCACATTCTTGACCGTCTGATGGCCTGGAAACCGCAAAAATACTGCGGCGCGTCGGCGTCCCCTTCAACGCGCGGTTTAAGGCCAAGCGCGTGACTGACTTTTTCAGCATCTTCAAGGCTATGCCAGTGCCGTACAAGCGCTATGCGCATTAGGCCTATGGCCATGCCGTTACAAGCGCTATGAGCATCAGACGGCCAAACGGCCAAACATTATCCTGTAGAAAATCCCCGCCTGGAAAAGCAATATCCCGTCCGCGTGTTTTTCCCTTAGTGGCTTTATATTCTTCGCTGATGCTCATAAAAATATCGCCGCCGCCCCCTGTTTTGGATGTAACATTATGTGCAGGCTATGATGCGGTTATAATAGTAAGTATAGCAGAATTCCGGCCGTTTTATATTTCAGATTTGTTTCGTCAGGACAGTGCGGGACTTGATTTATCCAGCAACGTGGTGTCGGGGCGAAAGTAGATGGTTTTAGCCTAATTCGGGGGTGGGTCATTACGCTGTATCATGAAAGGGCGGGGTCAGGTAAGGCGGGCCAGGCCGGGGGCGGCGGCCATTTCGCGGCAAGCCGCTGCCGGCCTGGCCCTACCTTATGGTCTTTGCAGTTTCCGCTCCCCGCCGGTGGCTACAAGACAATAACAGAAAAGACCACCGCGGCGGCCGCAGCAGCGGACGCCGGGGTGGTCTTTTATCAATACGCGGCCACCGGCATAAATGCCGTTTAACATTATCAGGAACAGGCCCGCGCCGCGAGCGGATCCAGCAGAATCCGCTGGCGAGCGCGGGCAGAATCTGTAACTAAAGCAGAATAAACTCTTTGCAGTGCGCGCGGGAAATAATTTTCCGGGATGTACGGCGAAGCCGAAACCCGGCCGCCACTGGCGGCCGGAAAGGGGGTGATGCTTATGACAAAAAATAAGCTTTCCCATACCTTGGGAGCAGAACTTACGGCGCGCGGCGTGCCGGAAGCCTGCGAACCCCGCTAACCT
>JAHJSU010000110.1 GCA_018829985.1 Elusimicrobiota bacterium | reverse complement strand
TAATACAAACTTTGGTAAAGCGGTTTATGTATAAAACACCAGACTAAGGCGATACTCCGCCAGTGTCGCAAAAGTCCAAACCCCTCTTTTCCCCCCTCGTCGAGAGATTTCCTTGTTTCCTCTTTGAGTGTCGCAAAACTATAAGTTTTGCGACACTGGGGGAGGGTAGGGCGGGGAAATGAAGAGACAAATTAACGCCCTGCGGGCGCGGCGGCCGCCTGCGAATACTGGTATGCTTGCCAAATAAATAAGAATCAAAATCTGCCGTAATCACGTAAAAATTACAAAATAAACTTTTTCCAGCCCGACACTACGCTGTCGCGGTGGTCTGCTAGGCTATTTATAAGAACCAGGAGGGATTATGTATCACTTTACAAGAGGGATGCCTTCTTATCTAAGGGAAAAACTTCTTCAAGAATACTTGTTTCCAATTAGTTATAATGGAAATATGCCGACAACCTTGGCTCCAACAAAAACCCTTAAGCATAGAAATTCTTTAAAATTAAATACCCACCTTTCCTTATCGCCTAACGGGAAAAAACCAATTCGGTTTATAGACCTGTTTTGCGGAATCGGAGGTTTTCACTCTGCCGCCGCAAAATTGGGCTGGAAGGCAGTTTTAGCCTGTGATATAAATGAGCCTGCGCGGAAAGCATATTTCGCAAACTACGGCCTTAATCCGGTCGGCGATATCCGCTCGCTTAACGCGCAAGAAATACCAGACCACGATGTGCTATTGGCCGGATTTCCTTGCCAGCCCTTCAGTATTATAGGGGCGCGGAAAGGGTTTCGGGATGCGCGGGGAACATTGTTTTTTGAGATCGCGCGAATTCTAAAAGAGAAACAGCCATCTTATTTTGTTTTAGAGAATGTGAAAATGTTGGCGGGTGACAACAAGGGAAAGACTCTTACGAGAATTATAACGATTCTACGTTCATTGGGTTACACTGTGGATTGGCGGGTACTCAACGCGCTTAACTTCGGGCTGCCTCAGAAACGAGAGCGGGTTTTAATCGTTGGTCGTAAGACATCGGTTCCTTACGAGTGGCCGAAGGGCGATCTGCCAATGACACCATTGGCAGAGATCCTAGAAAAGAGTGTTCCGCAGGAATTCTATGTTTCGGAGCGTATTAGGAAATCGCGCCAGGCTGAGCATACGGCGGTGTGCAAGCCGGCGATATGGCATGAAAATAAGGCGGGGAATGTTAGTTCCCACCCATACTCGTGCGCCCTACGTGCCGGAGCTTCCTATAATTATCTTTTAGTGGATGGCACTCGACGCATGACTCCACGCGAACTTCTTCGGCTACAGGGCTTTCCGGAGAGTTTTAAAATAGTCTGCCCTGTTTCTGAGACACGGACGCAAGTTGGAAACGCCGTTCCTGTCCCGCTTGTGGAAGCTGTCCTTCGCAACTTGATAACAACAGTAAAGAGGGAACCGAAATGCAACCAAGGATAAGATCAGCAAGCAAATTTCCCCCGCCGTGGACGCTTAACTCTTTTCCGGCCGAGTTCGCCGCTCGTCTTGGAGCTGAGATAATCGCGAAGCTCGCGGTCGACCGCACGGGCTCGATCGAGGGGCCGGAGTGGGAGCGAATGTTTGCGATAGCGATCGGGGCGAAGTGGGAGCCGTCGAATGTCGGGCTCGACGATATTGTGCTCGGTGATTGCACCTGGGGTGCAAAGTCAGCTAAGGCGAGTACGCCTTTTAAAGCAACCGATATTCGCTTAATCTCCGGTCGGAATGATCCGACCTATTCATACGGCAGCCGGCCGAAAGAGCCTGATCTTCTTGGGCCGATGGTTCTTGGAATATGGAATGAACGTGTAGCTGAGGTTAAGAAAAACTACCGTCATGCCCGAACCGTCGTGCTCATTAAGCCGAACAAGATGATGGGGGAGTGGCTGGACTTTGTGGCTTTCGAGTTCGAGACGGACCAATATGATCCGAAGGACTTTGTTTGGTCTTGGAATGCAAAGAACAATCTGGAAGCCGTCCGGCGTGGGACAAAGGAGCATTGGTTTACCTGGCAGCCGCACGGGGCACAGTTCACAATCTTACATAAGGTTCCCAAACAGAAGCTGAAATTCCAAATTAAAAAGCCGCCGGCGGTCTCCAAAGATACAGTCCTTAAACTGGTCAAATTTAACAAGTCATGGGTGCGGGTCCTGGCTTAAACACAGAAAAGAGTATGGATACTGTTTCCAAGCCGCGGCGCTCGAAAATTATGGCCGCCGTGAAGTCGAGAGGAAACGTTTCAACAGAGGCCGCGGTCAGACGGATTTTTTTGGCGAAGGGCGTCACGGGGTGGAGAAGGCATTTGAACTCGATCCCTGGGAAGCCCGACTTTGCTTTCCGCTCCGCGCGTGTGGCTGTTTTCGTGGACGGCTGCTTTTGGCATGGTTGTAAAAGTTGTCGGCGAAATATAACGCCATCTACAAATAATGAGTATTGGCGGCAGAAGATTAAGCGAAATCAGGAGCGGGATCGTAAGGTTAATGCAGATTTACGGAAGTCGCGTTGGCGCGTTGTTAGGATTTGGGAACACGCCATCGCTAATGCTCCGGCAAAGGTGGTTCAGCGTATTCAGAATTTATTGGACAGGCAAACACGCTCCCCAGAACCGCTCAACAACCGCTTGCTGACCGCTCGTCAACCGCTTGTTAACCGCTTGCGTACCGCTCGGCTACCGTTCCCCAACCGTGCGGCCTACCGTGCGCTGCCCTTGTTCGCCTTCTACCCGTAAAAGCGAACTTCCCCCTTCAATCCTGTAACGCTCCCGTCGGGCTACCTCTTACACATTGCGCCCACAGTTCGCATATTTTGTAATATACGAACTATGGCAAGATACCAATATAAGCGCGAACCCTTAACAAATAAAAACGCCGATCGGCTCATGAACGCCTGCAGCTCCGGGATCGAAAAAGTCGTTATCTCAACGCTGCTCGACACCGGCCTGCGCGTCTCGGAGCTGGCCGCTCTCACTAAGGAGAACGTCCTCTGGCAGGACCGCCGGCTCC
>JAHJSU010000013.1 GCA_018829985.1 Elusimicrobiota bacterium | reverse complement strand
GTATATTCTTTACGGTAGCGGCTATTGCAGTGCTGTTTGTCTTATTGTTGTCGTTGTGTGTTCACTTAATTACGGGTGTGGAATATTTTTATGTTCTTCGTGTTTTCACGTGCTTTGGCATTCCCTTTGTGTTATTGATTGCCTTTGGTGCGGCACACACTATAAAAGCAGTTACGGTTTCCATGACTTTCCAGGATAGGAAAGCCTTTCTGTCAAGGCTTAATGTCGTGTTAGCCGAAATAGGCTACCATCCGGAGTCTCAAACCGAGAGTTTCCTGACTTACAAGCCAGTACGTAAATTCCAGCTATTTGACGTAAATATATCCGTCCAGATAGACGATAACTCTTCAACAATAGTTGGTCCTAATGCTTATATTAAAAAGCTGCAAAAATGGTTGTAGCAATAAAGGATTGAGTGGGTAGGTCGGACATCTCAGTCTGACGACCTTGATATGAAACCCAGAGGTTTTTGGCGTATATTCTCGGTGATAGCTGCGATTGTAGGGTTAGTTGCCTTGCTGTATTCGTCGGTATTCTCTTTAATAATGGGTGTGGAATTCGGTCAACTTCTTTGTAATATCGGCATTAGCATGTGCTTTGGTCTTTTCTTTGTGTTATCGATTGGCGTTGGAATGGCTTTTTCTATGAAGGCGGTTACAATTTCCGTGACTTTCCGGGATAAGAAAGCCTTTCTGTCAAGACTCAATATTGTGTTAGCCGAAATAGACTACCATCCAGTGTCTCAAACTGAGAGTTTTCTGACTTACAAGCCATCATTTCAAGCCGGGCTTCTTGCCGGAAGGATATCCGTTCAGATAGACGATAATTCTGCAACACTGGTCGGGCCTAATTGGTATATTAAGAAGCTGCAAAAATGGTTGCAACAATGATTCAACCGTAAAAAGTCCCAAACGGTAGCCGCAGGCTTTAGCCTGCGAAAAACAGTAAGCCATTCCCCGACGAGAACGCAGGCTGAAGCCTGCGGCTACAAAGGCGATTTTTGAGCAAAATTGA
Organism: Elusimicrobiota bacterium; assembly: GCA_018829985.1. Lineage (GTDB taxonomy): Bacteria > Elusimicrobiota > Elusimicrobia > Elusimicrobiales > UBA9959 > JAHJSU01. The sequence continues at coordinate 13,825 of JAHJSU010000013.1, read as the reverse complement.
CTTTTTACGGGAGAGCCAACAATTACTCCGACACGCGCCGGTTCCGTTTTATGTCGGACCGGCGTTTTTTGTTTTCAAGGCGGCGCTGCAGGGCGCCGTAAGACGGCTTTGTCGGCTTTCTGCGCTTCGGCGGGCGCAGCGCGCGTTCCACCAGTTCGCGGAGCCTTGCCCGCGCAGCCTGGCGGTTCTGCTCCTGCGTCCTGTGCTCGCCGGCGATGATAAGGATGTCGCCGTCCGCGGTCAGCTTCGCGCCGGCCAGGCGCTTCAGCCGTTCCACAGCCGCGCCGGGCAGGCCGGCCAGGCCGGGGAAAAAGCGGAACTGCACCACGGTGGCGACTTTGTTCACGTTCTGCCCGCCGTGCCCGCCGGCCCTTATGAATTTTTCCTCAAAAGAGCCCGGCGGCGGGAAAAAGCCGGATTTAGGTTCGCTCATAATCTCAAAATTTGTCCGTTAGCCCGAAAAATTCAGCCTGGGGGGCGGCAAATAATCATAAAGTCGTCAAAGGCTCTTGCGGCTTTTTCACGGAAGAATGGTCCGGCTTCCGAATTTTTCCCTGTTCCGCTCCATGTAGTCAAGAACCGCGGCAAGATTCCCGGCCAACTGGCCGAACATGTCGATCCTGCGGCCGGCGGGATCCCGGAATTCCCGGAGAAAAAGTTTTTCTCTTGCCTCGGCGGGGTCTGTGCGGACAAGCTCCTGAAGTTCAAGCAGCTTCTCATACCGGCCTTTTACAAATCGCTCTACCCTGGTGGAAGCGACCTTCCGCCCCGTCAGATCGTCAAGACTTCCTGATTGTTGACCCAGGAAGGTCGCACCGTTATCCAGGGCCAGAAGTTCGACCCTGGGGAAATGAATCCCCGCCGGCCCGCGTTTTCTTATTCCATCAAGCGACCTCATGTGAACGTTGCCGCCGGGAAACCTGTCCCGATTGCCGGATAACGCATCAACCAGCATCATGTCGGAGATATTCCTGGCGAGTCTGAGCCATTCTATGGACCCCGTGAAACAACCCTTTTCAGACATCAGGGAAGTGCACTGTTTCAGAACCGCGGCGCCTTCAGCCGGCATAGGCCCGTCTGCCTTCAGGTACTTCATCACTTGATGCCCGCCGAGATTTTCCCGTGTTCCAAGCGCCGAAACAAACTGGATATTCTCCACCCATTCCTTGAAACATCCGCCGGGATTGGCCTCGGTATGCAGTCTCCGGAGCGCCTCCTTGCGGTTCTTCTCCTTGTTTTCAATGCCGCGCCTGTGATGATCCTTGCGGGATGTCGTAAATTTCTTTGCTTGAAGAACAGTTATCAGTTTTTTTGCGGTTTTCTTGTCCAGGGACTTGTAAACGGTGGCCGGAAAAATGGTTATGCCAAGAAATCCGGCGATTCTCTGAACGGCGATCTCTCCGCGATAGTTGGAATTTGAAGACGGCAGCTTCAGCGCTCCCCGTTTTATTTCGGCTGGATCGTAGACTTTGAAAATGATCGTCGTCCCTTCAAAATCCCCAAGCAGTTCGAAACGGTTGCCCTCATGATTAATATCAAATCGTTCCGCTTTACGAATCTCACGGTCCAGCTCCCCGGCGCTTCTGGCCCAGGATTCGGGAGCATTGGCGGACAGAAAGAGACAGCCCAGGATGATTGCCGCAGGGACCGTATTCCAGGGCGCCGTAATCAATCCGTAAAATTTCCGGGTGTCTGAAAGGTGCATGATTTCCCTGTCGCAGTTTCAATCCCCATTTGCTAAAAAGCAGCCTGTCACCTTTTCCGCGGCCTTTTTAACCCACCGGGCGGCGCCGGACATGGCATTCTTCCCGGCCGCGCCGGCTTCCTCCAATGAAACGACGCGCGTGATGCCGTTTTGCCTTAGGAGCCGCCTGTTCTTTACGGAACACTTCCCGCATATAAAGATCGAGGGCTTTCCGGCGGCCTTCGCCATACGGCAAACGGCAACGGGGGCCTTGCCGAAAAAACTCTGAAAATCCAGCTTTCCCTCTCCGGTTATCACCAGGTCGGACATTTCAATTTCGGACCTGGCGCCAAGCAGCTCAAGAACGTAATCCGCCCCGCGGACCAGCCTGGCGTCAAAAAAAGCCGCAAGCCCGGCCGCAAGCCCGCCCGCGGCGCCCCCTCCCGGCATATGCCCCACATCCTTTCCCAATTGACTTTTCAATATATGCGAATAGCGCAGCAGGGCGCGGCCCATTATCCGGACCTCTTTTTTTGAGGCCCCTTTCTGGGGACCGTAGACCCTTGCCGAGCCGTACTTCCCGAGCAGCGGGTTTTTTACATCCGAAACCCCCGTTATGCCGGCCCGCTTCAAGCCGGGGTCTATCCCACGCGTGTCTATCCCTGATAACCTGAGCAATTGCCCGACGCCGGCCCCGAGGCTTTTGCCCTGAGCGTCGTATAGCATGACGCCCAGGGCCTGGGCGGCCCCCGCCCCGCCGTCATTGGTTGCGCTTCCTCCAAGCCCGACTATAATTTGAGTCGCTCCCTTTTTTAACGCCGCGCGGATAAGCTCCCCGGTCCCGAAAGACGTCGCCTTGAGCGGGATAAGCCTCCGCCCTTCAAGAAGAGCAAGTCCCGAGGCCTCGGCCATTTCCACAACCGCCGTCCTGCCGTCGGAAAGAACGGCAAATCTTGCCGGGCGCACACGCCCGTTCGGGTCACGCACCCTGGTCTTGAATATCCTTCCTCCCGCGTGATGGACGATTACCTCCATAAGCCCGTCGCCGCCGTCTGAAACCGGAAGCATCCGCACCTTCGCGCCGGGAAGCGCCGCCTTTACCCCGTCGGACATCGCGCGGGAAGCCTCAAGCGGGCTCAGGCTGCCTTTAAAAGCGTTCGGCGCGATCAGTATTCTCATTTTTTGGGATTAAAACACCGAAATGATGAGCAGGATTACCGCCCCATAGCCCGCCAGCACGGCGTAATACGGTCCCCAGTTCACTTTCATCATGCTTCCGGAAGCGTCAATTTTTTATAACTACTCAGCTACTAAGAGGTAGAACGCTGATAACGCTGATTTTTTATGATAAAACGTAACTACTCAGCCACTAAGACACCAAGGCACAAAGAAAGTTTATGGATCAAACGGTTTGTTGTCTGATTTCCTTCGTGTCTTTGTGACTTTGTGGCGAGTAGTAACGATTAAACATGATTTATTCTTTTGAATTATTTGCGTTCATCATATTCATCTGCGTCATCTGCGTTCAATGTTGCTGCTGAGTAGTTACAATTTTTTATCAATTTAAGCTATTATACCTTTAATGACCACCAGGCAAAAATTCATTTTCCTCTATGGCGCCCGGGAAGGGAGAAAAGCCTGCCGGGAGTACCGGACGATCGTGGACCGGTACCTGCGAAAAAGGCGCAAATACGAAGGCAAGAAGCGGCGACCCCTCTCCGAAAAAGACATTGTGCTGATAACCTACGGGGACCAGTTTCGGGAAAAAGGAGTTCCCCCTCTTCAGACGCTTAAAAAATTTCTGGACAGGTTCCTCCGGGGAGAAGGCTCTTCCGGGTTTTCCGTGGGTCCGCGCTGCAGATTAACCGCAAAGGGCGCAAAGGGTTTACGCTAAGAACGCAAAGATTATCCGCCGGATGTTTGGCGGGTAAACCATTAATATAAATTCCTTAATATCACCGTAATCTCTTCTTTATCGCTGTAATCTCTTCAAATAGATTCACTTTGTGTCCTTTGCGTTTGCTTTGCGTTCTTTGCGGTTAAGCTGAGTAGTTACATTAATCCACACTATCCAGCCATGAGCTCACAATTGTCGCCCATGCTAACCCCGGAAGACCCATACAAAAAAGCCGGCAGGGAGCGCGAGCGGCAAATCCCCGCCGAACCCCCGGCCCCCGCAAAGCCGGCCCCGGCGGCGGGACCCGCGCCAATTGTTCAGCCGGCGAGAGGGCGGGGATAATTTAATATAATTTTAACATGATGAAACTCCATAATGTCAACTCAAAGCTCCTGGAAGCGCGTTACGCGGTCAGGGGCAAGATAGTCATCCGCGCGCAGGAGCTTGAGGCGCAGGGCAAAAAGATAATTTACTGCAACATCGGCAATCCCCAGGCGCTTAAACAAAAGCCGCTTACGTTCGTGCGGCAGATGCTGAGCCTGCTCGAATATCCCGCCCTGCTGGACAGGCCGGAAGCGGCCAGGCTCTTTCCAGCCGACGTCATTGAGCGGGCAAAGATGGTCCTTGAAAAAAATCCATGCGGCACGGGGGCTTATACCCAGAGCGCCGGCATCCCGTTCATACGCAAAGCGGTGGCCGATTTTATCAACGAACGCGACGGCATCCCCGTGGACGTGAACAGGATCGTGCTGACCGGCGGCGCAAGCCGCGCCGTTCAGTCGGCGATGACCCTGCTGACGAACACCCCGAACGACGGGTATATGGTCCCTATCCCGCAGTATCCGCTCTACAGCGCGACTATCGCGCTGTACGGCGCGAAGCAGATCAATTATTTCCTGGACGAAGAGAACGGCTGGCAGCTGAACGAGGCCGAGCTGGCCAAAAGCATAGAGGCGGCAAAAGAGAAGGGCGTGAACCCCGCGGCCATAGTGGTCATAAACCCGGGCAACCCCACGGGCGCCGTGCTTTCCAGGGAAAACATCGAGATGATAATCCGCTTCGCCAAAAAACACGGGCTGTCCATCCTCGCGGACGAAGTCTACCAGGAAAACGTTTACGGCAAAGGGCTGAAGTTCCACTCGTTCGCGAAGGCGCTGCACCGGCTGGGCGAGAAGGACGTCACGCTGTTCAGCTTCCATTCGGTTTCCAAGGGCTTCCTGGGCGAATGCGGCCACCGGGGCGGCTATCTGGAAGTCAGGAACATGCCGGACGACGTTTACGCGGAGCTGATCAAGCTGCAGTCCATAGGCCTGTGCTCCAACGTCACCGGGCAGCTGGTAACCTACCTGATGGTGGCGCCGCCGAAGAAAGGGGACGCGAGCTGCGCCCTTTACGCGAAAGAGCGCGACGCCATCCTGCGCGACATGAAAGAGAAGGCGGAGATATTAGGGAAAGGCCTGAACAAGATCAAAGGCATGAAGACCGGGATCCCGCAGGGCGCGATGTACGCTTTCGTGAAGTTCGAGCTTCCGCACAAGAAAGACCTCGATTTCTGTCAGCTGACGGCCGAAGCCAGGATGAAGTACGAGGCGGCGCGGGACAGCGAGTATTGCCTGAGGCTGCTGGAAGAGACCGGGATCTGCGTCGTGCCGGGCTCCGGGTTCGGGCAGCTGCCGGGCACGCTTCACTTCCGCACCACTTTCCTGCCGCCGAAAGACGAAATCAAGGCGCTCGTCGAGAAGATGAGAAAATTCCACGCTTCTTACGCGGCGAAGCTCAAGGATTTATAACAAGAGTCTAAAGTCTAGAGGCGAAAGTCTAGAGTCTAAAGTATAGAGTATTAAAACATTTCGTTATTACTTTACACTCTAGACTCTACACTTTAGACTTCGTTTTTGTTTTTTAATGTTGACCGGCGGGCGGGTTTTTAGATAGTATATGACACATTGCAGTTATCTTACAGCGTTCAAGGAGGAGTAATGAAATTAGCACGGCAATTGGTGGCGGTGTTATTCCTGGTCGGATTAGTGTTCGCGGCCGCCCAGTCGGTGCGGGCGGCGGATTATCCGTTGAGAGCTATTACGGTTCTGCCCAACTTCGGCGGGTTAGGACTCGGCACCCGCAACTGGGAAACGGAACAGCTGGGCTGGGATGTCCAATTTCAGCCGTCGTGGGAATTTAACGACTTCACATATTCCGCTTCCGCGCTGTGGGCCCCGATACCCCCGGATACGAAGAAATGGTATTTCGGCGCCGGCATCGGCGGTTTCAGCTATAATGATGACTACAGTTGGACTGGGACGTCCATGGAGATGAAATACAGCGGACTGTTTTTTAAGCTGTTCGCGGGCTGCGAGTGGCTGAAGGGCATCAATAAAAATCACGGCGTGTCGGTGGAAGGCGGTCTGCAGTTCGGCAGCGCCGAAGCTGATTTTACGTCCGGCGGCTACTCCGGCACGGTCGACTTCACGATGCCCATAATCTATCTGGGCGGCACGTACGCGTTCTACTATAATAAATAACCGCCTCTTCCGGCAGTTGTTTTCCGGGCGGTCAGCGCTGTAACCCCGTTAGAGAACAAACTCGGCCGCGGACAGTCCGCCTAAGGCGAATGGCTTTCTCTAACGGGGTAAGCGATAGCGTGGTGCGTCTGTTATTTCCTTGCCTTTGCGCGAGGAAGTGCGGCGCACCGCGCTTACGTTGCTGAAGCCTGATAAAATTGATTCATCCGTAAAAAGTCACAAATGGCAGGCGCCCGCCGAACTGGCGGGCGATAAATATAAAACCATTTCCCGACGAGGACGCAGGCTCAAAGCCTGCGGCTACTAACACGGTTTTAGCGCAAAAGGAGTATTTCTTATGAAAACATACCGTCGCTATTTACTTCCGGTCTGCGCCGCTTTAGTGTGCGCATGCGCGGCCAAGAAGCCGCAGGCTATCTTTCTCAGCCCCGATTTCAAGGAGCCGATGACGGTGGCCGTCCTGCCGTTTGAAAATGAAACTACCGACCTTGACGCGGTCGGGCTCTATCGCCAGCTGTTCGCCACCGCGCTCCTGGAGAAAGGCTATAAAGTCATCCCCACGGCCGAAGTGGACGAGAAACTGCGGGAGATGGGCATAACCCAGGGCGGGCAGCTCGGCGCCTTTAAAAACGCGGATCTCCAGCAAAAACTGGATGCCGAGGCGCTGGTGTTCGGCAATCTGAAGGAAGCGAAATATCTCACGGTGGGCATAAAGAAACAGAAAAAGGCCACGGGTTACGCGGCGCTATACCGCAAAGACGTGAAGCTGTGGGAAGACGAAAAATCTTATTCAAAATCGGAGTATTCGCTTAACCCGGTGAGCGCCATTCAGAAACAATTGGCCGGAAAACTGGCCGAAACGGCCCTGAGCAGATACTCCGGACATCCGCTGTACCAGTTTATCGAGCAAACCGTGTATTTGATCCAGGAAACTATGCCCGGCACACGGGTGGAAAAAAGCGGCTGGTAGCGCGGGGCTTTCTAAGCTTGTAGCCGCAGACTTCAGCCTGCGCCTCAAACGCAAGCTAAAGCTTGCGGCTACACAGCCTGCGCCTCAAACGCAAGGGCTGATTATCTTAAAACTCTCTCTCCCGTCACCCGTTACTATGGTAAAGCCGATAGCGCCAGCAGTCTGAGGCTTTCCAACTCGAAGTCGTCCATGGAATCGTAAGGAAGCGGCGTGAGCGGTTTGTTTTCAAGGATCGCCCACAGGCCGGCGTTTTTAAGGGCTTGGGGGGCGAAAGCCGCGAGCCTGGCCGCCATAAGCCTGAAATTCAGCTGGCTTGAATAGGTCTTTTCGGCGGCCAGGTGCGAGAAATCGAAATTGTCGGAGCAGAACCTCAGCCGTCCGCCCCTGTTCAATATAAGGTCCATATAGAAAGAGGTTTCTGAACTTTTAACTTCTTTTTTTACCTCTTTGCTTTTGCCAAGCCCTATGGGCAGCCCCGTCGCCGCCATAATGCCCAGCCTGACGGCCCTTTCCTGGGCCGAGGGGCCTTCGGCCGTCGTTACCGTCTTGCTCGTTTCCGCTTTGATCGGCGCGGCTGAAAGGATGCGTATGTCCTCTTTCAGCATGGTATCGCTTTGCCCGTTCGCTTCGGTATAAACGAGCTTGTCCGGTTCCAGGCCGAGCTTTGTTATCCGGAGCGGGACTTCCAGTTCCGGCAGGGCCGCCGTCGGGGTTTTTACGGCTTCAATGCCGTAAGTCCCGCATGTTTGCAGCAGTTCCAGCGCTTTTTCCCCGCTTAGATCCTCGCCCAGAAAACCCCAGGAATGCCTGGCCGCCAGAGCCGCTTCGTCCCTGTTCAGGCCGAGGAACTTGGCTATTATCTGCGTGACCAGAATAAAATCAGGAAGCCTTTCTTCCGCGGCAAATACCAAAAATGTTTCCGGGGTTTCCGCCATGTTGGATATTGTAACAAAAATGTTAACTACTCACCTTAATGAACAAACCAAAGCGCAAAAAGTTTAACCGCAAAGGGCGCTTGCCTGCCGGCAGGCAGGCAAAGGATTTACCCCGTTAGAGAAGGCCGTCGGCTCTTGGCCAGCTATAACCGTTAGTATTTATTCTCTAACGGGGTTTACGCTAAGAACGCAAAGGTTATGAACCATTAACGCAAACTCTCTTATCAGCGTAATCTCTTCTTTATCGCTGTAATCTCTTTAAATAGATTCACCTGTCGGATACAGTTGAATTGTGTCGCTTCGCTCCACCCTGCGTCCTTTGCGTTTGCTTTGCGTTCTTTGCGGTTAAAACCAAGTTCAGAAAGCTGAATAGTTGGCAAAAATGTATAATAGTTGTTGGATATCCTGCGGCCGTTATAAGTTTTTGTTTTAAAAAGTTTCTGCCCGGATCCTGTTTGCGAGGTGCTTATGCCGAAAAAAACAGCGTTGTTATCCGCTCTCATTATCGCTCTGGGCGGCTTTTTGTTCGCGGCCAAGCCGCCAAGCCGCCCAGCCGCCCAGCCGCTTAAAACATACGAGATAAACAGAGTCCTGGCGGCGCCGTATTCCGGCGTCATCACCCCGGCGGCCTCCGAGTTCATCAATCAGGCCATAGACAAGGCCAACGACGAGAAATTCGATCTGGCGGTCATACAGTTGGACACCCCGGGGGGGCTGGACAGTTCCATGCGCGAGATAATCAAGAAGATCCTGGCCTCAAAAGTGCCGGTGGCGGTCTATGTCTACCCGCAGGGCGCGCGCGCGGCCTCGGCCGGCGTGTTCATCGCGATGGCGGCGCATATAGTGGCCATGGCGCCCGGCACCAATATAGGCGCGGCCAACCCCGTGATGATCGGCTCCATCCCGTCCATTATTAAGGAGAAGGAAAAGGACGCCAAGCAGAAAGACCCGATGGAAGACAAGATCCTGAACGACGCCGCCGCGTATATAAAATCCATAACGCAGAAAAGCAAACGCAACGTGGGCTGGGCCATAAAAGCGGTGACCAAAAGCGATTCCATCTCCGCCGAAGAGGCGCTGAAGGCCGGCGTGACGGACATAATAGCCGCCGACATGAACGGTTTTTTCGCGCAGATAAACGGCCTTGAGCTGGCCGATTTCGGAAAAATAAAAACCGCGGCCCCGGAAGTGGAGACGCTGCTCCAGACCCGCAGGCAGAAATTCCTGGCCACCATAACCGATCCCAATATCGCCATGATACTGATGAGCCTCGGCGCGGCGGGCCTGTTCATAGAACTTTATAATCCGGGCCTTATACTGCCGGGCGTGGTCGGAGCCGTCGCGCTGGTGCTGGGCTTTTATTCGTTCCATACCCTGTCGGCCAATTTCGCCGGAATTCTGCTGATAGTTTTGGGCTTCGTCTTTTTCATTGCGGAAATTAAAGTGCTCAGTTACGGGCTTCTGACTTTAGCCGGGGCGGCATCGGTAATTCTGGGCGCGCTGATGCTTTTTAACACTCCGTCCATGGGAGGGCTTTCAATATCCATGCATATACTAGGTTCGACTTTGATAGCGCTGGTGTTTATAGTGGCGGTGCTGGCCTGGATAGTCATCAAGGCGCAGCTGCGCAAGGTGGTTACCGGCATAGAAGACCTTGTCCATAAGAAAGGCCTGGCCAAGACCGCGCTGGCGCCCAACGGCACCGTGCTGGTGGAAGGCGAGCTCTGGAACGCGGAAAGCGTGTCCGGCGACCTGTCTGCCGGCGCGGAAGTGGTGGTGCAGACGGTGGACGGCTTCAAAATAAAGGTTCGCAGGGCCTGAGTCTGGGGAAAGTTGACAAGTTGACTGGGCTGGGGAAGTTGATAAGGCAAAGGATAGTTGACAAGTTTATAAGTTGACTGGTTGATAAGTGCCGCAACTTTCTTACTAATCAACCGTTGTTTCTTACTTATCAACTCTATCAACTTCCAAACCCGAAAATTGCTATACAGTTTTCGGGTTTGTTTTGATTTCCCCTTTATCTATGTGTCATAATATAATCTTTGCGAAGACTATCGCCGCCCGGAGCGGGCGGCATTAAAAGATTTTTCAGCTTTGTCATCGGAGGAATATAATGGGAACACGATTTACCGAGAGGGCCCAGCGGGTCATCTTAATAGCGCAGGAAGAGGCCAAGCGCCTTAACCACGACTATGTCGGCACCGAGCATATTCTGCTCGGGCTTATCGCTTTAGGCGAAGGCGTGGCCTCGCAGGTGCTGGCCAGCCTGGGCGTCGATCTGCGGAAAGTGCGCGCCGAGATAGAAAAAATAGTCGGCACCGGCGACAATATGATGCTTTTGGGCGAAATCCCGTTCACCCCCAGGGCGAAGAAAGTCCTTGAATACGCGGTGGAAGAAGCCCAGCACATGAGCCATTCCTACATAGGCACCGAACATATCCTGATGGGCCTCATCCGCGAAGAGGAGGGCGTCGCGGCCAGGGTGCTTGAAAATCTGGGCCTCAAACTTGAGACCGTCAGGGAAGAGGTGCTCAATATCCTGGGCGAGCTGGAACAGAAAGAGCCCCAGAAAGAAAGCAAAGCCCACGGCTCGCACGCCCCGGCCAGGGGCAAGACCAAAACCCCGACGCTGGACGAATTCGCGCGCGATCTGACCCAGATGGCCAAAGAGGGGAAACTCGACCCCGTGATCGGCCGCGTCAACGAGATCGACCGGCTTATACAGGTGCTCGGCCGCCGCACGAAGAACAACCCCGTTCTGATCGGCGAACCGGGCGTGGGCAAGACCGCCATAGTGGAAGGCCTCGCCCAGAAGATCTCCACGGGCGAAATCCCCGACACGCTGATAAGCAAAAGGATGCTTAGCCTGGACCTCGCCTCCATAGTCGCGGGCACCAAGTATCGCGGCGAATTCGAGCAGCGCTTAAAGGCCATTATAGAAGAGATAAGAAAGGGTAAAAATTCCATCATCATGTTCATAGACGAGCTGCACACGGTCATCGGCGCGGGCGCGGCCGAAGGCGCCATAGACGCTTCCAATATGCTCAAGCCCGCGCTGGCCCGCGGCGAACTGCAGTGCATAGGCGCCACCACCTTTGACGAATACCGCAAGCACATCGAGCACGACCCGGCCCTGGAGCGCAGGTTCCAGCCTATCGTGGTGGACCCTCCCACCGTGGATGAGACCATAGAGATATTGAAGGGCCTGCAGGAAAAATACGAGGCGCATCACAAGTGCAAGTACACCGACCCGGCCATCTTTGCGGCCACCCAGCTTTCGGATAAATATATCACCGACAGGGCGCTGCCGGATAAGGCCATAGACCTGCTGGACGAAGCGGGTTCCCGGGCCCGGCTGAGACTCTCCATCGCCCCGCCCGAATTCAAGGAAAAAGAAGCCGGCATAGAGGAAATCTCAAAAGAGAAGAACGCCGCCATCTACGGGCAGGAATACGAAAAGGCGGCCAAGCTGAGAGATAAGGAAAAAGAGCTCAAGAAAGCGCTTGAGGACGCCAAGAAAAAATGGCGCGAAGGCCGCGACAAGGTGGTGCCGGAAGTGACCGAAGAGAATATAGCCGGCATAGCCTCCAAATGGACCGGCATTCCCGTCACCCGGATGACCGAGAGCGAAGTGGACAAACTTACGCATATGGAAGACGAGATCCACCGGCGGCTTATCGGCCAGGACGAAGCGGTAAAGATAGTGGCCCAGGCCATCAAGCGCAGCCGCACCGGCATGAAAGACCCCAAGCGGCCCATCGGCAATTTTATCTTCCTGGGTCCCACCGGCGTGGGCAAGACGGAGCTCGCCCGGGTGCTGGCGGACTTCCTGTTCGGCAACGAGGAAGCCATGGTCAGGATAGACATGTCCGAGTACATGGAAAAATTCTCCGTCTCGCGCCTCATAGGCGCGCCTCCCGGCTACGTGGGCTACGAGGAAGGAGGCAAGCTCACCGAGATAGTCAGGCGCAAGCCTTACTCCGTGGTGGTCCTTGACGAGGTGGAAAAGGCCCATCCCGACGTTTTCAATATACTGCTTCAGATAATGGACGAGGGGCTCCTTACCGACAGCCTCGGCCACAAAGTAAGCTTCAAGAACACCATCCTGATCATGACCTCCAACGTCGGCGCCAGGCTCATCTCCAAGGGCAAGTCGCTCGGTTTCATACCGCAGGAAGACCGGGAGAAGGACTACCGCGAGATGAAGGACATCGTCATGGACGAGGTCAAAAGGGTGTTCAACCCGGAATTCATCAACCGCATAGACGAGATCATAGTCTTCCGGCCGCTTACCGAAGCGGACATGGAAAAGATACTGGATCTCAATCTAGGCAAGGTGGAAAAGAAACTTAAGGATAAGGGCGTCAAGTTCTCCATCACAAAGGAGGCCAAAAAGCACCTTATCAAAAAAGGCTTTGATCCCAATTACGGCGCGCGGCCCATCTTAAGGACCGTCCAGCGCATGCTGGAAGACCCCCTGTCCGAGGTCCTGCTCTCCAGGAAAATGAAGGCGGACGACACGATCGAGGTGGATTACCCGGGCACGGGTGAAGACCTGGAACTGGACGTGGTCTGATCCGAAAATTGCAGTTAAAATTGTCCGCCTCAGGCAGATATCCATAGCAATTTTCGGAAGGCTAAAGGATGAAGGCTAAAGGATGAAGGCTAAAGGATTAGGGTAAAGACGCTGAAAAACAAAGAGATTTTTCCGTCCCTTAGCCTTTATCCTTTAGCCTTAAGCCTTCCCGAAAAACTCAATTGAGTTTTTTGGATTAATTCTGCGCCATGCAAAATCCGATAACACATCGCCGCTATCCTGACGATCCCCGGCTGCCGCAAAACGGCCGGGGACCGTCCCGCAATGCTTTCAGGTTCGGTAAACTTTTTTTCCTGCTGCTCATCCCGGCTTTGGGGCTTTTCCTGTATCTGGGCGGCGGCCGCGTCATGAAAACGGCGTTCGTCCCGGAGCGGGAGTCTTACCGCGGACAAATAGCCGTGAACCCGATCAACGACGAAGAGTGGCGGACCATGGTCACGAGCCTTGAGAATACCTCCTACAATTACAACGGCCATGTGGGCATCTACCTGAAGGACCTGAACACCGGCAGGGCCTGGGAGTATAACCCGGACCGGCTGTTCCCGTCGGCAAGCCTGATCAAACTGCCCATCATGGCCTCCATATTTGAAAAAATTAAAAGCGGCGCGCTTACCCTTGATACCCAGGTCAAACTTACCCGCAGGGTCAGGGCCGGCGGGTCCGGCTCTCTTAAATGGGTCAGGGAAGGCACAAGCCTGAGCGTTATGGAAATAATTTACAAGATGATAACCGAAAGCGATAATACAGCCACCAAGATGCTTGTGGATTACGTGGGCCTGAACTTTCTCCAGAACGAATTTGAAAAACTGGGCCTGATCTATACCAAGATCTACCCCGAGGGCTTCAGCCTGACCTCCGGCCGTGTGGCCAGGGAAAATTATACCACCGCCAGGGAGATGGCAGGGCTTCTGGAGCGCGTCTATAAGGGTGAGCTGATAGACAAAAGTTCAAGCGAGGCTATGCTCGAGTTCCTGAAGCAGAACAAGAGCAGGACCCGCTTGAGGAAAGGCCTGCCCATAGGCTGGGAGATAGGCCATAAGACGGGTCTGCTGAGGCGGTCCTGCCACGACGTCGGCATAGTGTTCTCGCCGCGCGGGGACTATATAATAGCCGTATTGACCGGCGACGTGCCCAACTACTCCAGCGCCAAAACTTTCATCGCAAAAGTGGCCAAGCTGACCTACCAATACTACAAGATAGACGCCGACTACGCCGAATCC
>JAHJSU010000109.1 GCA_018829985.1 Elusimicrobiota bacterium | reverse complement strand
CGCCGGAGTGGTGGTGGATATTATTGAGTAACGGAGGAATAGGATTCAGGGGCCAGGGACTAGGGGCTAGGGACTAGGGTTCAGGAAGAAATTCCTTAATTCTACCCTATACCCTCTACCCTATACCCTCTACCCTGCTGTAATTTATGGCAGACAGAATCACCATCATAATGGGCTGCACGGTCTGTAAGAACAAGAATTACCATTTTTCAAGAGGCAAGAAAAAGGAATTCAAATTAGAGATCAAAAAGTTCTGCAAGGCCTGCGGTAAGCAGACGCCGCATAAAGAAGTGAAATCTTAACTGCCAGTGGATAGTGAATAGTGGTTAGTGAAGGAGTTCCTTTATTTAACACTAGCCACTTACCACTAATCACCAGCCACTGTTTTCGCTGGGAGCGTCGGTTAATTGGTAAACCAGCGGTCTCCAAAACCGCAACTGAGGGTTCGAGTCCTTCCGCTCCCGGTGATAATTTCAGGATTTAAGCAGGATCGGAACAGCTTATGGGAAAAATAACCGGCTTTTTGAAAGAAGTATACCAGGAATTGACCAAGGTCTCCTGGCTGGCCCGGCGGGACGTCATACGCTCCACGGTGGCGGTCAGCGTGGTAGTCATTATAGTGGCCATCTATATCAGTTTCGTGGATTTCGGGCTTAACATAATCATAAAAAGCGTTCTGGGAGGTCGTTAAATGGCAAAAGGGTGGTATGTTATCCACACGCGCACCGGTTTTGAGGAGCGCGTGCACAAGATGCTTCAGGGTAAAATAGATTCCAACGAGCTTACTGGCAAACTCTTCCAGGTTCTGATACCCACCGAAGACGTGATCCAGGTGCGCCATAACAAAAAAGAAGTGCGCAAGAGAAAATTTTTCCCCGGCTACGTCCTTGTGGATCTTGAATTGGACAACGAGACTTATTGGTCCATAAGAGGCATACAGGGCGTTTCCGGTTTCCTCGGCGACCCGAAACCGGTGCCCATGGACGAGAGCGAAGTGCTGCAGATACTCGAACTGGTCAACGCCGCGGGATTGGAAAAACCCAAGCCCGCCGTGCAGTTCGAGAAAGGCGAGAACGTCCGTATAATAGAAGGGCCGTTCAAGCATTTTATGGGCGTAGTGGAAGATATAAACGAGCAGAAAGCCAAGATAAAAGTGATCGTCACCGTGTTTGACCGCCCGACGCCCGTGGAACTGGACTTCCTGCAGGTGGAGAAAGTATAAGGAGAAGTCTAAAGTCGAAAGTCGAGAGTCTAAAGTCTAAAAATTGTAAGGTATCTCCTCATTTACTCTACACTTTAGACTTTCGACTCTAGACTTACAAGCTGGAGAACATTTATATGCCTAAAGTGAAACAAGTAAAGACGATGATAAAATTGCAGATACCGGCCGGCAGCGCCAATCCCGCGCCCCCCGTGGGGCCGGCGCTCGGCCAGCACGGCGTCAATATCATGGATTTCTGCAAGCAGTTCAACGAGAAGACGAGAAAACTGGAAGCCGGCGTGACGATACCCGTGGTAGTCACTGTTTTTGAAGACAGGACTTTCACTTTTATAACCAAAATGCCGCCGGTCTCCGCTTTGATAAAAAAAGCGGCGGGACTGGCCAAGGGGTCCGGCGAGCCGAACAAGACCAAAGTGGGAAAGCTCACCGCGGCGCAGGTTGAAGAAATAGCCAGGACCAAGCTGGTGGACTTTAACACCAAGGACGTAAAGCAGGCCATGGAAATGGTCAAAGGCACCGCGCGCTCGATGGGCGTGGCAATAGGGGAATAGAGGCTAGGGGCTAGGGGCTAGGGGCTAGGGGCCAGGGGCCAGGGGCCAGGGGCTAGGGGCTAGGGGCTAGGGGCTAGGGGCTAGGGGCTAGGGGCCAGGGGAATATACCCTATACGCTCGCCCCTATACGCTCGCCCCTATACGCTCGCCCCTATACGCTCGCCCCTATACGCTCGCCCCTATACGCTAGACGCTGATGTTAGAGGGAGCAAGGCCCGGAAAGGGACTTGCGCCTGAACCTCAAGGAGAAACGAAAATGGGTAAGAGAATAGAGAACGTAAAGAAAGGACTGGACTTTACGAAGAAATACAAGGTAGAGGAAGCCGTGGCGCTGGTGAAGAAAAGCGCCAATGCCAAATTCGATGAGACCGTGGAAGTGCATCTTAAGCTCGGCATAGACACGAAGCAATCCGACCAGCAGGTCCGAAGCGTTGTCGGCCTGCCCCACGGCACCGGCAAGACCAAGAAAGTGGCGGTCATAGCCAAAGGCGAGAAAGAGAAAGAAGCCCAGGATGCCGGCGCCGAGATCACCGGCGGAGCGGATCTCATAGACAAGATCTTTAAGGGCTTTATGGAATTTGACGTGCTGGTGGTCACCCCGGACATGATGAAAGACGCGGCCAGGCTGGGTAAGTTGCTCGGACCCAGGGGCCTGATGCCCAATCCCAAAAGCGGAACCGTGACCTTTGAACTGGCCCGAACCGTTAAAGAGCTTAAGGCCGGAAGAATAGAATTTAAAGCCGACGCCCAGGGCATCGTGCACGCGCCCGCGGGCAAAACTTCTTTCCCGGAAAAAAGCCTGGCTGAGAACGTGCAGGCGATAATAGACGCGGTGCTGAAAGTCAAACCGTCGTCTTCAAAAGGCGTGTATCTGCAGTCGATCTTTGTTTCTTCCACTATGGGGCCGGGCATACCGGTGGACACCGCGATCAAGAGGATTTAAAGCGCAATGTCCGGCCCGCGGGTTTCGCGGGCCGGCTTTTAAGGATAGTAGAAGGTAGCGGGTAAAAGAAAGGGTGTAAGTAAAGAGTTCCTTATACCTGTACCCTATCCCCTAAACCCTATACCCTGCTGTTTCAGGAGGCAAAGCATGCGAAAACTCGGCGTTTTTGCCGCAGTTGCGGCTTATTCTTTTATTGCGTCCCGGGCGGCGTTCGCCGGCGAGGCGGACCTTATCATACCGGACCTTGCAACCGTCAATTTTCTTGGAATATCGGGCCACAACCTGCTGCTCGGCGGTCTTGTCGTCTGTGTGCTGGGCGTTCTTTTCGGCCTGGTCCAGTCCATGCAGATCTCCAAACTTCCCGTCCACAGGTCCATGAAGGACATCTCGGAACTGATATACGAGACCTGCAAGACCTACCTGATAACCCAGGGAAAATTCATCGCCATACTCTGGGCTTTTATCGCCGCCATCATGGTTTGGTATTTCAGCCTGAATCCCGCCATGACCGCCTTCAAGATCTTCATGATAATCATTTTCTCCATAGTGGGCATACTCGGTTCCTATTCGGTGGCGTGGTTCGGCATCCGCATCAACACCTACGCCAATTCCCGCACCGCGTTCGCGGGATTGAAGGGCCTGCCCTACCCGACCATGGCCATACCGCTAAAGGCCGGCATGAGCATCGGCATGCTGCTCATCAGCGTTGAGCTCATCATGATGCTTTTCATCCTGCTTTTCGTCCCGGGCGACTACGCCGGCCTCTGCTTCATAGGCTTCGCCATAGGCGAATCCCTGGGCGCGGCGGCTCTGAGGATAGCGGGCGGAATTTTCACCAAGATAGCCGATATCGGCTCGGATTTGATGAAGATAGTTTTTAAAATAAAGGAAGACGACGTCAGGAACCCCGGCGTTATTGCGGACTGCACCGGCGACAACGCAGGCGATTCCATAGGTCCCACCGCGGACGGCTTCGAGACCTACGGCGTCACGGGCGTGGCCCTGATCACTTTTATACTCCTGGCCGTGCACGACCCGATAGACCAGATAAAACTGCTGGTCTGGATCTTCGTCATGCGCATAGGCATGATAGTGACCAGCGCCTTCTCCTACTGGGTCAACGGCATGATCACGCACTCCATGTACGGTTCGGCGAAGAAGTTCAACTTCGAGCACCCGCTGACGATGCTTGTGTGGCTGACCTCGTTCGTTTCCATAGCGATGACATACTGCTTGAGCTACCTGCTCGTACCGGAGCTCGGAGACGGCACGCTGTGGTGGAAGCTCTCCACCATCATCACCTGCGGCACCATCGCCGGCGCGCTTATACCCGAACTTGTGAAGGTATTCACCTCCGTCAATTCGGGCCACGTGCGCGAAGTGCTGGCGGCTTCCAGGGAAGGCGGCGCTTCGCTCAATATCCTGTCCGGCCTGGTAGCCGGCAACTTCAGCGCCTACTGGATGGGCATGGCCATCATAGCCCTGATGGCCTCGGCCTATGCCGTGTCCAACTTCGGCCTGGCCGCGCTGATGGCGGCCCCCGCGATATTCTCCTTCGGACTTGTGGCTTTCGGCTTTCTGGGCATGGGCCCTGTCACGATAGCCGTGGACTCCTACGGCCCGGTGACCGACAACGCCCAGTCGGTCTACGAACTGTCCACCATAGAGATCATCCCCGGCATAAAGGAAGAAATAAAGAAGGAATTCGGCTTTGACGCGGACTTTGAGAACGCCAAGAAGTTCCTTGAAGAGAACGACGGGGCCGGCAATACCTTCAAGGCCACCGCCAAACCCGTGCTGATAGGCACGGCCGTGGTAGGCGCCACCACGCTGATCTTCGCCATCATACAGGTGCTGGCGGCCAAGTACGGCACCGTGGGTCCGGAAGGCATCTACGAGGGGCTTTCCATAATGAACCCCCTGTTCCTGCTGGGCCTCATCACCGGCGGCGCTATCATTTACTGGTTTACCGGCGCTTCCATGCAGGCCGTCACCACCGGCGCCTACCGGGCGGTGGAGTTCATCAGAAAGAACATAAAGCTGGAAGGCGGCGGCGAAAGGGCTTCCGTGGAGGACTCCAAAAAGGTCGTGGAAATCTGCACGAAATACGCCCAGAAAGGCATGTTCAACATCTTCCTGGTGGTGTTTTTCTCGACGCTTGCTTTCGCCTGCGTGAACCATTACTTTTTCATAGGCTACCTCATCAGCATAGCGATATCCGGCCTTTACCAGGCAATTTTCATGGCGAACGCCGGCGGGGCCTGGGACAACGCGAAGAAGCTGGTGGAGACCGAGCTGAACATGAAAGGCACGCCCCTGCACGACGCGACCGTGGTGGGCGACACCGTGGGCGACCCGTTCAAAGACACTTCGTCGGTGGCGATGAACCCGATAATCAAGTTCACCACGCTGTTCGGCCTGCTGGCGGTGGAACTGGCTATCACGCTGGACCCGGCGCTGGACAGGGTGCTGGCCGTGGCTTTCTTCCTTATAAGCGTGGTGTTCGTGTGGCGCTCCTTCTACTGCATGCGCATTAAAAGCGGAGAGGAAAATTAAGTTTTAAGATGAGTTATAAATAAAGCCTCGCGTGTACATATATGCGGGGCTTTTATAATTAATACCATATGGTTCTGATAATCACGCTTTTAATAAGCCTGTTGTCGCTGGGTTTCGCGGCTTGGCTTGCCTGGTATGTTTTTAAGAAAGACATAGGCACGCCCGAAATGCAGGCCGCGGCGGATGCCCTGCAAAAAGGGGTCATGGCCTTGCTGAACAGGCAGCTCGCGGTTCTGGGCGCGCTGAGCGCGGCGACGGCCGTCCTGATCTACGCGGCGCTTGTTCTCTTTACGGCCAGGGGGCATATCCCGGCCGTGCAGACCGCCGTTTCTTTTTTGTCCGGCGCGTTCTCCGCCGCTTTAGCCGGATTTATAGTGACGCAAATATCCTGGCTTTGCGCGGTAAGGACCGCGGCGGAGGCCAAACGTTCGGTATCACAGGCCCTGACGATCGCATTAAGAGGCGGCGCGGCGGGTTCTATCGCCGCATTCGCCGTCTGTTTGGCCGCAATGGGCGCGCTTTTCTTTCTGATGAGGGGCTTGGCTGAAGCGCAGGCTGCGCCGCTTAAAATGGCGGGGTTTTGTTTAGGCGCGGCGTTTTCGGCCATGTTCGCCCAGCTCGGCGGCGGTATATACGCCGCGGCGGCCGGCAGCAATGGAGCCTTCGCCGCCGCCAATGAGCCTGAAACCCCCGCCCCCCCAAGCTTTGGGGGGGAACTGGTCGGACGAAATGACGCCTGTTGGCGGCTGGGCGCCGACCTGTTCTGCTCCGCCTCGGCCCAAAGCGCGGCTGCCATGATACTTGGCGCCGGGCTCTGGCCGGTATTCGGCGCGAGAGGGGTGCTGTTCGCGCTGGCGGCGCGCGCGGCCGGGCTTATCGCCTCAATAGCCGGCGTCATCAGCGCCAGGGCTTCCGAGGGGGCGAAACCCATGAGCGTTTTGAACAAAGGCTATGCCGTCGCCTCGGCGGTTTCCGTCGCCGGCCTCGGTCTGGCCGTATTTTTTCTGCTGGCCGGCAACATGTGGCTGTTCATGGCGGGCGTGATCGGGATAGTCACCCACGGTCTGTTGATTTTTATCACCTACTACTATAACGGATATAAATACAGGCCGGTGAAACACATAGCAGAGTCCTCAAAGGCCGGCCCGGCCGCCGTGTGCTTAAGCGGCATTTCCGCTGCTATGGAAGGCGCCGCTGCTCCGGTCATAGTAATAGCGGCGGCGCTGCTGGGCGCCTATTACTGCGGTATCAGGGGGCTTGAGGCGTATATGGCGCTCGGCGCCGTAAGGCCGATGCTCTGCGGCTTTTACGGGACGGCAGTAGCCGCCTCCGGTATGCTGGCTGTCGAAGCTTACATGGCAGCGGTCGGCTCGCTCGATTCTATAGCCGGCAATGCCGGGGCCATAGCCCGCATGACCCGGCAAAGCGAGGACACAAGGAAAAATACAGCGGCGCTTCAGGATCTTGGCGATACCACCAGGGCGCTGGCCGGGGGTCACGCGCTCGGCGCGGCCACGCTGGCCGGTATCCTAATGTTTGCGGCCTACATGGATTCGGTGAAGGTCTTCACCGGCCTGCCCTTTGAATCGGTCAACATGGCAAAGGTGGAGGTATTTATAGGCGGTCTTATGGGCGCCGTGCTGGTATTCCTGTTCGGCGGTTTGGCCATAAGGGCGGTGTTGAAAGCGTCCGCTGAGCGCGCCATAAACCATGTCGGGTTTATGGCCGGCCATGTACCCTGCGTGGTACATGGCGCCTTGAAAAATATGGCGGTTCCCGGCCTTCTGGCCGCCGGCATGCCTGTTGTCACGGGGCTTATTTTTAAACAGTTCGGCCTGGGCGCCGAGGCCCTGGCGGCTTTCCTGCTCGTGTGCGCTATTTGCGGCATATTGGCGGGCGCTGTTGTGGATAACTGCGCCGGCGCCTGGAACAATGCCGGGAAATCAATGGAGCGCGGAAATTTTGACGGCATGGACTCGTCCGCGCATCAGGCGGTCCTGGCGTGCTCGGCGGCGGGGAATACGCTTAAAGACGCGTCGTTCGGTCCGGCTCTTTACGCTCTTGTAAAACTGGCGGCCGCCGCCGCGCTTGTGCTGGCGCCGTTGTTCATATGAAAGGGGCTAGGGGCTAGGGGCTAGGGGCTAGGGGCTAGGGGCTAGGGGCTAGGGGCTAGGGGCTAGGGGCTAGGGAAATACATTCCTGTATGCTCTTCCCTAGACGCTCGCCCCTATACGCTAGACGCTGATATTTACATGTTCCTCCTGAAGAAAATAATAGTTCCGTTCCTGCTCCCGCCGGGATTCTTTGTTACGCTGGCGCTGGGGCTTGGTCTGTGGAATATTAAAAAGTCCCGCATAAAATGTTCTTACGGGTATTTTTTCGCGGCGGTTTTTATGTGGCTGGCCTTAGCCCGGCCGGCCGGCGATATGGCGTTAGCAAGGCTTGAATACGCGTTCTTGCCGCCAGCCGATGTGAAAGCCGATGTTATTGTGGTGTTGGGCGGGGGAATAAACGAGGGCGCGCCCGGCGGGGCGGTCGGCCCTTCGCTTGAGGGGGCCTCGCTTGAGCGCGCGGCGGAAGCCGCACGGCTATATAAGCGTTACAGGCTGCCCATAATCGTTTCCGGCGGAGCGGCGTTTTCAGGTCCGGCGGAGAGCCCCATTGTTAAAAAATACCTGGTAAGCGCCGGCGTGCCGGCGGATAAGATAATAACGGAGGAGCGGTCCAGGGACACTTTTGAGAACGCCGTGTTTTCAAAGAAGCTATGTGATGAAAAAGGCTATAAAAAAGCGGTCATAGTGACTTCGGCTTATCATATGAAGCGCGCGGTGTGGAGCTTTGAAAAAGCGGGTTTCAAAGACGCCGTTCCGTATCCCACAGGCTATAAGAGTTCAAAAACTCCGCAATATTATTACGTGGATTTTCTGCCGGGCCCCGGTGACAATCTTCGTGCGGCGATGCATGAATATCTCGGCCTGGTCTTTTATAAGATAAGCCGGTTATAGTCCGCCGATACTTTTTTCCTGGCTTGCGTTTTTTGATAGGATATTCAGGTAATATAGCTTGACAGGAGGTTTGAGAAATGAAAAAGCTAATCTTGGGCTTGTGTTCCGGCGTTGCGTTAGTGCTTGCCTGTGGTTTTACTTTTGCTTCGGCACAGGCCGTTGATTTTGACGGGGCAAGGTAACTACTCAGGTCGCTATGAGATGGCGGAATAGAATATAGAACGCTGATAACGCTGATTTTTAGTAATTACTCAGCCACTAAGACACCAAGGCACAAAGAAAGTTTATGGATCAAACGGTTTGTTGTCTGATTTCT
>JAHJSU010000108.1 GCA_018829985.1 Elusimicrobiota bacterium | reverse complement strand
TTATGGAAATAACCCTATTAGCAGTTTTATTGTTACTACTCAGCCACAAAGTCACAAAGACACGAAGGAAATCAGACAACAAACCGTTTGATCCATAAACTTTCTTTGTGCCTTGGTGTCTTAGTGGCTGAGTAGTTACGAGATTACAGCGATAAAGGAGTTTGCGTTAATGGATTAGGATTTAGGATTTGGAATTTGGTTTTGCTTGTAACCTTTGCGTTCTTAGCGTAAACCCTTTGCGCCCTTTGCGGTTTCCGCCGAAGCAGTAGTGAAGGGAAACTTTTTGCGCTTTGGCTTGTAAGGTAAGTAGTTGCGATAATGCACCAAACTCCTGAAAAAACCGAAACCTGGAACAAGTTTTTGCTGACGGTTTCCCTTGTAACGGTTTTTTTCGTCTCGCCGCTTCTGTTCTTCACGGACCTCACGCGGAACCCGTATTACCTGCAGATAACTTTGCTTAACGCCGCTCTGCTGGCCGCCGGCGCGGTTCTTACCGCCGGCGCCATCAGGAAGAAATCCTGGGACCTTCCGCCGAATATGCTTTACGCTCCTCTGGCGGCCGTGCTCGCGGTTTTCGCGCTGAGCCTTTTCCGGGCTTATTTCGCTCATGCCGCTTTTTTCCGGCCGGCCATCGCAAGCGAAGGTACGCGCGTCGGACTCTTTACGCTGACCAACTGCGCGCTGGCCTTCCTTATCGCCCAGAAAGTGCCTTTTGACAAAGAGCCGCTGCGCCAATCCACCGCCGGCTGGCTGGCGCTGATCTTCGTATGGGGGGCGTTATGGCTGCTGTTCCCGGAGCTGAAGTCCTCCGCGCCGGGCGCAAGCCTGATAAGCCGTTTCTGGGACCCTTACGGCGGTTTGTTGTGGATCGCCGGAGCGGCCGCGGCCTGTTTACTGGTTAAAAATTTCAATCAGGAGGATTTTCTGCATCTGGCGCTGGCCGCGGGCGCGATCGCGTCGCTTTACGGCGTTTTGCAGTATTTCCAGATAGAACTGATCTGGCCCAAGCTTTTAAACCCCTATGGCAACAGATCGGTGTCCACCTTCGGCAATCCGAACTTCATTTCCTCCTATCTCGTTATGCTGCTGCCTTTCACCCTGGCGTATCTGCTTGCGGCCAAAGGGCCGGCCCAGCGTTTTTTTTACGGCTTTCTCTTCCTGATATATGAGGCCATGCTGATGGCGAGCCTCACGCGGTCCTCCTGGATAGGGGCGGCGGCCGGCCTGGCGTCGGTCTTCGCATTCCGGGAGTACAGGGAGAAGTTCCTGGAAAACAGGAAATTTCTGGGGTGGTTTTTCGCCGCGGCGCTGGCCCTGCTGGTGATGTGGCCGGCCAATTCCCTGAAGCCTTTTACGTCGGGCCTTGCGGAAAGATTTTCCGAGGGGTCCTCCAGGATGCTGTCGCCGTCCGCTTTTTCGCTGGACGCGAAGCCGGAGAAACTATATGCCTCATTTCACCAGCGCCTGCTTATCTGGACCTCCGCCTGGCAGATGGGACTGGAGAGCCCGCTGCTGGGCAAAGGCTGGGGATTATTCGAGCTTTTTTATCCTTTTTACCAGGGGGCGCTCCTCTACAATTTTGAACCCATACGGGGCTTCCGGACCCACGCCAACAACGCCCACAATGAGCTCCTGGAAATTTTTTCCCAGACGGGACTTTTGGGGCTTGGCGTTTACGTCTGGCTGCTGGCCGTTTTAGCGGCGGGCTTTTACAGGTACTATAAAAGCGCGCCTTTCGAAAGCAGGTACTGGATAATTCCTTTCGCCGCGGCGATGATAGGAATGTACGTGGATAACATATTTAATGTGTCGCTCCATTTCGCCGTGCCGGCTTTTATCTTCTGGTGGATATTTGGCGCCCTCTCAAAGAAACTCTCGGGCGCGGAGTTCTCCGTGGGCCCGGCTTCCTTCCGCCAAACAACCGGCGGACAGGCATCCCTTCCGCCCCCGCCAAACAGTCCGGCGGGTCCGCCGAGCTGTTTGGCGGAAAACAACCGGCGGACAGGCATCCCTCCTCCTTCATCCCTCACCTGGCGTATGCCGGCGCTGAATACGGCCGCGGCCGCCGTCCTTGTGATTTTTTGCGTCTGGGGCATCAATTGCTGGCGCGCGCAGTTCATGCGCGAGGTCCATTATTTCAAGGGTTTTAAAGCTATGCGCAAGAACGATTTTGCAGGGGCCGCCGCGGCGCTTAAAAAAGCGTACGACAGCCACCCCCGCGAAGTCAACTGTAATTACGAGATGGGCAACGCTTATGTGCGCGCGGGGAACCTTGCGGCGGCGAAATGGGCCTACGGCGAGGCGCTTAACTCCAACGCCGGTTATGACGAAATATATTTCAATCTGGCCATCGTCAATAAAAAACTGGGCGAGACCGCCCGGGCTTCGGATAATCTGCAGGTTTCCGCTTTTCTCAACCCGCTTAACGCCGCCGTTTTTCACGCCTTAGCCGAGATATACGTCAAGGAAACGGCTGCGAACGCGCAAGAAGCCGTGGAGATATTTAAGACCGCCGTCAGCGTGTTCCCGGCGGACGCCAATCTCCTGAACACTCTCGGTTATTTTTACACCAGGCTGAAGGATGCCCGCCGGGCCAAGGAGAGCTACGCCCGCGCGGTAAAGCTTAATCCCCGGGACGCCATGCTCGTCCAGAACCTTTTTGGCGTGGCGGCCCAGCTGGGCCTTAAGGACGATGCGGACATTCTCTGGGTTAAAACCCATAAAGAGCTCGAAGACAGGCTTGCCGCCGGAGACGCGTCGCCGTCCGCGCAGGTTTTGGCCGACCGGCTGGTGGCGCTTGACCCCGGCAATCTCAGCGCGCTGGGACTGCGGGCGAAAGTCAATTTTAAAGCGGGAAATACCGGGAAAGCGAAAAAAGATCTTCTGGCGGTTCTCGCGGCGAATCCCCTGGAAAACAATGCCCGGTACGGCCTCGCTGTGGTGTATGAAAAAGAGGGGGCTTTTGAAAATGCCCGCCGGGAGTGGAATAAACTGCTCGCGGCGGAGCCGAATAACCCGGCCATAGCCGAACACTTAAGCAAGCTGCCGCAGTAAGCCGAAAATGGCCATGGCCATTTTCGGAAGGCTAAAGGATAAAGGCTGAAGGATAAAGGAAAAATACGGAAAACTTAAAGAGATTATTCTGCCCTTTAGCCTTTATCCTTAAGCCTTTAGCCTTCCCGAAAACTTTAATTAAAGTTTTCGGGGTAATATTTGCGTAACAATCCCGTAATATTTAGGCAAACATAAAACTGTTAAATATAGCGGAGTTGTAACCGCCCAGGTTGTCAGGTTCACGGTTCAGGGGTTCAAGGTTCAGCGGTTATCTTTTCCCCATGCTTTTTCAAGGCTATGCCTATCAGACGGCCAACCGTTGAACCATTAAACCGTTGAACCCTGAACCTGAGTAGTAACGCGGAGCCATAAAATGAAAAAGACGCTGCCCGGTAAGACCCTTTTTTTTGCGATAATCTTCATTCTTCCGCTTGTTCTGGGGGGGCAGCTCTCTTTCCTGAACAGCCAGTCCGAACGCGGAGGCGGTTTAAGCCGCTCAATGGAACAGGCTATCCGGCTTTATCACGACGGCCAGGACAACGATGCCATGGACAGGTTCATGGACATCCTTGTAAGGGGCACGCCGTCGGAAAAGACGCTGGCAAACGAGTACATCTCCAAAATAACCATGCGCATGAGCTCCGGGATCACGACCCTCAAGGACCGCGCCCCCGAGGAGGGCGCGTTAAAAGAGGTGCCCGGCGGCAGAGCTAAACAGTCGCCCGTCCGGAACGCGCGGGCCGCCAGGGAGGGCCTGACCCCGTCGGAAACGGAGGCCGCCGACGACGCGAGCGAGCAGTCCCGGCGGCAGCGCATGTCGGCGAAGATTTCCGAAAAAATAGCCGGAATGCGCAGGAGCATTCTTCTGGAACTTAATAAATCGGACGCCGTCAGGATCTACCTGGGCGAGTCCATGCCCAGGGCCGTGACCATCAATTCCGGCTATTTTTTCGCGAATGAAACCGCTTTTAAGCCGAATGCCACGGCGCTGCTTTCAAATCTCGCGGGGCTTATTTTCACGCTGGGCAAAGCCAACTGCCTTATTCTGCCGGAGGGCACGGTGGAAAACGACGTAAAAATAAAAGGCATAAGGAGGGCTATAGCGCTTAACTCCTATTTCGTTTCAAGAGGGCTGTCGCAAAGCCGCATAGATGTCAATCTTACCGGGACGGAAATAAAATTTCCGAGGGCATTGACCAACCTCAGCGGCATTGTCATACTTTTTAATTACGACAAGGAACCCCGGCTTACGCAGCTCGACAACCTTCAGGCGAAAGGCCCCAAGGTCTCCCTCGGAATTTACCCGACCGCCATCTCCACCCAAAAAAACGAGGGCGCGCTGGTCGAGTTCTCGGTGTTCGAGTCGCCTTCGGGAAAACCCTCCTGGAAATTTGAGATATTCTCGGTGCAGCCGGACAACAGCATAATCCAGCTGCAGAAGCTGGACGGCTACGGCTCCCAATACAACCAGAGCTACTGGAACGGCCGAAAAAATTTTTTCGGCGCGGCCTATCCGTCCGGCAAATATATGTTTTCCGTCACCGCCTCCGATACGGAGGGCAGGGAGACCAATATGCGCAAGCTCCTTGTCATAAAGCCGACTGCCGAAGAGGCGAGTGCCCTGCGTGCCCGGCAGGCCGCGGGCAAACGGACGCCGAGGTCCGGACTTAAAACGAAAGCGCCGGCCAAAGGAAAGGCGCGGTTCACTAAAGGCAAAGCGGGCGGTAAAACCAGGATTTCAAAACTGAAGCCGTTGCCCAAAAAGAAGGGCGTTAAAACGAACCCTCCGGAGAAAAACACCGCCCCGGACGATACGCAGGAGGCTACGGAGTTCAGCGGGCAGATGAGCTACAAGATATATTTCAAGGACGACACGGCCATAGTCACGTCCAACAGCGAAAAGAAACTCTCCCAGGTGGCGGAAACCATGAATTATTACCCGATGGCCAAGGTGAAACTGATCGGTTACGCGTATTCCGGCGAGGCCAATTCTCAGACCATGGCGGAAAACCGCGTTAATTACGTGGCCAACACGCTTGCCGCCAAATATAAGATAGAAAAGGAAAGAATAGACATCACTACCCAGATAGCCGCCAGCCCCAAAAGCATTGTGGAAATAAAAATGATCGGCAAGGAATAGCCAGGGGGAAAGGCTGAAGGATAAAGGCTAAAGGATGAAGGATAACGGAAAAGACACAGAGAATATAAGGGCTTTTTTCTGCCCTTTAGCCTTTATCCTTAATCCTTTAGCCTTTCGGGTTAATTGCGGCGGCATGGGCATTTAAGTTATTATTAATTACCGTATGACTGCACTAACGATGGGTAAAAGCGCGCCAAACATAAATGCGCTCGGCATCTATCTCTCGCCGAAGGAAATATGCATTGCCCAGACCAAACTGGACAAGAACGGCCGGATCCAGACCGAGCATCTGGTCAAGCTCCAGACGGGTTTCCAGGCCAAGGAGGGGCTGCTCAGGCCTTTGTCCCTTAATAACGACTTTTTCAACGAGAAGGCCTCCTGGCTGATCCCCTTTAAGTCCACCGTTAAAAAAGTCGGCTGGGATACCGCCCGGACGGTCATAACCCTTTCGCCGCAGTTCGGGATACTGCGCTATTTTGTTATGCCTTTCGTGGACAAACGGTACCGGAGCAAATCCATACCGATAGAATCCAGGAAATATATCCCCGTGTCTTTCGACGAGGTCGTATACGATTTTAACGCCTACCCGCTCGAAGGCGGAAAAAAACTGGGGGTGATCTTCGGGGTTACGCAGAGGAAAAGCGTGGAATTTCTGATCAATACCCTCAAGAGCGCGGGTTTTGAACTGGCAGCGGTGGAGATGAACGCCATTTCGCTGGAGCGCATGTTCGCATACCTTGACCCCAAAGACCACCTGGGCAAAGGCTACATCCATTTTTCCGGCAACGCCAGTTCCATGCTCTTCTCGAGCGACGGCCACCCCGTCCTCTACCGGGAGACCGATTTCGAAAGCTCGGGCACGATGTCCGAGCGCAAGCGCCTGGACATAAAAGGCGCGGTGCAGTTCGTCGAGCGATACGTGAGCGGACAGACCTATAAAAACCTGATGCTCAGCGGCGACGGAGTGGAGGTGTGGAAATCCCTGGCGGCGCAGGAGACCACCATGCCGATCACGGAGTGGGAACCGGCCAAAACAGCCGGTTTAAAAGACAATGACGCCGCCGCTTTCTTTTCCGTCGGCGCTTCCATCCGCGGCCGGAGCCGGGAATTGCTGACCCTTGATATATCCGGCATCAGCACGGGCATTAATCTCAATCAGCAAGTCCAGAAGTATATCTGGAACATCACTTCCGTCCTGGGCGGGGTCCTTCTGCTCTTATCCGTCATCCACCAGGCCAGGTTATTCATGATGGCTTCAAATATCGCCGGCGTAACCGCGCAGGTGGGAAATGTTACCGAGCTTAACTCCAATAACGCCGTCGCCATAAAGGCCAAAATAGACAAGATCCGGAACGATGTCAGAATGCTCTCAACCCTGGTCTCCGATACCGATTCCCTGGCCCCGAAACTTCAGGCTATAGTCGAGAAAATACCCTCCGGACTCTGGCTTACGAATATGCGCTATTTAAGTCCCTTTGCGGCCTCGGAGCTGCTGAGCGCGACCAAAGAGATGACGCTGACCGGCGAGACGACTTTAAAAGGCGAGATGAAAATACGGGTGGTGGACATGTTCCATAAGGGGCTTAAAGGCGCCGATGAGTTCAAGATCTTCGGCCCCCCTAAAGGCAGCATGGAGTTTAAGACGGAGAGCGAGGGCGCCGGGCGGTCGGCGGCCGGCTACGGCGGCAGGAGTCCGGGCCAGAAGGCCACCGGCTTCACTATCCAATGTCTGGTCAAGAGGTCACGCTGATATGCCGGCGCTTATTATAATACTGGATAAGATAAAGGTTTTTGTCATAGACATGGCCGATAATCTCGTCATTATTTATGCCGACAAAGGGATGGAACCGTTCAAGAAGCCTCTTCTGTACGCCCTTCCGACTTTGCTCATACTGTACATCGCGGTATATTCGCCGCTCGCTTCCAAAGTGAAAAACAGGGCGCTGGAACTGGAACAGCTCCGGCTTGTCGCCCGTCATTCCGCGGACTATCAGGACGTGAAGGCAAGATATGCGGCGTATCAGCGCAAACTTCCGCTTTTCAAGGATAAAGCTGAGTGGCTTAATTATGTCATGACTTCCACCGCCAAAACCCACGGTATAGAGTTCGATCAGCTTTCGGCCCAGACCGAGTCAGAAGTGGGAAACTTCCTGCTGATTTCGCGGGAAGCTTCTGTCACTACCACTTACCCCAAACTGGGCAAATGGATCGCGGATGTGGAAAATTCCCCC
Organism: Elusimicrobiota bacterium; assembly: GCA_018829985.1. Lineage (GTDB taxonomy): Bacteria > Elusimicrobiota > Elusimicrobia > Elusimicrobiales > UBA9959 > JAHJSU01. The sequence goes on along the minus strand of JAHJSU010000108.1, from coordinate 8,977 downwards.
ATACTGCTTAAGGTAGCCGAAATGGACTTCAAAAAAGACCCGATGACGGCCGGTATTATTAAAGTGAGGGTCAAGCTGTCCACGATTTTCCCCAGGTTCGGCGCCCCGGCGCCGGCGGCGGGGCAATAAGGAAGGCCGGGGGATGAAAGGTTGAATAATATGAAAAGTTTTACCAGCATCGTCGGGTGGCTGCTCCTGGTGACGCTTATAGCCGTTCCTTCTTTCCTGTTTTATAACTGGTGGGCCAATACCAAAAATAATGAGGCCGCGTCCGTGACCCAGCCGGAAAGTCTGCCGCCCGGCTCCATTTTCCCGGGCTCTGATAAGGCCGGGGCGGCCAGGCAGCCGGACAGCGAACCGGCGCAGCCGCAAAGCCGCTCCTGGGTCCAGCCGCCCGGCACTGCGGCAGCCCAGCCGCCCAGCAGCCCGGCCGCCCAGCCGCCCAGCCGCCCAGCCGCCCAGCCGTCCAGCCGCCCGGCCGTCCAGCCGCCCAGCCGCCCGGCCGCCCAGCAGCCCGGCACTCAGGCAGTCCGTCCGCCCAGCCGCCCGGCCGCCCAGCAGCCCGGCACTCAGGCAGTCCGGCAGTCCAGCAGCCCGGCCACCCGGCCGCCCGGCACTCCGGCCACGCAGGTGGCAGTTTCCACCCGGTCCAAACTGGTTTCGTATTTCAACCCTGAAACGGACCGGGACCCCACTATGACGCCTGACGATTATCAGAAGATAAGGGACGAAGAGCAGCGGCGGCGTGAGGAGGAGCGGCTGGCAAGACTTGCCGCGTTGCGGAAAAAACACGTGGACGGCCCGGAGACGTGGCTTAAACTTCAGGGGATAGTCGGGAACCGGATTATCATAAACGGGGAAATGTATTCGGTCGGCATGTCTGTGAAGGGCGTTAAGATCCTGAAAATAGGCTCGGACTATATAATCGGGGAGTACAGAGTAAAAGGAGCGTTGAAGAAATTTAAAAAAGCGATGCAATAGACCCCGTTAGAGAATAAACTCTGACGGTTGTGGCAGAAGCCAATGGTCTTCTCTAACGGGGTAGATTTGGGTTTAATATGACGCGTGAATAAATTATAATGGAGGATATATGAATAAATTGCGTGGTTTAATAGCTTTCTGTTTTGTGGCTGAACAGTTCCTGTTCCCCGCTGCCGGGCTTGTTGCCCAGGCCCCGGCTTCCAACAAGGATTTCATGCAGGATATGCAGGGTTCCAGCGACGAAGGAGGGCCCATATTTGACCAGTCCGGCCGGGAGAGCCCGCCTCCTCAGACCATGCCCCGGGGAACCACGCCGGGATCAGCGGTCGAATCCGTTCAGGTCGGAGGGGTCCCGAAAGAAGCGCCGATGTATGAGGAAGCCGAAGCTGTTTCTCCGCTTGACCGCAAGATCGGCCCTATACGGCTTAAAAGGGCGCCGCTGTCCACTTTCCTGGACGTCGTCTCGGCCCAGTCAAAGGTGAATTTCATCATCACCGAAGGCGTGGAAGCCAAGACCATAACCGTGTTTTTAAGAAAGACCACGGTGCGCGAAGCCCTTGAGCTGCTGCTCAGGGTCAAGGGCCTCACTTATCAGCGCATAGGCAGGAGCAACACCTATGTGGTCCAGAAGCGTTCCGCCGGCGTGCCCAACCTTATCACAAAGATTTACACTCTGAATTATATTCCGCTGATCCCCATCGCTTCCGTGGAAAGCGATATAGCGTCCATCACGTCCCAGGATGTTTCGTCCGGCGGGTCGTCGCAAAGCGGTGGCGGCAGTGCGCAGGGCGAAACGAGCGCCGGAGGCAAAGGGGGGGGGGAAGGCGGGGACACGGACATAGCCATCATAAAAATCATTCAGAGCGTCCTTTCCAAGAAAAACGGAAAACTGGCCACCGACCCGAGGACCAACACCCTGATCATCACCGATGTTCCCGAAGTGTTCCCGCAGGTGGAACAGATCATAGCCGAGCTTGATAAAAAGGCCCCGCAGATACTCATCGAAGCCCAGATAGTCGAGATCAATACCGACAGGCTGAACGAACTCGGCATCGAATGGGGCGGTTCCAGAGGCGAGATGGCCTATTTCGCGGGACCGGCGCGGCTGACCGATTACGGCCTCCGCCCCGGGTTCTTTTCAGGCGACCAGTGGAAAAATTTCTATCCCTCCCGCTTTCCCGCAACCGAGGAAGCCGCTTCCGGAAGCGCGTCGACCATAGACTCCGTTTTCTCCACCGCGCAGATGGGCGCCAGGGGCACGTATTACGGCATATTCAGCCTGGCGCAGCTGCAGGCGATCTTCAGGGCGCTTATTTCACGGGGCGAGGCCCGCTATCTGGGCAAGCCTAAGATCGTGTCCATGAACAATAAAACGTCGGTCATAATGGTCACCAGGGACGCGGCCATGGGCACCCAGAGCCAAGTCAGCTCGGCGGGCGGCTCGGCCGGTACCTCGTCCACTTCGGTGGAAAGGCGCAGGATAGGTCTTATGCTTAAGGTCACGCCCCAGGTCAACAAAGAGGGGTATGTCACGCTGATAGTCCAGCCTTCATATTCCGACACCACTCCTTCCAGCATAGCCATCCAGGGCACCACGGTGCTTGATCCGATCTCGCGCGGCGCTTCCACCATGGTCCGGGTGAAAAACGGCCAGACCGTCGTCATAGGCGGCATGCTTTCTTCCACTGAGCAGAAAACGGTAAAGAAAGTGCCGCTGTTAGGCTATGTCCCGATAATCGGGTGGCTGTTCACCAGCGTCAGTTCAAGAAGAACAAACACCGACCTGGTCATTTTCGTGACGCCTACAATTTTGGTAGACTAGATAGGTAGTATACAGTAGACAGTATACAGGGATAAGGAGTTCCTTAAACCCTGCATTCTGTATACTGTCTACTGATTTTTTATGCCCAGAAAACTGCTTGGCGAAATAATGATAGCTTCAGGCTGGATCAACGCGGACCAGCTCGCAAAAGCCCTTAAATTCCAGCAGCAGAACCCCTGCCTCATAGGCGAAGCCCTTATCAAGATGCACTTCGCGAACGAAGAGCAGGTGGCCATGGCTTTGTCCAAACAGCTCGGCATTCCCTACGCCTCAAAGGAAAATCAGATCCTGAATCCGGAAAAAGGCCAGGGGCTTGATAAGGTCCTGCCGGAAAAATTCGCCCGTGATAACGCCGTTATCCCGCTTTTCGTGGAAAACAATCTGCTCGCCGTGGCCATGACGGATCCGGCGAATATCCTTCTTATCGATAATCTGAAGCTCATCAGCGGCATGGAGATACAGCCCTACATCTCCACCAGGGCGCAGATACTGAAAATCATAGATTCGTTCTACCAGGCCGGCACGGACCTTATAGATAAAGTGATGGAAAAAAGCGGCGACGGGAAGGGCGAGACTTCCGAGACCGATGTCCTCACGCCGGACGGGAAACTCGACCTCGATAAGGTCATCATAGGCGCGTCCAAAGGCGCCCAGTCCATCAAGCTGATCAACGCCATCGTCAAGCAGGCCATAGCCGAGCGGGCCAGCGATATCCACCTTGAAAAATTCGACGAAAAAGTCTCGCTGCGCTTCAGGATAGACGGCGTCCTTTACGAGCGGAGCGCGCCGCCGGGCGATATCGTGAACGCGCTGATCTCCCGCGTCAAAATCCTTTCAAAGCTGGATGTTTCCGAGCGCCGCCTGCCGCAGGACGGCAGCTACTCCATAAAATACCAGAACCGCATCATCGAAGTCCGCGTGTCGGTCTGCCCGACCGTCTTCGGCGAGAAAATGGTTCAGCGTCTGCTGGATAAAGGCGCCGTCGAGCTTAATATCGAGAAACTGGGCTTTGAACCCAGGCAGAGGGACGACTTCTTAAAGTCCGCTCAAGCCCCGCACGGCTTGATCTTTCTTACCGGCCCCACCGGTTCCGGCAAGACCACTACTTTAGGCGCCGTCCTGAATACGATAAAATCCCCCGAAATCAACATTATGACCCTGGAGGACCCCGTAGAAATAAAGATGGAGGGCATAAGCCAGGTCCAGATAAAGCCGGAGATAGGGCTTACTTTCGCCGCGGGCCTGCGGTCCTTCCTCCGCCAGGACCCCGATGTCATACTGGTGGGCGAAGTAAGGGACAATGAGACGGCCGAGGCGTGCCTTAAAGCCGCCATGACGGGCCACCTGGTGCTGAGCACCCTTCACACCAACAGCGCCATTGAGGCGATCGCGCGGCTCATAGACATGGGCATCGAAAACTATCTGCTGGCCAGCACGCTGCTGCTGCTGGCGGCGCAGCGGCTCGTACGGGTGCTTTGCATGGATTGCAAACAGCCTTACCGGCCGCCGCAGGACGAGATAGACCAGTGCATGGCCGAATGTATGCTTACCCCGCTGCCCGATCCGGCCAAGCTCATGTTTTACAGGGCGAAAGGCTGTCCCAAATGCGTTAATATGGGATATAACCGCAGAAAGGCCATTTACGAAGTCTATTTCAACACCGAGGATATGAAGCGCATCATCTTCAAGGACAGCGATAATCATAAACTGCAGGAAGCGGCCGCGAAGGGCGGGGCCTGGAACCTGCGGGCCAGCGGCTGGAGAAAGGTTATAGCCGGCGTGACCTCGGTGGACGAGATGCTCTCCGTCACGGTGGGGGAACGGTAGTCCGAAAATTGTGAAACAATTTTCGGAAGGATGAAGGATGAGGGATGAAGGATGAGGGAAAAAACGCAGAAAACCCAGAAGATTTTTCCGTCCTTTAGCCTTTAGCCCTCATCCTTTATCCTTTCTTAAAGGGGAACTATGTCAAGATTTATATACACGGTACAGGACGCCCAGGGCACCGTCACCACCGGCCACGCGAACGCCGACGACGAGGACCAGGCGGTACAAAGCCTTCAGAACAAGGGTTTATTCATCCTTTCCATTCAGTCCGAGGAAACCAAGTCCAAAAGCATCCTCGACATTAAGAAATTCAGGAAAGGCAAAATTTCAGGCCGCGACCTCGTCTTTTTCGGCGAGCAGATCTCCACGCTGCTTGCCGGCGGCGTGCCGCTGGTAAGGGCTTTATCCCTGCTGGGCGAACACGCCGAGAATAAAAACCTGGGCGCGGTGCTGGGCGCGATCACCAAGGAAGTCTCGGCCGGCGGGGCCCTGCACAAGGCGCTTGAAAAACATCCCAAAGTATTCGACGAAGTCTGGATCTCCCTGGTGCAGGCCGGCGAGGTCTCGGGCCAGCTGCCCACGGTGCTCAGGCAGATAACCGCCTACAACGAATCGCAGGAAAACCTGAAATCAAAGATCATCACCGCCCTGGCCTACCCCGCCGTGCTTACGGTTTCTTCGGTAGGCGTCCTCTTTTATTTTGTCATCTATATCGTGCCGGTTTTCGCCGATATTTTCAGGGATTTCAACCTCCAGCTGCCGATACTTACCAGAAGCATCGTGGGCATCTCCGCGGTCGTTACCAAGTATTTCGTCCTTATGATCCTTTCGGTCATAGGCGGGGCTTTCGCGTTCAAGGCTTATATAGCGACCCCGCCGGGCAGGCTTGCCTGGAACCATATACAGTTCAAACTGCCCGTTTTCGGCAGCCTGGTAAAGAACATGGCGACGGAACGCCTGCTGACGACCATGTCCACCCTTATAAGTAGCGGCGTCAGCATCCTGAACGCCGTCGCGGTGCTTGAAGGCGCTTTCCGCAAAAATCTGATCTTCCAGAACGCGCTCAAACAGGCCAAGAACGACATAGCGAGCGGCCGGTCCATCTCCGAATCTTTCAGGAAGACCGGGATCTTCCCCGGGCTGGTGACGGAAATGATGTGGATGGGAGAAGAATCCGGCAAACTGCCGGATATAATAGTGGTGCTGTCCAAATTCTACCAGGAGCAGATAGAGCAGTGGATCAGGAGATTCTCGTCCATGATAGACCCGATACTGGTCGTCGGCATAGGCGGCGTCATCGGCGTAATAGTCCTGTCCATCTTCCTGCCCATATTCCAGCTGTCGCAGATCGGCGCGCACTAACCCGTCCGCCTTAGGCGGACGGGAAGGCTGAAGGATTAAGGCTAAAGGCTAAGGGGCGGAAAAATCTCTCACCAATTCATCGAGTGCCCGGTGAAATCGTGGGTAGATTCGCTGTTTTTCCTTCATCCTTCAGCCTTTATCCTTTAGCCTTCTCTTTATATATAGGTATTGAAAAAACGGGTTTTGTCTGGTAAACTATATCGGGAGGGAAGGAGTTTATGCTGCGGAGGTCTGTCCGTTGGCTGGTGTGGGTTATTCGTTATGCCCGGGGGAGAAAAATGAGGAAAACCAAAAAAGGGTTCACGCTTATCGAGCTTGTGGTCGTGGTGCTTATTATGGGCATTCTTACTTCCATAGGCCTTCCCTATTATTACAAGACCATAGAGTCCGCAAAGGCCAGCGACGCCGTGTCCATCGGCCATCTGCTCGCCAATTCCTACCGGATGTACCTTGTCGACCATCCGACCACCCCGCTCTCCGGCCAGATAACCACCGCCTGCAACGGCGTCCTCTGCTCCGGCGGCTCCGCCGCCTGCCAGCTTGTGGCCTGCAATTATGTGGCCAAACAGGACTGGGACGGGAGTTCTTATATCTTTACTATCGGCGGCGCGGGCACCACGGCCAGCGCAAGACGGTACGAAGGGACCGGCGAGTACGCTCTCTGGGGCTATGATTTTAACGACATCGGCGCCTGCACAGCGCTTGGCACTGCGCCGATGTGCCCCAAGTTTTAACAGCAGGGTCCGGGGGAAAGGCTAAGGGATGAAGGATAAAGGCTAAAGGACGGAGGGGAGAGGGATGCAGGGGAATTGTTTATGGCAGGCGATTTAGGGAAATGTATGAATATTACCGGGAAACTTAAAAGTTTTTTTTCCGCTACCCGCTACCCGCTACCCTCTGCCCTTCGGCGGGGCCAGGCGCTGGTAGAGGTGACCGTAGCCACCCTGATAGCGGCCATGACCACCATATCGGTTTTTTCCGTCGTGCTTTCCGCCACTGTTTCCCAGGGGAAAGCGGATAAGCGGGAAGCCGCCGCCCTTGTCCTTAAACAGGCCCAGGAAACGCTTAAAAGCTATGTCAGCGCGGATCCGCTTAATACTAATATTATACCGGGCATTACGCCGGTCAAATCCGGTTCGCCCATGGGCCCCGGCGGCGCCGGCCGCTGGGTCTACGACACAAGCGGCGCGTGGGCGCTCGCGGCCGGTGGCCATGATATTTCTTCCCTTTTAACCGGCACCCTGCTTCAGGCTCCGGGAGTAACCTGCGCTTCCGGCCAGACTTGTTCTTTGACCTATACCGTCACTGATCGTGATTGCGGCTTCGGCAGCGGCATAGTAGGCAGCCCGGCGGGCAGCGTATCAGGCAACACGACCTGCAAAGAAGTCGTCTTCACGCTTATCTATCCGAATTAGCCCGGAAAATTTAATTGAATTTCCCGGAAGGATAAAGGATTAGGGCTAAAGGCTTAGGGTCGGGAAAATGCCTTTATGAAACTGCGTTCAAGAAAAGGCTTTACGCTGGCGGAACTGCTGATAGCCGTGCTTATTTTCGGCTTTATGATAACCTCGCTTGCTACCATTTATGCCACCGCCAATAAGCATATGTTCCAGCAATACCGGACTAATACCGTTAAATCCGGCGCGTCGGTGGCCATGAAAACTATCGTCAATAACCTTATGGCGGCCAACAGGATAGATGCCCCGGCCCCGAATGCCTCGGGAAACATCCTGGCTTTCGCCGTCAACGTAGACCAGAACAGCGGTTGTTACCCTATCTCCACTCTCGCGACGGCGCCCTTCACGCCTACCTGTCATTATTTCTGCTTAAGCGGCGGATTTTTGTATCATCATACCACCCCGATCACCGCGGTGCCGCCGGGCTGCCCGTCCCCTGTCACATGCTCCACCTGTTTTACACAAATTTCTACTCCCGGTTATCCCGCTTTTTGCGGGCCCGGCGGAGGCGGGACTGTCACGAAGCTCGGGGCTGTCACGCAGGTTTTGGGTATAGTAGATCCCAATGCTTCCGGGCTTTTCTCAAGACGGACAGTTGACGGCATATATGAAGCGGACCAGGTAAAAGTGATGCTGCGGGTGAACTGGGATCCGGCGGATATGGCCACCCCGGGCGTTGACTTGCGCACAAGCGGCAGGAAAATAGACGCCACCCTTACCAGCACCGTGAAGATCAACCGCAGCGTCAACTAACCCGGAAAATTCCGTTGAATTTTCCGGGAAGGATAAAGGATGAGGGATGAAGGATGAGGGAAAAGACAATTCAACTCTGAATACCGTTCACGGCAATTTTATGAAACAGCGTTTGATATGGAAAAAGGGCGCCATCTTGCTGCAGACCCTTGTCATGTCCATCCTCTTATCCATGATAGCCGTAATGGTGATGCGGTGGGTGCTGGCCCGCTATGTCCTGGTCGGACGTGTGTACAGGAGCCTCGCTTTCAACGCTCGCGGGGAGGGGTACGCGTTCTCCAGCTTTCCTTGTGAGGCTTCAATTTGGACAGCGGGAGCTGTTTGTCCAAATTGGCAGGACAAAACAACGGGCGCCGTGGCGAACGGAAGTAAGGCTATAGATAGTAATCCGCCGAAATCCTTTTCTCTTGACGTAATAAGCGGCACCACATACGGCCCTTCGGTTCAAACGATTGAGGTTACCGGCGAGGAGAAGCTGCAGTAATTTTCCCTATGCGCGTCTGCCCCGTCCGTCTGAGGCGGACGGAGGGATGAAGTATGAGGGCTGTCCGCCTAACAATCCGGCGGGTCCGCCGGCTGTTTGGCGGAAGGGATGAGAAAACAATCCTTGTTTTTTATGCATTTTTTACCTCAGCCTTCATCCCTCATCCTTCATCCTTCCGGAAATTGCCATGAATTCCGCCTTAGGCGGACGATTTTAACTGCAATTTTCGGGCTGCTGGTTCTTTTTTTCAGCCCGGCCGCTTCGTCCGCCTCAGGCGGACGGGCGGCCTCC
>JAHJSU010000107.1 GCA_018829985.1 Elusimicrobiota bacterium | reverse complement strand
TTGCAGATGCCACTAACGATCCGGCATTTGCTTCGCCGAGGGGCTGCCATTGCAAACACTTTGTGCGAGAACCGGCCTTATCGACCGCGCCAAATGCAAAGGCTTAACAAACTGATGGGACATTAGGTTAATGCTTATGGGCAGGCTCCCCCTGTCCGTCACGGCCTGAACGGTCTTGGGCAGCCTCTCGTCTATCCGCTTGAGGCCGGCTTCGGCGTCGGCGTTGGACGGGTCTAAAATCTTAGCGATTCCCCACTCCTCGTACGCTTTTTTATTGTCGCCGTTATGAAAATGCTTCAAGCCTTCCAGGTAATGCTGCCGCGACCCCTCCCGGTAGTCGCCGGCAAGGACCTTCGCGTCGTCCTTCTTCAGCAGGGACGATTGCGTTATCTGGCCGCCCTTGGGTATGCTTACTACCGTGATAGCGCCGTTCAGCAGCTTTATGTCCGATATGCGCCTCACCTCGTAGGTGTCCTGCTGTATATCCAGCCGCGGCATGGACACTACTTCCACCATATCTTCTTTCAGGACTGTATAGGCCGGCAGGTCCGCCTTGGCCACCACCGCCTGCGCCACAGCGTAAGTTTTGTGCGCCGAGTACCGCAAAAAGACGACAGCAACCGCCAGAACGCCAATGATCACTACGATCTTTTTTCCCATAAATTTTCTCCACCCTTGGATACTGATGATTAAACGACTATTCTGTTCCCCACCATCCCAACTCAAATATTCTAGCAAATGGTCAATGTTACAAGCCCTGGCCGCGACCGGCGGGCGGGTCATTCGGATGTATCATAAATTGGGGGATATAAAAGGGTAAAAGGGGACAGGCTGCTTTTTTCCATAAAGCAGCCTGTCCCCTTTTTCATATCCGGACCGCTCACTTAGCGGGGGCGGGCTCGAACGCGGCCGGGACGAATACGATGTTCTCCGCCTTTACCTTATCGGGATAAAGCGCCAGCAGCGCGTTCTTGACCGCCTGCAATTTCCCGACCGGAACAGAAGCATCGTGCAGTATCCGCAACTTCAGCGAACCAATGGTAAAATTAAACGTATCGTTCGCCTCTACCGACTTCTTCTCCTGGCTGGCCCGCTGCTCCTGCGTCGAGACCTTCTTCTGGACCTTGTCGGACTTCGCCATGTCCGCGCCACCCTCCGTCGGACCCTTCGGCGAAACGACACGCGTCTCCCCTATCCCCCCCTTCGCCTCCTCGCTTATGCTGCGCTTAACCTCGGCCCTGGTCTCCAGAAAAACGAAGGCCCGCCCCGGCCCCAGCAGCCGGTCCAGCACCTGCCCCTGTATCTTAACCTCCGTCTCGCTGTTTATCCGGTAAAGCGCCCCCAACTGCATCCCTTCCCCGGCCGACGCCGCGACGACCGCGCACGCCACCAATCCCGCGTAAATAAAACAAGCCAGTTTCATAAAGCGCCTCCTTAGATCTCAAAAACCGCTCCACCGATAGTTTAGCCGAAGCCGGTCTTGTAATCCCCAAAAAATCCGCAAATCTTTCCCAAATGTTCCCGCTCCCCAATAAAAAACCGCCAGGCCACCCCGGCGGTTTCAAAAAGCTTCTACCACCTTTTCATCCTCCCAAACGCCAACATTCAAGACCCCTTTACCGGAGTTATCATTAAAAAGCTCCTGCTGCCTTTTTTCATGTCCCCCGGTTGAACAATTTGGCAGGGGGGCGGCGGGGCTTTGCCGGCGCACTCCCCGGCCGGCTTTATGGGGAAGCGGCCAAGCCGTTTCCGCCGGCTGTGGAACGCGCCGGCCCGCATAGCGGTCCGGCTTGAACGTACGGTCCTCGCCGCCGCGTAATGATAGCGGTTCGCTCCAACGGCTTGGCCGAAAGCCTGAAGGTCATTCGCCGGCAAAGCCCCACCGCCCCCCTGCCAGCCTTCAGCCATCGCTAATGATTTTATTTACCCCCGCCCCGTTGATAAAGCCATCCCCGCCCCACCGGTCGCAGCCAACTTTATAAAAACTGACTCCCCAAGCGCCTTTTTTGTATCATAGCCTTTGAAGCATCGATTCGGCAAAAATTCGGAAGGGGCTTATAGTAGGGGTTAATTTTCGATAATTGCTTATATATTTCCTATAAAGTATAAAACTGTTTTAACACGATTTGATTTCTTTGCAACAGTATTGAATATAAAAGATGCCTCTAACTTAAGGAAGGGAATAACGGGGGATTATGCGAAACGCTTTAATTGGATTATTAATTTCTGTGAGTTTATGCTTGCCCGGATGTGAAAAGAAACAAAAGGAGATATCTGCAATGCCTGCTTCAAGTATCCAGAATTCGACCGCTACAGCGGTTGCTTCCATCGTACGAAGCACGGCTACGGCATCAGAAAATGAATTCCTACTTTCATGCAATAAAGCCGGATTTATAAAGATTGGTATGTCGGTAGATGAAGCTCGGCAAAGATACGGGGAACAGGCGACTAGGATAGTCGATCTACAACTCGAAGCTATGCCTGCGCCTGCAATTGCCGTCTACCTAGTAAAGAACGATACCAACACCGCCTCCATTACGGGCGAACTCGGTTGGGGGCATGGTCCTGACAAAATAGCGCGTATTAATGTGCGTGATCCACAATTTAAGACCGATAAAGGGATCGGGGTAGGGGCCACACTCGGCATGCTGCGAAAAGCCTATACAATCACCTATATTAATGATACCCCACTCCGTGCAGTGGTCGAGGATATTCACATGACCTTCCTGCTTGACGGTGACCCACCGAAGGAGTTTTATGAAACAAGGGATAAAAATCTTGTTCCGAACGAGGCGGTTATACATAAGGTTTTTATGAACGGATGCAGATAGCCAGTAAATATTATTATTTCACCCAGGCATTTTTTCCACCTGATAGCGGAAGCGTTGAAAGAACCTCGCTCTAGAACCGGGAGTATTCTAAATTTCCCACTTATTTTCAGGCAGAATCCTAACACAAATATTCTAGCAAATGGGTAATGTTATAAGCCTTGGCTGCGACCGCTGGGCGGGTCATTCGGATGTATCTTAAATTGGGCGGGGAAAATATAAATAAAAATGGAACTGATAGCCGACAGGGAATGGGGTGACGGCGGGTTCCCTGCGCGCTCCCTTATAGGGTTTACGGCCGGGGTCTGGAGCGAACCGCTATCATTAGCGGCGGCGAGGACCGTATGTTCAAGCCGGACCGCTATGCCGGGCCGGTGCGTTCCACAGCCGGCGGAAGACCCCGGCCGTCTTCCCCGGAAACCCGGTCCCGGAGCGCGCAGGGAACCCGCCGTCACCCCCAAGGGGGCATAAGGCAAATTAAAAGTGAGAGACGGGACGTTGTTGAAAGATTGAATGTTACATGGGCCATACGGCGAACCGGGCAACGCGCCGGGAATAATCCCGCAGGCAAAATTTTAACATCATTTGTTTTATAGAAACTGGATAGACAGCCTCTTGTTGAATGTATGGGCTATCTTCTCAAGGGTTTGGAGAGAATAACCTCTGTAATTTACCGATTCTAAGCGAGCGACTGCTTGCTGGGAAGTATGAAGTTTTTTGGCTAACTTCGCTTGTGTCAGATGATTTCTCTCCCTTAAGCGGATCAGTTGAGTAGCCACCTCGATAAAAGGGTCTTCATCGGCCTCTTTATAAGCCTTGCGGACCTCAGGGTCTTTAAGCGCTTTATTACGCCACCCTTTATAATCAACCAGTTTCCTTTTCATAGCGTTACCTCTCCATGGTTTAAGCGATCCTCAAGATCTTTTTTATAGCGAAGGGCTTTGTCGATCTCCCCAGGCGGGACCTCGTCGGTCTTTTTAAGGATCCCATGCGTGATGACGATGTAATTTCCCCTGATAAAGAAGTAGAAGGCGCGGTAACGGTTCGTCCCCAAGCGGATCCTGAGCTCCCTGATTCCCTCCCTGTAAAACATCGGCATACGGCCTTCTGAGGTTCGGCCCCTGGTATCTGAGCAGATCAAGTATCTTGATGAACTTCGCCTTGACCTTGGGTTGCGTTCCCTCAAGAAACGCCTCGAAGGGACAGTCTCCTTTCGCTGTCACATAGTATTTGATGGTGTACAGAGCGAGCATCTTATATTAGTATACATCAAACTTGATGTATTGTCAAGGGTAAGGCCGCCGGCTTTCTTTTTTCTGTAAAATTTCAAGGAGCGGCGGGGAGGCGAAATAATGGAGGGATTGGCGAGGGTGTTGCCCTGTAGCCGCATAGCGGATGGGAGGCTCCAACCGCCAGGTTGGAGGGAAACCACGGGAGGGTTTCCTACGCGGCGTAAGGGCAATGCCCTCGCCGACCCCGACTTTGCTATCCTGCGAAAAATGAACAGCCCGCCGTTACAATATGACTGGATTCCGGCCCCCGTGTCAAAGCACGGGGCAGGTTTCGCCGGAATGACGGAACAAATCACCCCTCACCCTTCCCTCTCCCTCAAGGGGAGAGGGTATTTTCCCGCCGTTTCCTTCCAAAGTAAAGCCCGGACCCCCTCAAGAAGGGTCCGGGCCGGCAAAAGCAACATCTACAAATCGCCCGGTCCGCCGGTCCGCGGCGGACCGGATCAGGCGACCGCTACCTCGCAGCTTACAGCTTTATCTCGACGTCCACGCCGCTCGGCAGATCGAGCTTCATCAGCTCGTCCACCGTCTTCTGCGTCGGGCTTATCAGGTCGATAAGCCGCTTGTGGATGCGCATCTCGAACTGCTCGCGCGACTTTTTGTCCACGTGCGGCGACCGGTTCACCGTGTACTTTTTGATCCTGGTCGGCAGAAGCACCGGCCCCGCGATAAGCGCGCCGGTCCGCCTGGCCGTGTCTATTATCTTGGCCGTGGACTGGTCTATAAGCCGGTAGTCGTAAGCCAGCAGCTTGATCCGTATCTTCTGCTCCGCCGCCGGTTTTAATTCCTCTGATTTTGTGTTTTCAGCCATATCAACAGCAGGGTAGAGGGTATAGGGTAGAGGGTATAGGGTAGAATTAAGGAATTTCTTCCTGAACCCTAGTCCCTAGCCCCTAGTCCCTGGCCCCTGAATCCTATTCCTCCGTTACTCAATAATATCCACCACCACTCCGGCG
>JAHJSU010000106.1 GCA_018829985.1 Elusimicrobiota bacterium | reverse complement strand
AAGGCCCTCATGCCGGGATTGGAGCCGGTTATGTCCGGCACCGCCCGGCGGCGGCCCGTGAAGGTATATACGGAGCCTTTTATTTTGGCCTCCTCCACGGTCCTGTCTATCCAGGCTTTGACGCCGGAATAGACTTCAAAATAATGTTTTATGTACTTCGCGGCATCCGTTCTCGGTATACCCAGCCCGCGGGCCAGCCCCTGGGCGGTCTGGCCGTACACTATGCCGAAATTGATGGCCTTGGCCGTCCTGCGCATCTCCTTCGTGACCAATTCCGGAGCGGTGTTAAAGACCTCGGAGGCGGTCCGCAGGTGTATGTCCTCATCCGCGCGGAAGGCCCCGGCGAGGCTCCTGTCGCCAGAGACATGCGCCAGCACCCGCAGGTCTATCTGCGAGTAATCGGCGCTTAAAAGCGAGCAGCCCGGTTTGGCGATAAAGGCGCGCCTGACCTCCTGGCCGCCGGCGGAACGGACCGGGATATTCTGGAGGTTCGGCTTTGAGCTTGAGAAGCGGCCTGTGGAAGTGCCGGTCTGCTCAAACGTGCTGTGCACCCGCCCTTGCGCGTCTGCGGCGGCCAGCAGATTGTCCACGAAAGAGGACTTCAGTTTGGAAAGCTCCCTGAACTCAAGGAGTTTCTCTATCACCGGATGGGCCGGCAACAGCAGCGTCAGCGCTTCTTCGGCCGTGGAGTAGCCGTCCTTGGTCTTAAACATCTTTTTCTGCCCGTCGTCCAGCTGGATGTTCAGCTTTTCGTACAAAAGCCAGGCAAGCTGCTTCGGGGAATTAAGATTTATTTTATGGCCGGTCAGAGTTTCCGCTTCGGTCTCTATTTCGGCCAGGCGGCGCGCAAAATCGGAAGAGAGCCTGCTTAAAAGCCCGGTGTCAACCCCGAAGCCGGTACGCTCCATGGCGTAAATTACGGTTATAAGCGGCCGCTCCAGCTCTTCATAAACTTTTTCAAGCTCCACGGCGCGCAGGTCTTTTTTTAACGCCTCGCAAAGTCCCGGCATAACGCCCATGGCGGCGAGCAGTTCTTCCTTTGAGCCTTCCTTCCGGGGGAAGGCGCCGGCGCGCTCGAACACCATTTTGGAAAGGTCGGCTTTCCTGGCGCTTAAAAGCGACTGGACTATCTCAAGCTCAAAAAAATTCCCCGGCTCGACCCCGGGATCAAAATCGAGCAGGTGCATGGCCTTTTTAAGCCCGGCCGCGGCCTTTAAGATCCCGGCGTCCGCTATTACGGCGGAAAGCTTTTTTTTCTCCTGTTCGCCCAGACCTCCGGGGGCTATAAAAGCGGCCCCCTTATCGGAACCGGCGCATAAAGCGCCTCCGTCCGAAGCAAGGCACAGGAACTTATCGTTTGCGGCCTGCGCCAGCGCGTCGTCAAGGCTTATTTCAGGCGGCAGCGGGGCGTCAAAGAGCCCGGCCTGGGACCGCTCCCCGAGGGCGGCCAGATCCCTGAACTCGAACCTGCGGGCCAGCTCCCCGGCGAGCGCCGCGTCCGGGCCGCGCGCGAGAAAATCTTCGGTCTCAAAAGGCACCGGCGCGTTCCGGTCCAGCACGCACAGCCGCTTTGAAAGCGCCGCTTCCGCGGCGCCGGCGGCCGCTTTGGCCAGCAGCTTGTCTAAGGGACTGTCCCTATTTACCGGCGAGCCGCAGGCGAGCGGTAGAATAGGGACTGTCCCTATTTCCCTTTCTCTTTCGGCGGCGGCGGCCAGAATATTTTCCAGCGCGCCGTAGGCGGACAGCAGCTTGGCGGCGCTTTTCGGGCCGATGCCGGCCACGCCCGGCACGTTATCGGAGGAGTCCCCGGTCAAAGCCAGGAAATCGGCTATCTGCGAGGGTCTGACGCCGAACTTGGCCAACACCTCCGCTTCTCCCGAAAATAAAGCGGCGCTGCCGTCCCAGAGCTTTACCCCGTCGCGCACCAGCTGCGCGGCGTCCTTGTCCCCGGTGACTATGACGACCTCGGCCCCGCCGAGGGAGAATCTTTCGGCGAGCGTCGCTATGATATCGTCGGCCTCATACCCCGGCAAGGCGACGGCTTTCAGTCCCACTGCCCCGGGCAGTTCCGGGGCCTGTTTCAACTGGCTGATAAGCCCATCATCTATCTCCGGTCTGTTGGCCTTGTAACCGGAAAACAGCTCGTCCCGGAAAGTTTTGCCGGGAGAGTCAAAGCAGACGGCCGCGTAATCCGGCTTGTGCTCCTTTATAATCTTAAGCAGCAGCCGCAGAAAGCCGTAGAGCGCGCCCACTTCCTCGCCTTTGGACGTGGAAAGTTTGGGCAGGGCGTGGTAGCTGCGGTGCAGGAACGCGTGCGCGTCAATTATAAAGATAGTTTTTTTAGACATCAGGCGGCGAGTGATCAAGTGATTGAGTAATTAAGAGATTAAGTTTATAAAAAGAAAAGGTTTATTGGCGACTTCATGTAAGCGCTGAACACAAACAGCCTATCCCAGCCTGTCCTCAAAATTTTTGGAATTCAAGAAGTGCGTATATTCTGAAAAATCGGTTATTTGAATCCAAACATCCAACCCTTAGGAGGGAGCTCCTGCATGTATCGCAGAACTTACTCACTCAATCACTGATTACTTAATCACTGACTAAGCCAGCAATTCGTCCAGGCGGCGCTTAAGTTCTTCTTTGGGCTGAAGGCCGACCATTTCCCGCACCTGTTTCCCGTCTTTGAACAAAAGCAGGCTGGGGATGGCCGAGATCCTGTATTTTGCCGCGCTGTCCGGGCTCTCGTCCGTGTTGATCTTGCAAATCTTCACCTTGCCGGCGTATTCATTGGCCAGCTCTTCTATCAGCGGGCCTATCATTTTGCAGGGCCCGCACCACGGCGCCCAGAAATCCACCAGCACCGGCAGCGCGCTTTTGAGCACTTCCTGTTCAAAATTGGCGTCCGTTAAAATTATTTCATTTGACATAATGCCTCCGATTTTAAGAAGTAAGAAATCAGAGGTCAGAAGTCAGATCTTAAGGTATTTCATCCCTAATATCTTACTTCTCACTTCTGACTTAAATCGTAACTACTCAGGTCTGTCGTCGTAGTGGCAGAGTTTACTCTGCCCAAAAAGGCAAAGCAAGCTTTGCCACTACAAAAAATACGTGAAAAATACGGAGAACCTGAGTAGTTACCTTAAATCAGCAAACAGCGTTGATATGATGACAGGTAAATACATTTATACGTTAAAGCAATTTCCCTTATTTACGTATCTACTTATCTACGTATCAACGTTCTTTTGATTCTCTACTCTACTGTCGGTCAAGCAGGTATTTGATCTCTTTCCAGAGCTCGTCGATATCCACCGGTTTGGAGAAAAAAGACCCCCCGCCGGCCAGTATGGCTTCTGAGCGGTCCGCGGGCTCGGTATATTTGGCGGAGATGAAGATGACGGGCACTTTTTTCAGGCGCGCCGACTCCTTGATGGTGCGCAGAAGTTCCACCCCGTGCATGTCGGGAAGCTGTATGTCCAGTATGATGAGAGAAGGCACGATTTTGGAAAGCGCCGCCAGAGCTTCCTGCGCGGATCCAGCCACTGTTATATGGGCTTCCAGTTCCTTGAGCTTCAGACCGTCTTTAAGCGTTTCAATAAAGTTCTTGTCATCGTCCACTATAAGTATATGCGTCTTCATTGTTTCCCTGTAACTGTTCAGGTTATCAGGTTCAGGGTTCAAGGTTCAGGGTTATTTTTTTCACGATCTTCTTGTGTTCCCTGGTTTTCAACCGTTGAACCGCTGAACTGTGAACCTGGAACCTGGGTAGTTACGTTTCCCTTATAACCCGTAAGCCAGCCGGTCCACGAGCACCGGCGGCAGGCCGGTTTTATTCATCAGCTCCTGGGTTTTGGCCACATTATAATCCACACGGAATATTTCAAAGCTCTTTTTCTGGGAATCATATATGCCGACCGAAGCCCTCGGATTCCCGTCCCTGGGCTGGCCCACCGAACCCGGGTTCAGTATATAGCGGAACCCGTCGAGCAGCATTCTTGACATGGGCCTTAAAAAATCGGTCTCAGGCAGGGAGTTCCCGGTTTGCCGGAAATAGACCGGCATATGGCTGTGCCCTATAAAGCAGGGCGAAATCTCCCAGTATGGCAGATTTTCGGTGAATTGTGATTCGCTTAAAACATATTCGGTCAGGGGTTTCCTGGGCGAGCCGTGCACCAGGGTGAAATCCGGCGTTATGACGGTTTCCGGCAGGCCGGCCAGCCAGGCCTGCTCGGCTCCCGAAAGGTTGCTTCTGGCGTATAATATGGCCGCGATGGCGTTGGCGTTAAACCATTTCATGTCCATCCTGCCGGTCGCGGCCGCGTCGTGGTTGCCCATGACTACGGCCAGGTTTTCCAGGCCCATTACGGCCTTGACGCATTCGACCGGCTGGGGCCCATAGCCCACCATGTCCCCGCAGCAGATGAAGCTGGTCGCCTTGTTTTTCTTAAAAAAAGCAAGCGCCGATTTCAACGCTTCATAATTGGCATGGACATCCGAAAAAACGCCGTAAATCATAATAGCCAGTTTACTGGTTGATAAGTTGAAAAGTTGATAAGGACCGAAAGACGTTTTTACTTGTCAACTGCCGTCCCCACTTATCAACTTATAAACTTGTCAACTTCTCCACTCTCTCGCTATGTATTCAGCTCCACTTTCACCCTGCCGCCGCTTTCGGCCAGCGCCGAAGCTTTTCTCAGGTCCACCGAGAGAAGTTTTGAAACCCCCAGTTCCTCCATTGTCACTCCATAGAGCACGTCCGCGGCTTCCATGGTGCGCTTATTATGGGTAATGACTATGAACTGGGTGGTGCCGGAAAATTCCCTGAGCAGTCTTACGAAGCGCTCTATATTGGCCTCGTCCAGCGGCGCGTCGGCCTCGTCCATCACGCAGAAAGGCGAAGGATTTACGCAGAAAAAGCTGAACAGCAGCGCCAGCGCGGTCAGCGCTTTTTCGCCGCCCGAGAGCTGGGAGATGCTTACCAGTTTCTTGCCGGGCGGATGGGCCAGGATCTCAACGCCGGTCTCAAGTATGTCATCCGGCATGGTCAGGATCAGGTCCGCCTCGCCGCCGTTGAACAGCAGGCCGTAGATCTGCTTAAAGTGCACCTTGACCTTGTCGAAAGTGAACCTGAAGTTTTCCCTGGTGGTGTCGTTAATCCTGGCGATGGCCGACTTTAAGTCGCTCTTGGCTTTATTCAGATCCTCCACCTGGGAATTCATGAAATTATACCGGTTAACCAGCGCGTCGTGTTCCTCGGGCGCCGTCATGTTCACCGCGCCCATATTTTCAAGACGCTTCCTGAGGAATTTGACTCTTTCGGCGTCCACTTCCACGGCCCCGTATTTCGCGGCGGCCTCCTCAACGGTGATATTCCACTCTTCGGTCAGGCGGCGGGTCAGGTCGGAACTGTGGGTTTTCAGGGTGTTTATCTGAAGCTCTATCTCATGTTTCTTCTTGTCGCACTCGCCCTGTATCTCTTTTGAATCCTTAAGGTTCGTGTTAAGGCGGTCGAAGTCGGTCTTCAAAACGTTTATGTCTTCGGCCATCTGCTTTTCTATTATTTCTTTCTCGGCCAGTTCGCTCATCACTTCCAGCATGCGTTTTTTGGCGTCCTCGGTCTCCGCGGCGTATCGGGCCGCGCGTTCGGACAGTCCGGTCTTCGCGGCCGCGGCGCGCTCGCGCTCCGCGGTCAGGGCGGAAAGATGGTGCTCAAGGCGGTTTATCTCCGTCTTGACGAACTCGAGATTTTTCCGGTGGTTTTCAAGGTTCGCTTTCCGGGCGCCTATCTCTTCCTTGTTCTTTGAGTAGGCTGCGTGAAGAGCGTCTTTCCTGCCGCTCAAGGCGGCCAGCTCGGCCCTTTTGGCTTCGCAGGCCGTTCTGGCTTCGGCTATCCGCGAGTTCAGGGCCGTCAGCCGCTCTTCAGCGGCGGAGAGCGTGGCCTGGGCCTTGGCCGTTTCCGAGGCCGTGAAATCAAGATTGCCGGTATTGAGTCCGGCTTCGCCTTCGGCGTTTTTGTTTTCCACCTCGGCGCGGTGGAGTTCTATGTTAAGGGCGTTTATTTTTTCCTGGGCGGCCGCGGCCTGCGCGGCGGAATTCTCGAGCCCGGCGGTGTTTTCGGTCTTCTCCGCCCCAAGCCCGGCTTCTTCAGTCTCCAGCAGCCGGATCTTTTCTTTAAGCTCGCCTTCTTCTTCCCAGTACGGTTCGTTTGAGGTCACTTCTTCAACGCCGCCGGACATCCAGAAAGGCCCCATGACGGAGCCTCCGACGGAGTAAATTCCGGCCAGCAGCTTGTCCACAAGAGCTTCGTATTCGGGGAGGCAGGTTATTTTTTCGCGTATTTTAACGGCGTTCGGGATTTCCCAGGAACCGGACGGGGCGGCGCCCACGCGGTCGAGTATTATGAACCGGCAGCGGCCTTTGCCCAGGTGTTTCAGATAGGCTATGGCCTCGTCCGCGCGCTCGGCCGTGTCGCAGACCACGGCGTCAAGGAACCGGCTGAAAGCCTCGTCCACGGCCAGCCGGTCTTCTTTTTTTACCGTCACCAGGCGCCGCAGCGTGCCCCTTATGCCGTCAAGGCCGGAGTTCAGCACATTATTGATGCCCACCCAGTAGGAATCTTTCTCCCCCTGCGACAGTATCGCGTCAAGACGGGACCGGGCGCCGGTTTTATCGGCATTGATATCGAAAAGCCTTTTTTCTATTTCGGAAAGTTTCGCCGCGAAGCCGTTCCTGGCGGCCTGAATTTCGCCAAGGCCCGCTTTCCCGGTTTCTATGGCGTTTTTGCCCCGTTCAAGCCCGGCCCGGATCCCGGAGAGTCTGGCCTGGAGCCCGGTTCTCTTCAGCTCAAGCCCCTCCATGTCTTTTTTAAGGCCCAGGATATTGTCCTTATAATGGCCGATGTCGGAGCCGGTCTTGGCGATTTCGTTGGAGAGATCCACTTCGGACTGGTAGGCGGCGGTAATGTCGCGCTCAAGAGCGTCGGCGGAGGCGTCGACGGCGTTGGTCTCTTCCTCTATCTTTTTCAACTCGGCCAGTCCCTTTTCGTAATCGTTCGCGAGGCCGTTCAGGGAAGCTTCGCCGTTCGCCAGCGTATTTTTGACCTCTTCCAGGCGGGGGGCGGTCCTGGCGATGGTTTCTTCGTTGCGCTTTTCAGAGGATTCAAGCTGCCTGGTCTGGGAGGAGAGCTCCGCGGAAAGGTTGCTGTTGTTCACCACCGTGCCTTCCAGCCGGGCTTTCTCGAATTTGACGGCGGAGATGGCTTCGTTCAAAACGCGCGCCTCTTCCTGTTTCTGGGTGAGGTTCAGATTTAAAGCCGCTATTTCCCCGTTCAAAGCGGTGACGGCGGCAGCGGTCTCGGAAAGTTCCCTGTTCACCGGCTCAAGCATCTCCTCGCAGGCGGCCGTCCGTCCGCCTAAGGCGGACAGTTCGCCGGCCAGCATGGCTATCTCGGCTTCGGTCAGCTCTTCCTTGTATTTCTGCCGGGTGCGCGCGCGCTTGGCCTCCGTATCAAGCTTTTTAATCTGTTCGTCTATCAAAGCCATTGTGTCGGCAAGCCGGGCCAGGTCCGCGTCCACTTTTTCAAGGCGCTTCAGGGCCTCTTCCCTCTTGGCTTTGTATTTGGCCACGCCGGCCGCTTCCTCAAAAAGCCCCCTCCTTTCCTCCGGGGTCGCGGAAAGGACGTATTCCACTTCGCCCTGGTCTATGATGGCGTAGCCGTCGGTCCCTATGCCGGTGTCAAGGAACATCTCGCGGATGTCTTTTAAGCGGCACTGCACTTTATTCATGAAATATTCGGATTCCTCGGAGCGGTAGATCTTCCTGGTCACCGTGACCTCGCTGAAATCGAGCGGGAGTTTGCGGGATTCGTTGTCGAAGGTCATGGCTACTTCGGCCATGTTAAGCGACTGCCTGCGCGTGGTGCCCGCGAATATCACGTCCATCATTGACGGCGTTCTGAGCGATTTCCACGACATCTCGCCTATGCACCATTTGAGCGAATCCACCACGTTGGACTTGCCGCAGCCGTTGGGGCCCACTATGCAGGTGATGCCGGGCTTAAGCGGCAGCTTGACCTTATTGGCGAATGATTTAAAACCGTAGATATCAATGGCTTTCAAGTACATGTTTCAATCCACCTGTTTTTGCTGAATTGTGTCGCTTCGCTCCACCCCCCTCCTCGCGGAGAGGAGAAATAAAATCCGCCCGCTGTAAAAATTGCGGGATTGAACCTCTGGAAAACCCGGCAAAAAACATACTCCCGGGAACGAAAACCGCTTCCGGCCAAGTTCAGTCTATTATATCATTTTTCAGATATTGATAAGTGGGAACGGCAGTTGATAAGTTGATAGAATAAATTACTCTCTTACTGTAACTACTCAGGTCGCTATGAGATGGCGGAATAGAATATAGAACGCTGATAACGCTGATTTTTAGTAATTACTCAGCCACTAAGACACCAAGGCACAAAGAAAGTTTATGGATCAAACGGTTTGTTGTCTGATTTCTT
>JAHJSU010000105.1 GCA_018829985.1 Elusimicrobiota bacterium | reverse complement strand
TATGGAACAAAAAACAGCGCGAGCTTGACGCCGAGTATTCCGGGCGCGCGCTCGGCCAGCTTGCCGAACAGGAAGACAGGTTCAACGCGCTGCTCAGGGAATATCATGCCCGCCAGGAGAAGCTGGAAAAAGAAGCCGCCGGGAAGCTTGAAGAGACCAGGCGGGAGTATGGGGCAAGGCTTAAAGAACTGGAAGAGGCGCTTCAAGCCAAAGAGGCCCGTATGCGCGAAAACGAGGAGTTATGGCGCCGGAAACAGCTGGAGCTCGAGTCCGGCCTTAACGCGGGCCGCAACCGCCTTAACGCGGACATGCTCGCCGGGGAACAAGCCCTCGCCGGGAAGGAAAAAAAGCTGATCAGCCGCAATCTGGACCTCGAAAAAGAATATTCCGCCAAAACGGCTGAAATAGAAAATCTCAGGATAGAGCTTACCCGCGTCATCATGGACTATAAAAACAGGAAATAGCCGCGTGGGTAAGAAGCAAGAAAGTGATTGAGTAAGAGAGTTATTGAGCAAGAAAGTGATTGAGTAAGAGAGTTATTGAGCAAGAAAGTGATTGAGTAAGAGAGTTATTGAGCAAGAAAGTGATTGAGTAAGAGAATGATTCTTCCTTGCTTACTTAATCACTCAATCACTTACTCACTTACTCACTTACTCACTGTCCGTAAACAGGAACTGATATGGAAAAGGAAAAATTTGTGCAATGCGTGCCCGGCGAACTGGTTGAGCGGCTTAAACAACTGCTTGCCCGGCTTTGGGACGAGAATAACCCGGCGGCCGTTCACCTGAACGCCGTCATGGACGAATTCGCCGCCGGGATGAAATCCCTGGACGGGATCGTACAGGAATATGAGTCCGATTACGCGCACCGGCTGACGGTTTTGGAAAAACAGTATAAGGATAAGGCCCTTCTAAGCGAAGCGCTGAAACAGAAGGAGTCCGAACTGGCGGAGTTTAAGGCCAAAACCGCGGAAACGGAAGCGGAGATGAATCTGAAATATGCGGCCAGGATGCAGGAACTCTATGACAGGATCAACAGGAAAGAAAAGGACATGATAACGCGCTGGGAGGAAAAAAACAGGGCCCTGGATGCCCGGATAAGCGAAGTTGAAAGCGATTACCCGGTCAAAGTCCGGCAGCTTAAGCTTAAAGAGAAAGCGCTGGAAGACGATTTTAACTCCAGAAAAACGGAGCTGATAAAGACTTTTGACAGGATACGGCTTGAGTTCGAAGCCAGGGAAGAAAAGCTCTCCGCGGCGGAAAAGGAACTTTCGAATCTTGATAAGGCCGGAAACGAAAGCGCCAGGAAGCTGGACGACCTGGGCGAAGCGCTGAAACAGAAGGAGTCCGAACTGGCGGAGTTTAAGGCCAAAACCGCGGAAACGGAAGCGGAGATGAATTTAAAATATACGGCCAGGATGCAGGAACTCTATGACAGGATCAACAGGAAGGAAATGGACCTGATAACGCGCTGGGAGGAAAAAAACAAGGCCCTGGATACCCGGATAAGCAAAGTTGAAAGCGATTACTCGGCCAAAGTCCGTCAGCTTAAGCTTAAAGAGAAAGCGCTGGAAGACGATGTTAACTTCAGAAAAGCGGAACTGAACAAAACTTTTGACAGGATACGGCTTGAGTTTAAAGCCAGGGAAGAAAAGCTCTCCGCGGCGGAAAAGAAACTTCCGAAGGAAGGGGGAGCGGGATGAACAAAGTAAGCGAGCTCAAAGCCCTGCTGGACCGCCTGAAAGGCGAAGTCGGCCGCGCTTCCGGTCCCGGCCTGCCGCCCGAGCCGGCGCCCGGTTACCGGTCACCAGTCACCAGACACCAGACACCAGACACCAGACACCAGTCACCAGTCACCAGTCACCAGTCACGTTTCGCCATGTCCGCGCGGCCTGAATTTCCCAGGCCGGAGAGGCCGCCGGCGCCCGCCGGCGCGAATCTCATCTGGAGCGAGAACAAGGAGACCATGCTTTTCGGCATGCTCGCTTCGCTTGTCGCGGCGCTGGGCGGGATATTGGCGGCGCTTGACTACCTGATACTGATAGGCGCCGTGTCTTTTATGTTTTTTTCCTTTATAATGGTCTTCACGCTTTTCGGCTATTACCGGAATTTCAGCGGGAAATCTTCCGGCGAGGCCGAGCTGACCGGCAGGCTGGATGCTCTCTCGAGAAAAGTGGAAAGCCTTGTCTTGTGCGCCGGCGCGGCTCAAAGTTCCGCCGGGGGCTTCAGAGGCAGGGATAAAGATCTTGAACAGAAAGTGGAAGAGCTGCGCATACTGGTCAAATCACTGGCAAAAGCCGTGGAAGAGCGGGAATAAGCAGGGGTCTTTCAGATTTTCGCAAGTCCCCCTTTCAGCAAAGGGGGACGAAGGGGATTTGAATAATAAGAGTAACTGCTCATGTTCCCTAACAGACTGGCAGCCGTCCGTCTTAGGCGGACGCAGGCTAAAGCCTGCGACTACCTGAATAGTTCTACAGCCGCACTTTGCTTTTGTAGTGGCAAAGCTTGCTTTGCCTTTTACGCAGAGCAAGCTCTGCAACTACGCAGATACGTGAAAGAGACATGGGTTCACCGAATATTACCTCGTAAAGTGCGGCTGTAGAAATAGTTACTAATAAGAGTTGTACAAATCTCCCCTGGCCCCTCTTTCAAAAAGAGGGTAATTAAAGGAGCATTAAAATATATATAATTATCATTATGAAAACAATATCCGCCGCACTCGCGTTAATACTGTTTTTAAATTCCCTTCCCGGCGTCGTTTTTGCCCAGATACTGCCGCTGCTGGAAAAGGAATATTTTGTGGCGGCGGGGGATGTCCTCAGTATTAATGTGTTCCCTGCCGAAGAATTTTCAAAGGAAGTCACCGTCCAGCCGGACGGCTCCATAGAGATACCGCTGCTCGGTTCCGTGAAGGTCCAGGGCCTGCGCGCGGGCGAGCTTGAAAAGCTGCTGACCGCCAAATTCTCAAAATACGTGTCCAACCCCAGCGTCACCATCAACGTGCGCAAGTTCGCCGCCAACAGGGTGGCCATTATAGGCGCGGTGCGCGCTCCCGGTTATCGCGAATACCGGGAAGGCATGAAGATCCTGGACCTGGTGGCGGATGCGCACGGGCTTGCGGATTACGCGCAGGGCGATAAGGCGAGGATCTTCAGAAAGACCAAGGACGCCGACGGCAAGACCAGGGAAGAGGTCCTTAACGTGGACCTGGCGGCCGTTATGAACGGGCAGATGGATAAGAACACCGTGCTGCTCACCGGCGATATAGTCTATGTGCCGCGCAAGAAATATTCAATGGCCGCCAAATGGATAACGGATAATATGGTGCCGTGGCTCACGCTGGCCACTTTCGCTTTCACCGCGGGCATACTCGCCACAACAAGGAGATAGCGGGGACGGACCGGCGCAAGCCGCGGATAACAGGTAAATATTCGGTAAACCCATGTGTCATTCCCGCACCCCGAGATTTGTAGTCGGGGGCCATAAAGATTGATTGGATTCCTGCCAAAAGATCGCCCTCCAAACAACCGGCGGGCAGGCAGGAATGGTAATACTTGCGCAGGTGCCGTATCAGGGCCTATGGCCATCAGACGGCCAATCACGAATGACGGGTTCACCGAATACTTACGATAACAGAAGGGAAGTAGATAGTGTAGAGAGTAAAGGAAACTCCATTGCTCTGCACTCTACATTTTAAAATATGACCGCCGAGCTTACCCTTTACGATTACTGGCGCATTATCAACCGCCGCAAATGGTCGGCGCTTCTGATCGTCAGCGTCACCATATTCGCCACCGTTTTTTACACGCGCCTTCAGCCGGTGATATACCGGAGCCAGGCTATAATAAAATTCCAGCCGCCGGCCTCGTACGCCAGGATACCCGGCTCCGGGATTTCCGATTTCGACCCGTGGGGCGCCGTGGCAACGGAGATACGGGTTATAACCTCCGTTGAAATAGCGGAGCGTGCCGGCCGGAAGCTGGGCTGGGCGGACGAAAATAAAACCCCCGCCGAAAACAGCCGCGTCACAAACTCCATCCTGGCCTCTTACAAGGCGGAGCGCCTGCAGGATTCAAACCTTATCACCATTTCCGCCACAAACACCGACCCCCTTAAGGCCAGCGATATAATCAACGCGGTCGTGGAAGCGTACAAGGATTACGACCTCGAGCAGAAAAGCAAGCAGGGCAGAAAAACGCTTGAGGATATCGCGGCCAGAAAGAACGAGGTGGAGGAAAACCTCCGCTCGCTTGAGCGTTCCAAACAGAATTTCCTGGAAAAGAACCCCAAGACCGGCCTCGGGGCGGCTTTGGCCAATCAGCTGGCCGATTTGGAAATAAGGAAAAAACAGCTGCTGGAGAAATATACCCCCAATCACCCGGAGGTCCTGAACCTGGAGCGGCGCATACAGACCGTGCAGTCAAAGCTCGGCGAAATTCCGTCGCAGGAATTAGACCTGGCCCGCATCAGCCGGGAGCTGCGCATGCAGGAAGGGCTCTATACCACTTTGAACAAGCAGTACGAGGAAGCCAAACTGGGCCTCTCCTCCGTGGTTTCCTTCGTCAGCGTGGTCAACCCCGCCGCGCCGAGCGACGCTCCCATCTCTCCGAATACGCGGCTGAACCTGCTGGTCGGCTGCCTCCTGGGATTGTTTTTGGCCGTCGTGCTGGTGTTCCTGCTGGAGAACCTGGACGTTTCGATAAGCACCATCGAAGACATAGAAGCTTTTCTTAAGCTGCCGGTGCTGGGCATCATTCCGAACATCCTCAGCGAGAAGCATCTGGATAACTGGCTGACCCAGCTCTTTAAAAAGGAGCGTTATACGGTGGAAGCGTTCAGAAGCGTGCTTATCCTCAACCGCCGCTACGCTTCAAACGTCATAGAGTCCTATCACGGCCTGAGGACCAATATAATATCCCAGCTGAACACCAGGGAAAGCATCTCCGTGGTTTTCAGTTCCGCCGGCGCCGCCGAAGGCAAGACCCTGACCGCCGTGAATTTCGCGCTGGCCGGCGCGCAGGCGGGCTTAAAGACCCTGCTGGTGGACGCCGATCTGCGCCGGCCGGCCATATACCAGATATTCGGCTCTCCTAAAGAGCCCGGCTTGAGCGATATCCTGGCCGGTAAAACCGATTGGCGCGACGTTATGCTTGAAAGCGCGGACCTTATGATGGGGGGGATCGACTTTGACAGCCTTATGCGCTTCTCCGGCATAGAAAATCTGAGGATAATCAACTCCGGCACCACCCCGGCCAAGATGATAGATGTCCTGGACTCGGCCAACTGGAAAGAACTGATAGAGGACATGAAAAGCGAATTTGATATTATTGTTTTAGACGCTCCGCCGGTGCTGATGTTCATTGACGCCGTCATAGTGGCCAAGCACGTGGACGGCGTTGTGCTGGTTTATAAGGCCGGCAAGATAGCCAGGGGCGCTCTCAAGCGGGCAAAAGACCAGATCTTCGGGGTGCATGCCCGCATGATAGGAGTGGTTTTGAACGCCGTGCGCGCCGCCGAAATGGGGCCGCAGTACGGCTATTATTACAAAGATTACGCGAAATACGCCAGGAAGTAAGAAAGTAGGGTAGGTAGTAGGTGGTAGATAGGGAAAGCGGTATTCCTTAAAAACCTACCTACTATCTACTACCTACTAACAGATGATCTATCTTGTCTTTTTCTTCTCGGTCATAAGCGCCGTGGCCATGGGTTATCTGGCTGCGGCGGTTTCTTATAATATCGTGATAATCCTGGCGCTGGCCGTTACGGCGGGGCTGATCGCTTTTTTTTCCCCGCGCGGGAGCCTGGTGCTGCTGATATGCTCCATGCTGCTTTCCCCTGAACTAGGCATGGGCGCGGTTGCCGGAGGCCGCTCGGCGGTCCTGCGCTATGATGACATACTTGTGGTGATCATGTTCTTTTCCTGGCTGGCCCGCTCGGCTATTATCAAAGACAAGCCTTTTGTCACCGATACGCCGGTGCAAACCCCTATCCTGATATATATTTCAATTTGTGTCCTGTCCACCGCGCTTGGCGTATTGAGAGGCGATGTCAGGTTTGAAACGGCGTCTTTTTATGTTTTGAAGTATGTGGAATATTTTCTGATTTATTTCATGACCGTGAATATCGTGGACTCAAAGGAAGAAGTGAAGAAATATCTCAAATACGGGCTTTGGGTCGCCATAATAGTGACGTTCTACGCTTATTATTACTACGCCAATGCCGGTCCCGGCGCCAGGGCCGGCGCCCCGTTCGAGGCGCCTATAGGAAAACCTTCGGAGTCGGAGCCGGCGTCGCTGGGGGGATATTATCTGATAATTTTCGGCCTGCTGCTGAGCCTTCTTGCCGAGCTGCCGGACAGGCGTTTCTTCCTGATATTGGGCCTGTTTTCTTTCATGTTCCCGGCATTCCTGGTCACCTATTCCAGGGCCTCTTACATGGGATTTGTCGCTATGACGCTGGCTTTTTTCGCAATCCTCAGGAAGAGAAGGCTTTTAGTGCTTGTTTTTATGGGAATAGCTATAAGCGGCGTCAGCATGGACCTGTTTGAACGGGCAAAGAACAGGATAACAATGACGTACGAAGGCGAGCTGGCCACACAGAAGCTTTCCATAATTGGGAGGGACATAAATCTTGAGGAATCCGCGTTCCAGCGCTACATTTCACTGCGCACCGTGCTGACGGAGAAACTGCCAAAACATCCCGTGCTGGGCTGGGGAGTGACGGGTGTAGGCCTGGGCGACAACCATTACGCGCTGGTGCTCGGCGAGACGGGGCTTGCGGGTTTTTTCGTTTTTTTGTGGATGCTGTACAGGATTTACCGCGCCGCCCTTTCCGTGTATAAAACCCACGACGATCCATGGGTCAGGGGGCTTGCTTTCGGCCTGGTCCTCGCGCTGATTGGCCTGCTTACCCAGTGCGTGGGAGTCAACACTTTCATTATAGTCCGGATCATGGAGCCGTTCTGGTTTTTAACCGCGTTAGTGATGGCGCTGTACAAAGACATGCCGAATACCGCGAAGACAAACCCGGCGGATCAGCCGTGAAGAGTTTTTAATGGGAAGGACGGGGATTGAGAAAGTTTCTAAATGCCTTTTTTGCGAAAGTGAGTAACTGTTCAGGTACAGGCGCAGGTAGAGGTAGAGGCTGAGTAGTTACCGAAAATCGCCAAAAAATTTCTAACCAGTAACTTGATACTATAGATAATTTCCTTTTTGGCGGCGCAGGATTGGCCGCAAAAAGGCGCAGAAAGTGCAGAATGGACGACAAGAATAAACCACCAAGAACACAAAGTATAGAACGGAAAGGAAAAGTAACTACTCAGGTCGCTATGAGATGGCGGAATAGAATATAGAACGCTGATAACGCTGATTTTTAGTAATTACTCAGCCACTAAGACACCAAGGCACAAAGAAAGTTTATGGATCAAACGGTTTGTTGTCTGATTTCTT